>JBILMQ010000107.1:0-10417 GCA_044375455.1 Caulobacterales bacterium | reverse complement strand
AGGGCGGGCGACACCGCACACATCTGCGGTGCAAACGCGCAGCCTCGCAGGGCCGCACGTCACACGCGCCGAAGCAATCGTGCGCTTGATCTCCTCAGCCATGGCCGTCAACGGCCGCGCGATATACGCGCGTGCCGCCGCACGGCCCACAACGGGCACATCTGCAGGGTCGACACTGACCGACAGGCGCGCCATGTCCCCGGGAAGGAGATTTATCGCAGCACCGCCCTTTGGGGCCCGGCAGGATTTCCTGACGACCAGCGGCAGGCAAGGCGCCAGCTGTCGCACCAACGCGTCCCAGCTGCTTTCCCTCATGGGCTGGTCCAGCAAGCACGAACGGCGCCGTCATTCAGTGCTTTGGGAGCTAACGTCCGAAGGACTCACTGCAGCCTGCCTGTTCCAAGATCAATCCCGGTCCGGTCGACGTACGTCAGCCTCGCATGGTTGTGGCGTCCTGCGGAGACAAAGACCAAGCGCTTCACCTTGATCAAGTTACAGCCCGCGAGGAGTCGCTGAAGGCGGCATCGATGAGGTCTGCGACGGTGAGGCCGGTCGCGACCGCGCGCTTCTTCAGCGTCGGACCTTTACTGGGCTTGACCTGCCGGATCACCGCCTTCGCACGCGCCGGCGGCGTCCGGCGTCCACGGGCTGTCGTGCGCGCCGATCCTATGGGTCTGCGATACATCGCGCCATTTGTGGCGGACGACGGAGCTCTTGCGGCCCGCCCGGCCAGACCGGAACGCCAACGCCGGTGTGCTTGCCGTCCCAGGGAACTGGTCATCCCAGGGAACTGGTCATCCCAGGGAAGATTCTTTGCCGACGTTTCCGAAGGAGGCTTCAGTGCGCGCGCGTCGCGAAGGGTAATGGCGCGCGTTTTGCTGCATTTTCCCCGTCTGAGGGCCCCCGCAAAAGACACCCGCACAGGCGCGGCGCGAACCACTCCGTCGACCGAAGTGGATACGTCCAATGGCGGCGCGCGAAACGTCCGTGAAGGCAACGGCTTAACACGATTTGGGACACCGCAGAACAGCCCGCGATCCAGGAAACGCGTTTGCACAACCGGGCGTCCGGCTGCTGCGGGGCCGCGACCGCGCGTCGCGCCGCTGCCCGGCCCGCACGGACGCATCAGCAGGCTTATCAGCGCCAAGCCCGTCCCCGCGGGCAAATAGCCCGGGCAACATAACCCTGGCCCAGTCGCCCGCTCCAGACAGCCCAGCCCGGACCAGACAGCCAGCCCGGGCCACTCTGGACCACGCACGTCCAGGCCAATCAGGCCCGGAAAGCTGCTCTGCCCGGGACCGTCCTTGCTGACATCCGTCGGTTCGCCATCCGCAATCTTTCCCCCAGCATATGGTTAACACCTTTGTAAAGACGCTAGATCTGGGGCATATCACCACTGAAGTTGTAAGATCTTGCGCGGAGACGGTTTTCAAGCCGCCGCAAATCGGTCAACCTTTCGTTAATCCTGTCAAACGATTCGCGGGGGCGCGGGCTCATGAGTGCGGAATTGCCGTCTGCCGTCCTTCTTGTGGCGGGCGGCCTCGCGGCGTTCGGTTTGATGTGTCTCCTGTGGGCTCTCCGGGTGACCCATGGCGAGCGGAAAGACTCACGCAAATGGCGGTCTGAAGCAGGTCGCTGGCAGGCGACGGTCGCGCGCATGGAAAGCGTCTTCGCGTCCCACCCAGGCGTTATCCTGGTGTGGGAGGAGGACGCGGGCGCTGACCCCACAGAATGGGGCCTTCCGAAGCTTTACGGGTCCCCGATGGCGCTCGCAGCGCTGTTCCGTTTCGCCGACGCGTCAAAGACGCCCGATGCAGCGGCCCGCATCCTCGACGGTCTGGGCGATCTGGAAGCCCATGATGCGGTCGGCGAGACGACGACGCTGCGTCGCCGTCTGATCGACCTCCGGCGTGATGGCGCGCCTTTCTCGCTCACCGTGTACGGTCCGCACGGCCGCTTTCTCGAGGCTGACGGACGCACAGCCGGGCCGCGCGCCGTGCTGTGGCTTACCGACGCCACGATCAAGGGCATGGAGGAACAGGGCGCGCGCGGCAGAATTGAGGAATATCGGGATATTCTCACGCGCGATCCCACGGCCTTTCACGACATCGCGGCCCGCGCGCCGCTGCCGATCTGGCGGTTGTCAGGCGGCGGCAAGCTGCAGTGGGCGAACGCAGCCTACCTGCGAGCGGTGGAGGCCAAGCACCTCGATTCGGCGATCGACAAGAATGCGCTGCTCGATCCATTCGTGACCGACCTGTCGAAGCGCGCGCTGGAGACTGGCGACCTCGTTGACGACCTTCGTCACGTCGTGGTTGGCGGGCGCCGGCGCGCGCTGCGCCTGGCGGCTTTCGCGATCTCTGGCGGCGTGGCCGGGGTGTCCTTTGATGAAACCGAGGCGGAGGAGTACCGCATAGCTCTTGAACGCCACGTCAAGGCGCATGACGAGACGCTCAATCACCTGGACAATGGCGTTGCGATCTTCGGTCAAGACAAACGTCTGATTTTTCACAACAGCGCCTTCTCCCGGCTTTGGCAGCTGGAGGAGAGCTGGCTGCGCGACCGTCCGACCCACGGGGCGATCCTTGATCGCCTGCGCGAGCGCCGCCGCCTGCCGGCCCGGCCGGACTTCGCAGCCTGGCGGGCCCACGAGCTATCGCTCTATCAGGAGACGGCGGATCTGCCGGAAGACCTTTGGCCGCTCCCGAATGGGCGCACACTGCGTGTGGCGCGCCAGCGCCATCCGCTTGGCGGCCTGCTTCTCGTGTTCGCCGACATCACCGACATGCTGACGCTTAAGACGCAGTATCAGTCGCTGCTTGGCGTGCACGGGGCGACGCTCGATCGGCTGCATGAAGCGGTTGCAGTCTTCGGCAGTGACGGCCGGCTGCGCCTGCGCAACAAAGAATTCGCCCGTCTGTGGGGACTGGACGACGGCGCGCTCAGTGAGGAGGCGTCGTTTGAGGACGTCATGCTCGCTGTGCGCCGGCTGTCGCATGATGCAGACGTCTGGAAATCCATCAAAGCACGCATCGCCGATCCGAGCCCGCAGGCGCGGACCACCTTCCAGGGCGAGCTGCCGCCGCGCTCGGACGGCCTCATTCTCACCTATGTCACCCACCCATTGCCCGACGGGGCGACGCTCGTGGCCTTCATGGACGTGACGGCGCAGCGCCAAGTCGAGGATGCGCTGCGCAGCAAGGCGGAAGCGCTGATGGCGACATCTCGTCTGCGGGCGCGGCTGGTGGAAAATGTCGCGTATCATCTGCGCACCCCGCTCACCACCGTAAAGGGCTACGCCGAACTTCTGGATGCCGAGGTCCTGGGCCCATTGAACACCGATCAGAAGGAGCAGGTACGCACAATTCTGTCGGGCGCCGGCCAGCTTGACCGTCTTATTGACAACACACTGGATATGGCGCTGGTGCAGTCTGGCCGGCTCGAACTGACCCAGGAGGAATCCCCGGCGCGCCTGCTTCTGGAGGACGCCGCCGAGCAGGCGCGGGCGGACGCCGCATCGGCAGGCGTGCGGATTGATATCGTTGGAGCCGATGACCTTGGAATGGTGCGCGTCGACGCCAGACGGCTGAAGCAATCGCTTGCGCACCTGCTGTCGAACGCAATTCGGTTTTCACCGGCCAATGGGGTCGTCACCCTGGCCGGCGAGCGGGTCGGCGAAACCATGCGCCTGTGCGTCTCAGACCGCGGCCCTGGCATGGACCCAGAGATCCAGGCCTCGATGTTCGGCGCGCTGGAAGCGGGCGACCGTCAGTCGAGCGGGCTCGGTCTGGGGCTTGCCCTGGTGCGGGCCTTTGTCGAGGCACATGGGGGCTGGGTCGGCGTCACGTCCAAGCGCGGCGAAGGGTGCAGTGTATCGATCCACCTGCCGTGCGGCGCTGCGGCGCGGGCGCCGGTGCGCAGCGGGAAGCCGTCAGTGGTGGTTGAGGCGCGCCGTACCGCCGGCTGATGCCAAGGAGGCTGCCAGACGCCAGCGCAGCCGACGCGAAGCCCCCACGCGCGGCCTGACGCCACTGCCGCCTGCAGAGCCCTCTGGATGCGGCGCACCGCGGCGCCGGTCACGCCTTCAAGCGTGCCGGTTTGGTCCTGGCGGCTGTGCGCGCCGCACCCCGCAGGCCTCTTGAGGCTGGGCGAGGGTCGCACACAGGCGGCGGCGCTCGGGCCGCATGAGAAGGCCACGCGCAGCATGCGCCCTTTCCGGCACGGCCCGGTCGCGTTAGGTACGCAGCGATGACGGGCGACTTCGGCGCCCCGGCGCGGCAGCGCCGGGCGTGGGCCTACGGGGGCGGAAATGGCGCAGAACGACGGCGCGCAGATCGAGCGCGATTGCATGGAGTACGATGTCCTGATCGTGGGCGGCGGGCCGGCAGGACTGTCGGCAGGCATCAGGTTAAAGCAGCTGGCGGCCGAGGCGGGGGCCGAAATCTCGGTGGCGTTGCTGGAAAAAGGCAGCGAGGTCGGCGCGCATATTTTGTCCGGCGCGGTGGTGGATCCACGCGCGCTCAGCGAATTGCTGCCGACCTGGCGTGAGGACGGCGCACCGCTCACAACCCCGGTGCGCGATGACCGATTCTTCATCCTGGGGCCGCAGGGCGCTTTGCAGCTGCCCAACTTCCTCATGCCGCCGCTGATGAACAATCATGGAGCCTATATCGGATCTCTGGGCGATCTGTGCCGCTGGCTGGCGACCCGGGCCGAAGCGCTTGGGGTGGAGATTTATCCAGGTTTCGCAGGTGCCGCGCTGGTCCATGACGAGACCGGGGCGGTGAAGGGGGTGCAGGTCGGCGACATGGGCGTGGGGCGCGACGGACGGCCCAAGAGCGACTTCACGCCAGGCATCGAGATCCATGCAAAATACACCCTGCTTGCCGAAGGCGTGCGCGGATCCCTCGCGAAGCAGGCGATAAAGACCTTTGCGCTCGACGCGGGGCGCGAGCCGCAGAAGTTCGGGATCGGACTGAAGGAACTATGGCGGGTGGAGCCATCAAAGCACAAGCCAGGTCTGGTGCAGCATTCATTCGGCTGGCCGCTGGACGCTGGAACCGGCGGCGGTTCGTTCCTTTATCATTTCGGCGACAACCTCGTCTCCGTCGGGTTCGTCGTGCATCTCAACTACAAAAACCCCTATCTGTCGCCGTTCGACGAGTTTCAGAGGTTCAAGCAGCATCCTGACATCCGCCCGACGCTGGAGGGCGGACAGCGGCTCGCCTATGGCGCGCGGGCCATCACCGAAGGCGGGCTGCAATCGGTGCCGCAACTTAATTTCCCTGGCGGCATGCTGATCGGTTGTTCGGCTGGCTTTGTGAATGTCCCACGCATCAAAGGCAGTCACAATGCGATGAAGACCGGCATGCTGGCGGCAGAGAGCGCCTTCGCCGCGATCCAAGCCGGGCGCGCACGCGACAGCGTGGCCGAGTTCGAGGACGCCTACCGCAACAGCTGGGTTTACAAGGACCTGCAGCTTGTCCGGAACGTGAAGCCGCTTTGGTCGAAGTTCGGCCTCGCAGGGATCGGCCTGGGCGGCGTCGACATGTGGACGACGACGCTGCTCGGCGGCTTCTCTCTTTTTGGCACGCTCAAGCATGGCAAGTCGGACGCCGAGTCGACCGAGCCAGCTGCGCGCCACAAACCGATCGACTACCCCAAACCTGACGGGGTGGTGAGCTTCGACAAGCTCTCAAGCGTGTTCTTGTCGAACACCAATCATGAGGAAGACCAGCCGGTTCACCTCAAGGTGCGTGACCTGGCTCTGCAGAAATCTTCCGAACTCGGCGAATTCGCAGGCCCATCGGGCCGATACTGCCCAGCCGGGGTGTACGAATGGGTCGGCGCGGCCGGTGAGGAGCGGTTTCAGATCAATGCGCAGAACTGCGTCCATTGCAAGACCTGCGACATCAAGGATCCGAACCAGAACATTACCTGGACGACGCCGCAAGGCGGTGAAGGACCGATCTACGCTGGCATGTGAGATTGATCCGATCGGACCGCGCACAGGCGATCCGGACAGGCGATCCGGACAGGAGATCCGGACAGGAGATCCGGACAGGGGGCGCAGGCACGCAGCCTGCCCCCTCGCCCAAGTCACCCCGTCGCGGCGCGCGCCGCGCGATAAACCGGACATTTGCTTGGAAGCCCCATTCAGGCGCCCCCGCGACTACGTCCGCCCGGGGGCCGCGACCGGGCGCCCGATGCTCACATAGGCAAATCCCTGCTGCGCCATCTCGGCGGGATTGTAGACATTGCGAAGGTCAACAACGACCGGCGCAACCATTCCGGATTTCACGCGATCAAGGTCAAGGGCGCGAAACTCGTCCCATTCCGTCAGGATGGCCAATGCATGAGCCCCAGAGATACAGTCATAAGGGTCCCTGGCGAACACCACGCCGGATAAAGAGCGCGCCGCCTCATGCATGCCCTCCGGGTCGTAAGCACGCACAGCCGCTCCCGCCTCCTGCAGTGCAGGCACGATATCAAGCGCAGGTGCATCGCGCATGTCGTCCGTATCTGGCTTGAAGGTAAGCCCCAGCACAGCGATCGTCTTGCCGCGAACGTCGCCTCCGGCGGCGGAGATGATTCTCTCGGCCATGGCGCGCTTGCGGATATCGTTGATCTGCACGGTGGTTTCGATGAGGCGGATCGGCGCGCCAGCTTCTGAGGCAGTCCGCACCAGGGCGAGCGTGTCCTTCGGAAAGCATGACCCGCCATAGCCTGGACCGGGCTGAAGAAAACGTGGGCCAATGCGACTGTCCAGCCCGATCCCCCTGGCGACCTCCTGGACGTTGGCGCCGACGGCCTCGCACAAATCCGCCATCTCATTGATGAAAGTGATCTTCATCGCCAGAAATCCGTTGGCGGCATATTTGATCAGCTCGCTGGTGCGCCGCCCGGTGAACACGATGGGTGCGTTGGCGAGCGGACGATAGAGTTCGCGCATCAGTGCTTCGGCACGCTCGTCCTGGACCCCCACGACGACGCGGTCAGGCTCCTTGAAGTCCTCAATGGCCGCGCCTTCGCGCAGGAACTCAGGGTTTGAGACGACAGCGAAATCGGCGCCGGGACTGCGCGCGCGGATAATGCGCTCGACCTCGTCGCCGGTTCCGACGGGAACGGTCGACTTGGTGACGACGACGGTGTAGCCCTCCATCAGATCTGCGATCTCCTCAGCCGCGCCGTAGACATAGGAGAGATCGGCGTGCCCGTCGCCGCGCCGAGACGGCGTGCCGACAGCGATGAACACCGCATCGGCCGACCGGATCGCCGCCTGGGGGTCGGTGGTGAAGGACAGACGGCCCTGGCGCACATTGCGAGCGACGAGCACGTCCAGGCCAGGCTCGAAGATCGGCATTTCACCTGCCTGCAAGCGCGCGATCTTGTCGGCGTCCTTATCGACGCAGGTTACGACGTGGCCGAAATCTGCAAAGCAAGCCCCAGACACAAGGCCGACATAGCCTGTCCCGATCATCGTCACGTGCATTGCCTTGTCTCCCTGCCAGCCCTATCCCGCCACCGGCTCTGTGCGCGGACGCGCCGTCGTCTTTACCCGGCTGAAGCGCAGGCGCGCAATCTGGCCGTTCCCGTCGTTGCGCTCATCCGATGGTCTGGCCGGTCCTCGCCCAATCCGCGAGAAAGGCATCGAGGCCTTTATCGGTCAGAGGGTGGTGAGCAAGCGCCCTGAAGACCGCAGGCGGCAGTGTGGCGCAGTCGGCGCCCGCAAGCGCGGCGTCACGGACGTGACCAACCGTGCGTATGGAAGCCGCCAGGATCTGGGTCTCAAAGCCGTAAGTGTCATAGATCGCGCGAATCTCGCGGATAAGCTCCATGCCGTCGAGTCCGGTGTCGTCCAGGCGGCCGATGAAGGGCGAGATATATGCCGCGCCTGCCTTGGCTGCGAGCAGAGCCTGAGCGGCGCTGAAACACAGCGTGACGTTGACCGCCGCGCCATCATCGGCAAGACGGCGCGTCGCCTTCAACCCTTCCCAGGTGAGCGGGGCCTTGACGACAACATTGTCCGCGACACGGCGCAGGATGGCGCCTTCGCGCACCATGTCGTCGGCCGTCGTCGCCACCACCTCGGCCGAGACGGGCCCGGGCGCAGCGGCGCAGATCTCCTTGAGAACCTCAAGAAGCGGACGTCCGGCCTTTGCCACCAGGGACGGGTTCGTGGTGACGCCGTCGATGAGCCCCGTCGCTGCGAGTGCGGCGATTTCGTGCACATCTGCAGAATCCAGGAAGAGTTTCATATGCGCGCTCCTTTGGTCACATCACGCCGGCGCGCAGAAGATCATGCACGTGGATGATCCCGACCGGCTTCATGTCCTCATCCACCACGAATAGCGCGGTGATGCGGGTGTCATTCATCAGCTTGAGCGCCTGTGAGGCGAGCATGCGGACGTGCGCCGTGCGCGGCGCGCGGGTCATCACCTCACCGGCGCTGCGCGCAAGCAAATTCGCACCCATGTTGCGGCGCAGATCGCCGTCAGTCACGATGCCGGACAAACACCCCTGCGCATCGACGACGCCGACGCATCCGAACCGCTTTTGCGTCATGATCAAGAGCGTATCGGCCATCGGCGTTGCAGCGGCCGCGAGCGGCACTTCATCGCCGGCGTGCATCAGGTCGCCGACCGTCTTCAGCAGGGCGCCGAGTTTGCCGCCGGGATGGAACACCTTGAAGTCGGCCGCGGTGAAACCGCGCGACTCAAGAAGGGCAACCGCAAGTGCGTCGCCAAGAGCGATCTGCAGTGTCGTGGAGGTGGTGGGAGCGGAAGTCTCGCCGCAGGCCTCCGGTGCGTCCGGCAGCGCCAGCACGATATCGGCGGCGCGCGCCAGGCTTGACTCGGCGCGGGCGGTGATGGCGATCACCTTGATCCCGAAGCGGCGACAATAGTGCAGCAGATCGGACGCTTCTTTGAGCTCGCCGGATTTCGACAGAGCGAGCACTGCGTCATCGCGGCCGATCATGCCGAGATCGCCATGGCTGGCTTCTGTCGGGTGCACGAAACTCGCCGGTGTGCCGGTAGAGGCAAGTGTCGCGGCGATCTTGCGCCCGACATGGCCGGACTTGCCCACCCCGGTCACGATCACCCGCCCGGCGAGACCTGCGATCAGCGCGACGGCCTCAGCCAACCGCGGCGGCGGAGCGGCGGCGAAGTCGGCGAGCGCCCGAGCCTCAAGGGCAAGCACCCGTGCGGCGACGGTCCTGACATCGACACCGCCAGTCTCGGCGGCGTCATCGGCGGGGCTGTTCATGGCGGCGCCACCCTCGCCGCGGGCGCCCCGTCGGGCGGCGCCAGCGCCGGCTTCTGCACCCGGGCGTCAAACACGATCCTGCGGATCTCGACCGCGCGGCCGCCGCCGCTCGGGTCAGGCATGATGCCGACAAAGTCAAGACCAAGGTCTTCAGGATTGGCCTGCGGCGGGCGGTACTCGAACGCGTAGTCCTGAAACGTGCTGGTCAGGGGAAACTCCGTCCAGCCAGAGTCCGCGCCCGTGGCTGCGGCGTATCCGGCCTTGAAGAAAGGTGCAGGCGCGTCTGTCGCGGCGCGCGCGGTGATGGTGACGCGCACGGCCTTGCCGCCGTATGCAGCTTCGAGGTCCGGCCCGAGGCGCAGATGGGCGGTCTGTGTCGGCGTGGCGGCGGCCCGCTCGCGCTTGACCCCGGTGACGCGCAGGAGCAGGGGCTGGCCCGTCTCAGACCGGAGCTCGACCACGTCGCGAGGACCAGCCACGAAGCGGGCGAGATCGCGGCCTTCCACAGCCAGAACCACCGGATCAGTCCGACCGGCGCCCATTGGTCCGGTTGGGAAACGCGCTGCGCCCGCGCCGAGCGACGCAATGGTGAGGCCTGCGGCAAGAGCCGCCGCGAGCGGGTAGAAGACGAAGTCCGGCGCCGAGGGCATTGGCAAGCGTCTAGCACCGCTGCGCGGCCGGCGCGACGAGGTTTTGGTGCAATCCGGCGGCTTTCGCGCCCGTGCGGCCGCAAGGCTTGAAGCCTGGCTCACAAACGGCTTCAAGCTAGTTGAGGGGACAACCGCCCCGGCCGGAACCGCGCAGTCGCGTGCGGCTGGGCAAATGTCCGGGGTGCAAATGTCCGGGGTGCAAATGTCCGGGGTGCAAATGTTCGGGGTGCAAGTGTCCGGGGCGGTGCGGACAGGAGCGGAAGGGACCAAACATTGATCAGCGCTGGCTTCGCCAGAAGCGCCCCTGTCGCCCGACGCGGCCTAACTGTGAGGGGGCGAGACCCAAGCCGCCCGACCGTGTGCGCCCGACCTCGTGCGCCCGACCTCCTGCGCCCGGCTGCGACGAGGCCCGCATCTGTTCCGACGTCTCGGCCGATGCGGACCTCGCCTTATGCGTTTCGCCGGTCATGGCGCTCACCGCCATGTTGATCGAAAGGGAG
>JBILMQ010000370.1:0-3134 GCA_044375455.1 Caulobacterales bacterium | reverse complement strand
GGCCCAGGCGGTACTTGCCGATGGTGCAACCGGCGGTCTCGCCAGCGCCGGCATGATCGCGCTGGAGCTCGACGAGGCGCCTCGCGTGCTTCGTCTGCTGAGCGAGGCTCGACCGGACATGTTTGCCGCCCCCGCAACCGAGATGAATGCGATGACCCCGACGAACTCAGCGCCCATCAGCGCGGCGCAGCGCCAGCTTCCCCCGGGGCCTGCGCGGCTTGCCGCAATCCTGGGGGATGCGGGACACAGCTTCGTCAGCGCCGTGGCGGACATCATCGATAATTCGATCTCGGCTGGCGCGACGGAGATCGATATCACGTTCGATCCGCCCAACAGTGGCAACGGTCGCTGGCTGGTGATACGGGACAACGGCTGCGGAATGAGGCCTGCCGAGCTTGCAGAAGCCATGCGCATCGGCGGGGAAGTCGACTATGACTGGCTCAGCCTCGGCAAGTACGGATACGGCCTGAAGGGGGCCTCATGGTCTCAGGCGCGGGTCTTCACAGTGGTTACGCGCGCAAGGGGCGGGGACCTTACGCATCTCACCTGGGACCGAGACAACATGGCCGACTGGCGGGTCGACGACAGTCCGCTGGAGGCCTGGGAGGAGGCCGCGACCGACCCGGGTGCGCACGGGACCAGTGTGCTCTGGAAGAAGATGAAGGCACCGACGGCCGCGCCGTCAGCGAAGGGCGTCTCGCCGCACGTTGCCGAGATTCAGGATCTGACCCGGCATCTCGGCCTCGTCTTCCACCGCTTTCTCGATGGTGAGGCCAAAGGTAGGGCTCAGCTCTCCATCCGGATCAACGGCCTACCGGTGGAGAGCAATGGCCCCGTCAGCCATCCATTGGTTGAGCCTCACGATGTCAAGACCCTGAAGGTCCCCCATGAGCACGGCATCGCCGACGTCGTCGTGAAGCCGTTCGTCCTGCCGTCCGAGGATGAACTTAAGGCGCACCACGCTGCCGAGGGCGCTGAAGCCTCGGCACGTGCCCTCGATCGGATCGGATACTGGGGCAAGCGCAACGACACGCAGGGGCTTTTCATCTACCGGAACGACCGTCTGATCCGTTGGGGTGGGTGGCATGAAATGTGGGCCACCAACGACGAGAAGACAAAACTGGCGCGGGTCATGGTGGACTTTGATCCCGCGCTGGATGAGGCGTTCCAGATCAACATTTCAAAGCAGACCGTGCGTCTGCCCCGCTTTCTTCAAGCCGAGATCAAGCCCCTGGCGGACGCCGTCCGCAAGCGCAGTCAGGCGAAGTATCGCAAGCCCAGAACGCCTCCGCCCGCGCTGCCTGCACCGACACCCATGGGCACCGGCGCCGACAGACCTTCGGGAGTTGGCGAAGGGGGCGCTGGCCCGCCATTTTTCCGGGGTGCTCCTGGCGGGTCGTCGTCGCCCGCCGGCGTGGCTGGGTCGAATGCACCTTCGGCCACTCCCGCGATCACGATCCGGAATGTGACCTCATCGAAGTTCGCCTGGAAGCTCTCGGAAGGGCTTCTGGGGGGGCGAACGCTGCAGATCGGGTCCGCCAGCCCTGGCCTCAATGATCTGGCGAGAGCGGTCGGGGCAAACCCGGATGCAGTCGCCGCTCTTGCTGCGTTCCTCGAAGAGCTCGATGAAGCCGATGTGCAGTCGGCGCTGGTCGACGAAGCGACCGACGCATGACAGGCGCGCGGCTGCGTGAGCTAAGAACCGCGGCTCCCGCCTGGACGGACAGTCTGCCGGAAGCGCCTGACGGAGCCTGGGCTCTGCTTGAGCGCCGCCTGCTCGGGAGCGGACGCTGGCGGCCGGAACAGGTGGCGAGCCTCTCGTCGGAATCTGCGCGAGTCCTGCGGCATCTGCCTGATCCAAGACAAGCGGAAGCCTTCCAGGGGCGTGGTCTGGTCGTGGGCTATGTGCAGAGCGGCAAGACGGCGAACTACACGGCGCTGTCGGCGCGCGCCGTCGACGCGGGCTATCGCCTCATCATCGTTCTTTCAGGCATCCACGACGCTTTGCGCAACCAGACGCAGGTGCGGCTGGAGCGGGAACTGGTGGGACGCGACATCCCGGGCGGGCCGGAATGGACGATTCTGACTGGCAAGACTGATGATTTTCGGGATCCCGGCCTAGCTGTTCTGGAGCATGCCGGCGCATTTCTCATCGTCGCGAAGAAGATCGTTCCGGTTTTGGAGCGACTTGACGCCTGGCTAAAAGCGGCCGGGCCGATCCTTGACGATGTTCCCCTGCTGCTCATCGACGATGAGGCTGATCAGGCCTCCATCAACACACGCGGTAACCGCGCGCCGGATCCGTCGATGGACGATGATTCCGACGAAGAGTCGGCGCGGAGCCGCGACGGTCCGACCGCAACCAACGCCCTGATCCGCTCGCTACTGCAGCGCGCTTCCAAGGCGGCCTACGTGGCCTACACAGCGACTCCTTTCGCCAACATCCTCATCAATCCTTCGGCGACGGATCGAAGGGTAGGCGACGATCTCTTCCCGCGCGACTTCGCCCTGCAGTTACCACGGCCCGACGGGTACACAGGCACGGAGGAGCTGTTCGGGGTATCCGCGCAGGGTCGGGACGTGTTCCGTCGAGTCGGAGACGAAGATGTCGGTCAGCTTCGAAAACCCATCCGTCGCAAGTCGACCGGTCCTGTGTTGACGGGCCCGCAGCAGGAGTTGCTCCCGGGCTCGCTATCTGACGCGCTGATCGCTTTCTGTCTCGCAGGCGCAATCCGCGAACGGCGGGGGCTTGCCGGCCAGCCGCACACCATGCTCGTCCACGTCAGCGCGCGGGTGCAGGATCAGGCACGCGTCGCCGACGCCCTGCGAGGACAGCGCGACATCTGGATTGAAGCTGCCCGTCAGGGTGCCGATCTGATGCCGTTGTTCGTCGAAGCCCTGAACAAGCATTTCGCTGATGTTGAGCTGGACGCGGCGTCGGAGGTGGTCGCCACCGGTGCGCTC
Source organism: Caulobacterales bacterium (assembly GCA_044375455.1). Lineage (GTDB taxonomy): Bacteria > Pseudomonadota > Alphaproteobacteria > Caulobacterales > Aquidulcibacteraceae > JBEIHX01. The sequence continues at coordinate 170 of JBILMQ010000370.1, read as the reverse complement.
GGCGTCCTGGGGCGCCTGGACATCGTCGAGCTGAACAGCGCTACCGGCGAGAACCTGGACTACGAGGATCGGCCCGATAGCCACATCATCGCTGTGGGTGGCAATCGCTTGTCCAGGGGGCTCACGCTGGAGGGGCTCACTATCTCATACTTCCTGCGCACCGCCACCAT
>JBILMQ010000369.1:0-3140 GCA_044375455.1 Caulobacterales bacterium | reverse complement strand
ACCGGGAGGTCTGCTCAGCCTGCCATTCCATGAACCATCTTCACTACCGCAATATCGCCGAACCAGGCGGTCCGTTCCACGCGGTGCGTGAAATGAACAAGGACGGCGTCGAGGAAATCAAACTGGGCGCCGGTCATGGCAAGCCTGTCGACCCGAATGAAAATCCCTGGGCGCGCGCCGTATCGTCCGAATGGGATCTCATCGGGAATGTCTACGATTATAACGGCGAGTGCGCCGGCGAGGAGCCTCCGGCGGCCTGCCGCAAGGGCCGTCCCTCCGACAAGTTTCGCCCGCCCTATCCGAATACGGACGAGGCCCGACTTGCCAATGGCGGCGCGCTGCCGCCCGACCTGTCAGTGATCGTCAAGGCGCGCCACCATGGCGCACATTACATCTATTCGCTCCTGTCGGGGTATCCGGAGCAAGACCCGGTTGGGCTCGAGGTGCCTCCGGGCAAATACTACAATCCTTATTTTCCGGGTGATCTGTCTGCATTCTGGACGGGCGACCCCAAGCAGACGCCCAAGGGTGGTTTCATCTCGATGGGGCCGCAATTGCCCGCCGATCGCGTCGCCTATGCGGACGGCACTGTGGCGACCACCGATCAGATGGCGAAAGACGTTGCTGAATTCCTGGCGTGGGCTTCCGAGCCCAAACTCGAGATCCGCCGCCAGGTCGGACTGATGGTCATGATCTACCTGACCATCCTGGCCGGCCTCCTGTGGTTCAGCTACAAGCAGATCTGGCGTAACGTCGAGCACTGAGACGCGTCATCCTGCGCTTGGGAGGGGTCCGGCGTCGCCTCATGTGCGCGCTTTGCATAGTGCGCGCATTATAAAAGGTCTGCGCTTTGCCGGGCATCGGTGTTTGCCGGGGACAGGGGGGCAGGACTCGGGTGTAGGGCAGGGCGTGCTGCGCCAGGTCTGCCGCTGGGGTCTGACCCCTCGTCCGTGGCGACCCCGGCCGCTGAGAGCTTCTCGAGTATGATGGTCTGCGCGCCGGATCTGTGGTTGGAGGCTCAAAGACCCCCTGCATCGCAGCCCTTCGTCACATTGCCGCCAGGGCAGGGGGCGTCCGCGCGGCGCCGGGCTATGACGTGGATCGCGCGCCATCGCTGAAGTCTTGGCCAGGCGATGCGGCGGCTGGCCGTAAAGACGTCGCGTCAGCAGCGCTCCACGCGATCGTAGGCGGGGGTCACGCCAAGCCCCACACCTCTGTGCACGCTTGCCGTGGTGCGACCGGCCAGAGGGTCGGACAAGATCAGCGAACCATGGGCGGTCGCCGACCGCAGGGGGCACATGCCCAAAAACCGTTGATCATGACTGCCCCCAAACGCCGACCGATCCGGGCGATCCCGGCCACGCCATGGCTTGCCAGCCTGCGTCCCTGCCACCCGCCTGTTTTCAAGCCTGCCTTGGAAAGGTCGCTTGCCTGCGTCATATCTCAGTCAGGCACTGCATCAGCAGATGCCAGGACAAGGTGGAAGAGCGGGATGAAAGGAAAGCAGGGCGCGGCCAAGGTGACGCGACGCGACGCAATCACGGGCGCCGGTGCAGCCGCCAGCGTCTTCGTGGCGGGCGGCGCAGCCCTGATCGCCGGGCCCCGGGACGCCGCGGCCCAGGTCAGCAGCCGCAGCCTCATCGAGCGGCGCGAAAGCCAGTACAATACAATTTATGTGGTCCGCCAGGACACGGTCGTCACCATGATGTTCGGCGTCAACGAACAACTGTTTTCTGAGAGCGCCTACGACACCGCAGACCCCGGACGGCTTGTCTTCGACTACACGCAAGTGATGATGAGCGGGCTCGCCTATCCCAATCAGCCGAGGACCATCCTTGAAATCGGCTTAGGCGGCGGGCGGATGGCGTCCTACATCCGTGACGAAATGACCGACGCCTCGATCACCTGCGTCGAACTGGACCCGGTCGTCATCGAATTGGCCCGAAGGCACTTCGCCCTTCGCGAGGATAGCCGTCTGCGCGTGGCCCAGGGCGACGGGCGCATCTTCCTCGACCGCTCCCGCGAAGCCTACGACATGATCAAGCTGGACGCCTACCGCGGGACATTTGTGCCGTTTCACCTGACGACACGGGAATTCTACCAGCTGTGCCGTCGTCGGCTGCGGCCTGGGGGCTGCGTCACCCAGAACATCGCGCCGGACACTTTGCTGTACGATGCGGCCATCGCCACGATGAAAAGCGTCTTCGCCAATGTTGACGAATATTGGACAGGCCCAACACTGAACACTTCAAGCGTGATCGCTGTGGCCTATGACGGCCCGCGCAAAACCGCCCAGCAATTGGCGGCCGCCGCGCAGGCCCTGCAGAAGCGTTACAGCTTCCGGCATGCCTTGCCGGAGATTGTTGCGCGGCGCCGGCAAAAGCCATTGCCCAGCGGCGGGCGGTTGCTCACCGACGACTTCGCGCCAGTAGAGACTCTGCGGGCCATTGACCGCAACAACGCGCGCCGTCAGTAACAGCCGCAAGAGGGGGCCCAGGCATCATCCATGACGCGACCACGCCAAATCGCGCTGCTGGCGCTCGGGTTCATGATCGGCATTGCCGTGATGGGCCTGCAAATGGCCATGAGCCGGCCTCTGACACCCTATTTTGGTTCCGACATCTTCGTCTGGTCGTCGCTCATTTCCACCACGATGCTGTCGATGATGGTTGGCTACTACTGGGGCGGCAGGCTGGCCGACAAGCATCCCAATTCGGTGTTCCTCGGGGTCTGCGTCCTGATCGCTGCAACCTATATCGCGATCGTGCCTTGGGCTCTGCAATTTGAGTTCCTGCCTGATCCCGACCCTTTCTTCGACGGGTTGAAGAGATCGATCCTCTCCACGATCGGTTCTGAGATCCGCTCCCTGCCGCTTGGCGCCATTCTCGCGTCAAACCTGATGATGTTTGTTCCCTTCACGCTGCTGTCTTTCTTCTCGCCATTCTGCATCCGCCTCCTTTTGGACGACGCCGAGCACGGCGGGCGAATCGCAGGCTCCGTCTACTCGATCACCACCTTCGGCAACATCATCGGCGTGCTGGGAACCTCCCTCGGACTGATGGCGGTGTTGGGCAGCCAGCACATCATCTGGATCATGGCCGGGGTCCTGGCGGTGTGCGGGTTTGGCCTGATCCTGCTGG
>JBILMQ010000106.1:0-10522 GCA_044375455.1 Caulobacterales bacterium | reverse complement strand
GGCCGAGCGCACGTCGATCTATGAGGCGATGTGGGGCTCGGGCGACCTCCTGAGCATCGGGGGGGCATTTTCAGACACACTGATCAATCGTGATGCTAACGAGACGCTGTGCGAATTCATGCGTGGAAAGATCAGATCAATCGTGAAGGATCCTCAAACAGCCGAAGCGCTGTGTCCGTACGACTATCCAATTGCGACGAAGCGACCATGCCTTGATACGGGCTATTATGAGACCTTCAATCTTGATCATGTCCGGCTCGTTGATCTGCGCAAGACGCCGATCCGTGCGATCACAGACGATGGAATTGATACAAGCGCCGAGCACATGACGTTCGATGTGATCGTCTTCGCCACCGGCTTTGACGCCATGACAGGTGCGATCCTCGCCGTGGACATAAAAGGACGCAACGGTGTCGCGCTGAAGGAGCGCTGGGCCCACGGTCCGGAAACCTATCTCGGTCTGATGAGTGTGGATTTTCCAAATCTTTTCATGGTTACCGGGCCTGGCAGTCCGTCGGTTCTCTCCAATATGGCGGTATCAATCGAGCAGCATGTCGACTGGATCAGCGATACTCTCATCGATCTTCGCGCCGCTGGATTTGACACAATTGAACCGACCCGCACCGCCCAGGAGGGGTGGCGTCAGCATATGGATGACTGTTCATCGCTGTCGCTGTTTCGCGAGGCGAAGTCCTGGTATACGGGGGCCAACGTCATCGGCAAGCCGCGCGGCGTCCTGCCCTATGTCGGGGGCGTCGACGTTTACCGGCGAACCTGCAATCAGGCGCGCGCGCGGGGCTATCTCGGTTTCGACCTCAAAGGGGCGGATGGGCGCCATCAGTGCAACGACGGTGTGGTGTTCCGTCTCATGCCGGATGTCGACGCTGTCCTTCAAATGACCGCAGCGCTTGGCGGGCCGCCGCTTGAATCGCTGACGCCGGCACAGGTGCGTGCGGTGGTGGATGCGGCGAACACCATGCGCCCCACTGGACCTGCGGTCGGCGATATCATTGACGGCGCGCTTCCCGGTCCGGCAGGCCATCTTGCCTACCGCCTCTACCGGCCCCCAAGCCCGGGCCCGCACCGGGTTGTGGTGTATTTTCACGGCGGCGGGTGGCTTTTCGGCAGTCACACGTCAGATGACCCGCTGTGCCGGGATTTGTGTGTACGGGCCGACTCCGTCATCGTCTCTGTCGATTATCGTCACGCGCCGGAACATCGCTTTCCGGCTGCCCACGAGGATGCGCTCGCCGCTATCAAATGGGTCTCGGCCAACCTGGGCGGTCTTGGCGGAAAGACGGGCGGTCTGCTCGTGGCGGGCTGGAGTGCCGGCGGCAATCTCGCAGCCAGCGTCTGCCATCAAGTGCGTGATTCGGGCGAGGTGCGCATCCTCGGCCAGGTGCTGTTGACGCCGGTTGTCGATTTCGGCTTTACCACCCGCTCATTCACGGAGAACGGGTCGGGGTATGATCTCACAGCGTCGCTCATGCGCTGGTTCGTCGACAATTATGTCGACCCGGCAGACCGTGCGGATCCGCGCTGTGCGCTGTTGCGTGCTGATGTCAGGAACCTGCCGCCTGCGTTGATCGTGACGGCAGAGTTCGATCCGTTGCGGGATGAAGGATCAGCCTATGCCGAAGCGCTCACTCGCGCCGGCGGCGACGCCACCCATGTCTCGGCGCGCGGACAGATCCATTCTTCCATTACCATGGTGGATGTCGTCCTCAGCGGCGCGCAGTACCGCGCCAAAATGGCGGATGCGATCAGGCGATTTGGTGCAGCAGCTGATCTGGTTGGGGATTGATCCGCCACGAGGCCGATCGCAGTGTATCGCTTGCTCGGCGCGGCCGATCGCGGGGGCGGGGGGAATCAAGCGGTTGGCCCCCTCCCCCTGCGGCGCTGGCCGCAGGTCGCGGCGCCCAGCCGGTCCTGTCATCGATCCGATCGGTTGCGTGTCGGAGTGTCTGACCCGTTGCTCCGCCTCAGTCGCCCCTGTTCTGGGCCCTTTCCGGCCTTCGGCGTGAACATGCTCGCCAGCTGTTGCAAGCGATCGCCAGGTTGAAGGCGCGCTCATCGGGCAGGTGAGCGCGCGAGCTGTCGGTTGCGCAGGCCCATGGATCCTCAATGCGGCCCCGATAATGGATCAAAAGCATGGTCGCAGATCCCAAGAACATCCACGCATGCAGAGGGCCAAGCTCGGGGCTGCGCGCATTGTAGCGGGGCATCGTTCGTAGTGCGGCCCCGACTGGCGTAACCTCGCCATACCTTGCATGGCGTGTTGATCCGCATGCCAATTAGAAACTCGCCGAACGGTCCGTCAATCTGCGCGGTCACGCGAGCCGGAGCATGCATAGCGTCGTCACAGCGGACTGACCCGCCCCGGTGCTGGTGATGCGCCACTGTCGGTGTGGCCGATCGCGATGTGGAAGGCCTCATCCCAGGTGAGGTCCGATCCCGCCCGAAGGGCGGAGTCCAAAGCATCCTGGTTCAGGTCAGGCGTCAGTCGATCCATGAGTGCGCGCCGATCTGGCGCAAGCAGGCCGCTGGTCAGTCCGCTTTTGTCAAGAAGTCCAACAAGGCGGGCTGCATCTTGGGGGCGGCCATCGCCCCAGGCGAGCCAGGCCAAGCTGACACGATAGAGATAGATCGCGACCCGCACGCTGCGCTGCTCAATGGTTTGGGCAATCGCCCTCGCCTCTGCCAAATCACCAGGGCGGTCGCGCTGCACCAGCGCTGTTATGAGCCGCCCGGCCAGCTGGGCTGAACTGACGCGCACCAAATGGTGGCCGGTCTGGGAAAGCAGCGTTTCCAGGAGCGCGCGCGCGGGGTCAATGGCCCTTTCTGGATCATCCCAGGGCACCTCAGTTGTCGAGCCCCAGGCCAGGATGTTCGTGACAACCTGATCCGCACCGATCGCGCGTGCTTTGACGGCGGCCGCCTGCGAGAGTGCGCGGTGGCTTGCTGGGTCATCGCCCCCGGCCGCGCGCGAGGCGAGGACGCGCGCGAAATCGCCATAGCATCGAGCGCGCGAAATGACCGGCAGCTGCTGCTCGGCGAGGCGCGCCGTTGCTTCTGCGAGCGCAGCGCGCTCTGCCAGCGCACCTGTTGCCCAGGCGCGCACCACAAGCGCGCTGATCCGTGCGCCCCAGTCGCTGCTCAGCGTAAGCGTGTGCGCCTGACTTAAAGTGGCGGAGGTTCGTCCTTCGGGGTCAACGAACAGACCTGCGATCAAAGCTCCGGCCTGCAGTCGGTCCCTTATGTCGGCCGGGTCCGTCTCACCCATCACGGAAAGTCCGAAGGCGCTCAATCGCGCCAGATCGAGAAACAGACCATGGAAGGCAAGCATCGCGCCGGCATCCGCTGCAAGGCGCGCCCCCAGTAAGGAGTTCCCCTGCTGCCCGAACGCCCAGTCCAGCGCCCGCGTGAGATTGTCGACTTCCATGCCGTAGCGGGAGAGCAGCATTGCGTCGCTGCTGTCACCCCAGAAGTCTTTGTAGCACGGGCTGAAATGGCTGCAGAAGTACTCGGCGTGGCGCTGCTGCAGGTCCTGGGTCTCACCAGCCTCAAACAGCTTCTGCTGGGCGTAGGCGCGCATCGTTTCAAGAAGTCGATAGCGCGCGAAGGCGCCGCGGCGGTCGACAACGATCAGCGACTTGCTGGCGAGCCTGGCGATGGCTTCGGCCACCGCCACGTCTGGCGTGTGCGCATCGGCGGTCACGGCGCAGGCGGCCTCAAGCGTGCAGCCACCAGCGAAGACTGCCAGCCTGCGAAACACCTTGGCGTCGGTGCTATCTAGCAGGCCATGGCTCCAGTCGAGGGTCGCCTGCAATGTGCGCTGCCTGGGCAGGGCGGTGCGACGTCCGGCCGTCAAAACCCGGAACCTGTCATCGAGCAGACGCAGCAACTCGCTACAGCCAAGCACGGGCGCGCGCGCCGCAGCCATTTCGATCGCGAGTGCGATCCCATCGAGACGCGCGCATATCGCGGGTATGGCGGCTGCTTCGACGCCGTCCGGCGTAAAATTGGGTTCGGCGGCCCGTGCACAGCGCAGGAACAGCGTCTCGCAGTCCTCTTCGCTCAAAGCGCGAAGCCGGACGACCCGTTCGCCTTCGAGCCCAAGCACTTCCTGCGATGTCGCCAGGATGCGCAGATCTGGCGCGTGCTGCAGCATTTTCTCGACCAGGCTGGCTGCAGCTTCGATCAGGTGTTCGCAATTATCCAGGACGATGAGCGCGCGCCACAGCGGCAAGCGCCCAAGCAATCCGGAGGTTGGATCGTCGTGATTGGTGATGCCAAGCGCACTTGCGATCGCCCCCGGGACCTCCGTGGGATCCCGCAAGCCTGCAAGCTCCACAAGCCACACTCCGTCAGCATGTGCATCTTGCGCTGCGCGTGCGGACTCAATCGCGAGCCTTGTCTTGCCAATGCCGCCCGGTCCGGTCAGCGTCACCAACCGGGCTTTTCGCAGGAGAGCATCGATGTCGGCCAGCTCAGCGGTGCGACCGATCAGCGGGGCCAGGCGCAAAGGAAGGTTGCCCCTTGCTTGGCGTTCCCCGCCAGAGACTGTCGGGGGCGTCCGCGAAGCCAGGCGCGCAAGCCCGCTCAACAGGTTGCGGAAAGGCGCCTCCTCAGCACCACCCTGCCAAGTCTCGAACTCCGTCACCTGAAACTGCCGGAAGCCAAGAGGCGGCATGGCGCCGTCAAACGACACCGCCGCCAGTCGGTTGTGATCTCGCCCAACCGCAGCTTCGTCAGCCACCCAATGACTGACAACGCTCGCTTTGGACCAGATGACGACCACCGCTTTGGCGGTCATAAGCTGGGTCTCTGTTTCTGTGAGATATCGCGCCCCAGACACCAGGTTGCGGTCCCACCAGCACGAATAGCCCGACGCCTCGAGCGCCTTGCCCAGCCGCTCTGCGGCGTCTGCATCCTCTCGGGCGTAGGAGATGAAGACATCAGCCATGGTCAGAGATCCGAGCCAGGCCTTGAAGACCAGGCAAGGCTGCCTGCACGCCGGGTTGGCGGCGCGCGCAGCCCCGGCTGCGGCTGCGCCTCGATCCGGCAAACGCCATCACATCTGGCGGGGCGTTGCGATCAAGCTGGTGAGCGCTGGCGCGCGCCGGATATATCTTAACCGTGTCCCGCACCTGTCCTGACCCGTCCTTGATGTGCTCCCCACGGCTGATCAACCGCCCACGTTGTAAGGGGGGTCAAAGTCGCCGCTGCCGAGCGCTTCAATTGCGCGCTTCGTTTCGAGGGTAGATCGAAAGCAGGGGCCTCGGCAATCCAGGCGCAGTCATGCAGGCGCAGTAATGCAGGCGCAGGCATCCAGGCGCGGTCATGCCCGGGGGCTCACCTTGCCAGGGTCGGCCATGACTGGCGGCGTCTGCGCAGCAGACGCGGGTGTCCTGGCCGGCGCCCGCCGCCCCACGCGATGACTCCGGGCCGGGTCATTCTGCCTCTCGCTCCGGTGTCCCGGACAGGCGCGGGAGCGCAGACGCACTGGGGGCGGTGACGTTGGCGGCGTCGTCTCTGCGCGGACCGGCGCGTCAGTCAGGTTCTGATGACGCGAACGAAGCGGACCTGGGGAAGGTCCCTGATCTTATCCAGCACTTGGGGGGGCACCACCTGATCGACGCCGACGAGCGCGATCGCATCTTCGCCGGACGCGACCCGACCGAGGTTGAAGGTGGCGATGTTGATCTTCGCTTCGCCCAGAAGTGTGCCGAGGGCGCCGATAAAGCCTGGTTTGTCGAGATTATTGATGTACAGCATGACAGGCTGGAACGCAGCATCGAGTTCCATGCCCTTCACCTCCACAATCCGCGGGGCGCCAACGATCAGCGCGCCCGCGATGGTGCGCCATCCGCCGCCTGTCTTGATCCGCAGACGAATGAGGCTATCGAAAGTGGGAGACAACTCACGTCTGGATTCGGTGACGACGACGCCGCGCTCCCGCGCAACGGCGGGGGCGGACACCATGTTGACGCCTGATAGCATGGGAGCAAGAACCCCCGCGAGCGCGGCAGCCGTCATTGGCTTGGTATTGAGCCGGGCGACATCGCCTTCATATTCGATTTCGATCGCTTCCAGATCATCATCCAGGATCTGACCGGCGAATACGCCAAGCCGCTCTGCCAGCAGAGCAAATGGCTTGACCTTGGGTGCTTCCTCAGCGGTGATCGATGGTGTGTTGAGCGCATTCGACACGGCGCCGGTTAGCAGGTAATCCGCCATCTGCTCGGCGACCTGAAGCGCGACGTTTTCCTGCGCTTCCGTCGTCGACGCGCCAAGATGTGGCGTTGCGGTAAAGTTCGGGGCGCCGAAGAGCACGTTGTCTTTGGCAGGCTCGGTCGAGAAGACATCGAATGCAGCCGCACCGACGTGTCCGCTGTCCAGCAGAGCGCGCAGCGCGGCTTCGTCGACAAGCCCGCCACGTGCGCAGTTCACGATGATGACGCCCTTTTTCGTCTTCGCAAGCGTCTCAGCGGACAGGATGTTGCGCGTCTTATCTGTCAGGGGCGTGTGCAGAGTGATCACGTCGGCGCGTCCCAGCAGCTCCTCAAGCTCAACCTTTTCAACCCCGAGTTCCACGGCGCGTTCAGACGACATAAACGGATCAAAGGCCGCGACCTTCATCTTCAGGCCGCGTGCGCGATCTGCGACGATGCCGCCGATATTGCCGCATCCGATGAGCCCGAGCGTCTTGGCGAAGAGCTCGTACCCCATGAAGCGGTTCTTTTCCCATTTGCCCGCTTGGGTTGAGGCGTCCGCCGCTGCGACTTGGCGGGCGGCTGCGAACATCAGCGCGATGGCGTGTTCGGCCGTGGTGATGGAGTTGCCGAACGGCGTGTTCATAACCACCACGCCCTTGGCGGTTGCGGCAGGGATATCGATGTTGTCGACGCCGATCCCGGCACGCCCGATGACTCTAAGTTTCTGTCCAGCGGCGATTACATCCTTATCGGCCTTGGTAGCGGATCGCACCGCCAGTCCGTCGTAATTGCCGATGATCGCGAGAAGGGCCTCTTTCTTGAGTCCCGTCTTGACGTCGACCGCAACGCCGCGTCGCTCAAAAATGGAAATCGCAGCCGGCGACAATTCGTCGGAAATCAGAACTCTTGGCATTGGGATGCTCCCGAGGAATGCTGTGCGCCCGACACAAGGGCCTGCGGCGGCGCACAGATGTCAGTGGTGAAAGGAGACGCCGGGCCGCCTGACTTGGCGTCTCTGTTTGTACGCATGTGCTTGAGCGCGTGTTTGTTTGGTTCTGCAGGTAACCGGCGTTACCCGGCGCCTCAAAAGGACGCATAAGTGCGCCATGCATCGCGCTCAGCGGGCGAGATCCGCCGCCAGTGTGTGGAAGGCCCATTCGATCCAAAGCGTGAGCGCTTCAATGTCATCGCGCTCGATCGTCGCGGCGCACCAGATCCGCAGTCCCGGGGGAGCGGAGCGGTAGCTCGCCGCATCAAGGGCAACGCCCTCCTTGTCGAGAAGGTCGGCCAGTTTCTTGGCGAATGCTGCCTGTGCCTCCGCGTCGAGCGCTGTCACACGGGGATCGATCACCTTCAGACACACCCCGGTATTGGACCAGGTCGCCGGGTCGTCGGCCAGAGGGGTGATCCAAGGGGTTCGCGCCGCCCAGTCGTAGAGCACCTGCGCGTTGACATCGGCGCGGGCATGCAGGGCGGGAAGGCCGCCGATCTGATCGGCCCATCGAAGCGCTGCGAGATAGTCCTCAACACATAGAAGGCTTGGCGTGTTGATGGTGGCGCCTTCGAAAAGCTCTGAGTCGAGCTTTCCGTTCTTGGTCATGCGGAACAGCTTCGGCAATGGGCGATCTGGCGTATAGGTTTCCAACCGATGAACCGCACGAGGGCTCAGGATCAGCATGCCGTGCGCGGCCTCCCCGCCGAGGACCTTCTGCCAGGAATAGGTGAGAACGTCGCATTTGGACCAGTCGATCGGCTGGGCGAAGGCTGCACTCGTCGCATCATTGAATGTCAGCCCGGCTCGGTCCGCGCGGATCCAGTCAAAATTCGGTATCTTTGCGCCGCTTGTCGTGCCGTTCTGCGTAAAGATGATGTCCGCGTCTTCGCGCGCTTTCGAGAAGTCGGGCAGCGCTCCATAGGGACGCGCCACATGAACGCGAAAATCGGCCACCTTGAGCTGTTCGGCAACATCGGTCACCCATTCTTCGCCGAAGCTTTCCCAGGCGAACACGTCAACCGGACGCGGACCGAGCATCGACCACATCGCCATCTCCACAGCGCCAGTATCCGAAGCTGGGACGATCGCGATCCTGTAGTCTGCAGGCGGCTGCAGGAGCGCGCGGGTGCGGTCAATCGCTTCTTTGAGTTTTGCTTTGCCGGACTTGGATCGGTGCGAGCGGCCTAATGCCGCATCAGACAATCCGTCCAGCGACCATCCAGGGAATTTCTTGGTGGGACCGGAAGAAAAACGAGGATCTGCCGGACGAAGAGCCGGCTTTGGCGGGGTGTGCATGCGATTGTCTCACATCCTTGCAGATGGACGCCCGCCGGTGGGAGCGGGTGGCCCGCCGATGCTTGTGACGTCCGGCGCGCTTCTGGTCAAGCCGTCTTTGCACGCGGCGTTATGTCCTGACCGGGTGTGTTCGCCGGCTGACGTCCGCGTCCGGCTGCGAAGGCCCGGTGAATCAGGTCGGGCGTGTGCGCTGCGCTCTTGCGCTCTTGGATCGGCTCTTTCGACCCGACGGGCGCCCTGCGGCGACACGGGCAGGCTTTCGCGGCTCGGCGCGACCAAGGCTGCGGTGCTCAGCGGGCTCTTGCTCGAAGATGTTCACTGCATCGCGCAGCGCTTCGATATGCTCCGGCGCGGGATCGTCAAACGCCGTCGGGTAGCGGCTGGCAGCGCCGAATTCTTCCTTCAACGCGCTCCGCGCCTTCCACGTCTTTGACCTTTTGGCGGTCGCTTCCTTCGGAAAGCGCCAGTAATGATTGTGCGCGAAGGCGACGCCTGTCTCCTGGTGGTTAAGCGGGATGTCGAGAACGCCGGCGAAGTAACGTTCGTGTTCGACTGCCGTTTCCTTGCGCAAGGCGCCCCCGATCGCGTCTCCCGCCACCAGCCCGTCGGCGCGGAAGAACAGGTTTGTCCAGCGCGTCGGCGCAAACACCGCCGAGTGATCGGGACGCAGCGTATCGGACTCTCTGGGATCTCCGTAGAGCACGCTCGGTCGAAATGAGAAGCTCTTCTGGTCGTGCGCCTCGCTGCTGACGGGATCATAGTCCGCCAGGACCGGCGGACAGGCCGCAAACGTTCGATAGATCCGCATGCGCTCATGAAACTCTGCGTCATTTGCCGCGAGCAGCAACGGTGCGTAGGTCAGGGGGCTGCCGAGCGTGATGAAGTCGGTGATGAGCCAGAGACTGTGTCCGGGATTTGGCGCTCCGTCCGCGTCATAGTCCTTTCGTTCCGGGGCGGTCATGGCGGACAGCGTGCGGGCATAATCGCGTTGTGCCGCGCGGAACGCCCTCAGGGCCTTGTGATCATCGTCGTGCGCCCGAACTGCGCGTGCGGCGTGCTCCAGAGCCTGCAGCCTCTCCTCGGGCTCGCCGGGGCGCGCCAGGAAGGGGCTGACTATTCCCCAGTAGTGACTGAGGATCGCGTAGCCGATGATCGATCCGAGGGAGTGGGCGACGATGACGATGCGGTCATAGCGGTCGGATTCGTGCAAAGCCCGGATCAGATCCACGCCGCGGGTGCGGATTTCCTGTCGGGCAGCCAGGTTTTCCGGGCGGGGCGACAGAAAACGGGCGCTGTCGCCCATGACCGGTGACAGAAAGGTGCGATTGAACCACCAGAAGGCGGCCGCGCCTGACGCAAGAAGGATCCCTGCGGCGAGGGAGAAAACCACATGGGTCTGCTGCAGAAGCGACAGCGCGGCCCATGGCTTGAACTCAATGAGCGCGAGAGACAGGGCGGCGGAGGCCCCGAGCGCCCCGACGGAAAGCAGGAACGCCGTCGCCCGCGCCCTCAGACCCTGACGCATCACCAGGATCGTGGTGATCAGGATCCAGGCCAGGGCAAGAACGGAATATCCTGCCCATTGCGCCTCCAAGCGCTGCGCCCAGATCAGCGCTGTGAGGAGGATGTGCGCCACGGTGAGCCAGATCGTCGCCCATCCGAGTGCAGCGGCGGCTGAGCGAACCGGGCGCAAGGGGGCGGGAATTTCGGCCCCATCACGTTGCAGGAGTCCGACGAACCATGCCCACACGTGCTCCACCCGGGTCCCTTCCATCAGGTGGGCCCAGTAGAATTCATAGAAGTCGACACGGTGCTTATCCATTGGTTCGGTGGACACCCGCCAAAGGTCATAGAGCCCTGAGGCGTTATCAGGCGCCGACCACTGGCGCGCCTCGTACCGTGCGGACCGACGGTAGCGCCGGTCCAGACCGAACGCGGCGTCCGGATTGGTGGCCCAAAGGGCGCGGGCCAATTCGAGGATCGATTCCATGGGCTGCTGTTCGCCCTGACCGTG
>JBILMQ010000105.1:0-10545 GCA_044375455.1 Caulobacterales bacterium | reverse complement strand
GCCGCGAAGCGCGCCGGGCGTGGACGCGTATTGACCTTCGGCCCGGCCATGATGGCGCAAGCCCGCCGGCGCGAGGCTTTTGTTCTTGCGGTCAAGACACGCATGCTGTCAGGGGGGGCAGCGCCGATCGCATTGCGCGACGTTCGGGAGATCCATGATGGCGCAGTAGTGGCAAGCGAGCCGCTGCTTGATTGGAGGAGCGCCGCCGGTGGAGAGATGGTGGAGGAGCCGCAGCGCACGATTGAAGAAGCCGGGCTTGGAGATTCAGTAGGCGTTTGGACTGTCCACGGCTGGGCAAAGGTCGTGATGGGCGGGGGCGCGCCTTTCCTTGTTCCGCTTACTCTGACGCAATTGCGCACCCACGCGGTGAGCGACGCGCTGCAGGCCGTCATCCAGTCGCTGCCGGACCCGACGCGTCTGCTCATCGCGGTCGCTGAATCTGCGTTGGCGATAGACCAGGAAACAACTTTGCGCAGGCTGGAGAGATGGCGCGGCCTTGGCGCCCGGATCTGCGTCGACGAAGTCGGTGCAGGGATCGGGGATCTGGTGACACTGGCAAAACTGCGCCCTTCGGCGGTGCGGCTCTCTTCGCGGCTCTACGAGCACGCCCTGGCCGAGCGCAGCGGACTTTCCGCCGCGATGATCTATGCACTGCAGTGCTCTGACGCCATGGTGCTGGAGCCGACACTGCATCAGGAACACACGCCGCAACTGAGGCGACTGGCCTGAGGCGACTGAGCTCGGGGCAGCAGCCAGGGTTACAGGCCTCAAGGGACTGCCGGCGGCTCCCAACCAGCGCGGTGCGCCATCAGCTGGCGTCCGCGGCGATACCGATGTCGTTTTCCATTTGTCAAAGTGGCGTGCTCAGACCCGAACACAGCGCGCGCCTCCGTCCAGCGGACGTGCCGAGAGCTCCCTTTCAAACCCCCAGACGGCTTATTCTCTCAGCGCGGTCCCGGCAGCATCCTCAATCGGGGCGAGCAGGTAGTCGAGCACCGTCCGGCGCCCCGATTTTATGTCCACGTCCGCCGTCATGCCTGGCGACACGGCGTTTTCCGGCCCCAGGGTTGATGCGTCCGCAGTCAGACGTACACGAAAATAGCTTTCACCCCGTTCATCTTGAAGAGCATCCGGCGAGATATCCACCACGCGGGCCTCCAATCCGCCGAAGACGCTATAGTCAAAGGCGCTGACTTTCACGGTGGCGCTTTGACCCGGCCAAACGTCAGCGCGATCCTTTGGGCTCAGGCGCGCCTCGATGACAATCGTCGAGTCGATGGGCGTAATCTCCATGATCGGGTCGCCACCGCGCACCACCCCCCCAATGGTTCGGGCAAAAATGCGGTTGACCACACCGTCGACAGGCGCGCGAATTTCAGTGCGTGTCTGGCGGTCGGAGAAGGCAGACAGCCCCTGTTCGGCCTTTGACATCGCGAGACGCACCTCTGCCGCCTTTTGTTCTGCTTCGGCAAGAAACTTCGCGCGTATCGAGCTCTTGCGCGCCTGCGCCTCGGTGGCGCGGGCGCGGGCTTGCGGGATCTCTGTCGCCACATCGGAAATGCGGGTGCGCAGCTGCTGCAGCGAATTTCTCTTGTCGAGAACCTCCTGCGCAGAGATGGCATCGACAGCCAGCGCCCTCTCCATGAGGCGCAACTGCTCGATCGTCACTTTTTCCTCTGACCGCAGACTTTCAAGCCGCGCCTCAAGCGAACTGGCCTCCAAGCCGGCCGATTGCACCTGTGCTTCCACCACTGACAGATCCTGGCGCAGCTGCCCCATACGCGATTGAAAAAGATCTGTTTCCGCCGCCGCAATCTCGGGCGCCAGCGCAGCAAGCTTGGGATCGACGCCGAAGCCGCCAGTGCCGGTGGTTTCGGCCTCAAGCCGGGCAAGCGTGATCTGCAATGCCGCAACTTCTGTGCGTGCGTTCGAGAAATCCGCCGCCGTGAATTGATTCGCGAGCCGCATGAGGGGCTGCTCCCGTCTGACGCGCTCGCCTTCCTTAACCAGGAGTTCCGTAACGATCCCGCCTTCCAGGTGCTGAATGGTCTGGGTCCCCGCACCTGGTGCGACGCGGCCATGCGCCCGGGTCACCTGGTCAAGCTTGAACAAAGACGCCCAGGCAAGGAATATCGCGGTGGTCCAGAAGACGGCGCCGAGAAGCTTGCGGCTTGGATCAAGGCGAAGGCGTTCGCTCCAGGCGCCCGACCCCGACGCATCGGGGTTTGACTGGGCGGCAGGCTTGCCAGCCCCACCTGGCGGATCAGCTCCCTGGCCTGCAGTCGTTATTGAATTGTTCATACACGGTCCACGGACTGTTTACCTAGGATTATCCGTATCACGCATAAGTCTCAGGGCGCGGCCGGAGCTCTTCCAGTATGCCATTTCGAATTAACCATCTGTTGCCGAGCACAAAAAAGCTTGCGCCCTGGCTGTCAAGTCTTCGTCACACCGGCTTGCGAGCGACTGCGGTTCTTGCCGTCGAATGGACGCACAAGCGTCTCCAGGGCGTGCGCGGTGAAACTCCCTGGAGCGCAACCCACGTCCCTGACACCGCCCGGCGGCCCTTGGTTGATGTCCTTGAGCGACTCGCTGGCAGATTTGACACAATTGTGTCCCGCGATGGCCTGCTTGCGGCGCTTCCCAGGATCGGCGCCGATCTTGATCCGCGCGCAGCGCCTATCGCGCTCGCGCGCTTCGGGCTGCAGGGCGCCTGGCGCAACGCGACACTCAAGGACCTTGAGGCGGGAGACTTTCCAGTCTGCCTGGAACTGAATGACGGCGGCTTTGCGCTGCTCCTTGGCTTTGACCCTGGCCGCGGGTTCAGCGTCGAACTTAAGGACGGTGACACGGTCTGCGTAGCGGCCCACGGCCTCGCTTTGGCCTGCACCGGGCGCGTGCTGACCCTGGGTTCGGCTGACCCGGTCAATGGGGCCGTAGACGCTGATGACCGTCGCGAAATCATGAAGGGGCCCCGGCGCTGGATCCTGATGCGCTTCCTTTCGGATCGGCGGATTCTGTCGCAACTGCTGATCGCCGGTCTGCTGTTGAACCTGTGCTCTCTTGCGATGCCGCTGTTCCAACGGGCGATCTACGATCGCGTCATTCCCAATCTTGCAATCGAAAGCATGTGGACGCTGTGCATTGGGATCATGATCGCTTTGGGGTTTGAGTTTGCGCTCAAACAAGTGCGGGCGGACTTCATCGAAGCGCAGGGCTTGCGGGTGTCGCAGCAGGTCCAGACGCGGGTTATGGCTGCGATCACGGGTGCAAAATGCGACCGCTCGCCCAAGAATACGGGCGCAGTTCTCGTGGCCCTGCGGGATATCGAGTCGATGGCGCTGATCGCGCCTGCTGCGATCGTCACTTTTTTGATCGACGTCCCGTTCTTTTTTGTCTTCGTGTTTCTTGTCTGGATGATTGCAGGTCCTGTAGCGCTCACGGTGCTGGCGGGCGCCTTGCTGATCGTGATCATCGGCGCGGGAAGCATGAAGGCGGTGGCGAGCGCGAGCGGACGCGGCGTGCAGCTGATGCGCACGCGAAGCAATCTGGTGGTCGACATCATCGATGGTCTGGCAACGATCAAAGCCAACCAGGCTGAGGGAAAGTTCAACCGGCAGTGGAGTCTTCTGTCCGATCACATCGGCATGAACGGGCACGAGACGCGTCGCTGGACGGATGCGGCGAGTGCGGCGACTGCATGGACTGTGCAGGGCGTCACAGTAGCCTCGATTGCAATCGGGGTGCTCCTTGTGCAGGCTGGCGACCTGACGATCGGCGCTCTCATCGCCTCGAGTATTCTGGCGAGCCGCGCGATGGGGCCCATTTCAGCGGCCATAGGGATCATCTCGCGCGCCCACCAGTCCTTGTCGCAGTTTAAGACCGTCGCTGAACTCCTGGCGCTGGAGCCTGAGCGCCATGACCCGCAATCGGCCGTCACGGTCGAACCGCGGGCTGGGGCATATGATCTGCGCGCGGTCTCCTTCACCTACCCCGACAGCGTCGAGCCTGCGCTCACTCAGATCAGCCTGACGATCCGTCGCGGCGAGCGCATAGGCCTGATCGGGCGGTCGGGCTCCGGCAAATCCACCCTGCTCGAGCTTCTGTCAGGTCTCATTGAGCCCTCTCAGGGCCGCGTCCTTGTGGACGGGCACAATATGACGCACTTCCGCGTCGACGCCCTGCGGTCGCGCATCGCCTATGGGGCCCAGGACGCGACTCTGTTCGACACCACCCTCAGGGAAAACCTGATGCTGGGATTGTCCCAGATTGACGCGCAGGCGCTGGAGCTTGCCGTGCGGCTGACCGGGGTTGATGTCATTGCGCAGACATTGCCGGACGGATTCTCGACGAAGCTTGGACAGCGCGGCGGCAGGCTGTCGGGCGGACAGCGTCAGGCCGTCGTCCTTGCCCGGACGCTGGCGCGCCCCAGCGACGCCCTCCTGCTGGACGAGCCGACCGCGGCAATGGATGCAGCGACGGAACAGCGCCTGATCCAGGCGCTGGAGCCACTCTCGCGTGACGGGCGCACCTTCATTGTGGCGTCTCACCGGATGGACGTTCTGCGCCTCGTCGACCGCGTCATCTGGCTCGACGCCGGCCGTATCGTAGCTGACAAGCCGCGCGACGAGGTCTTGGCGCTGTTTCGTTCCAAGGCGCAGTCGGCCTGATCCGGAGACCGTGAGCGGCATGGGCAGGATCGGTCAAGACCGCGTCCCGAGACGCTGCAGGCCGACTTCCGGCCGTCGGCGCCGCGTCGCGCTCCTTAAGGTGCGAGAAAGCTATGTCTGGTAAACGATCCGGATAGAGACGGCTCGTTCCAGAGCTGCGCGCACTGGGTGAATGGAAATGGCGGGTGCTTCCGCAGACGGCGAAGTTAACCATTGGCCGGCGTTCGTCGACGTTTTGACCACCGTGATCATGGTGGTGACGTTTTTGCTCGTCATCATGAGCGCAGCGGTGATGAGCCTGTCCCAGCGCGTCGTCAAAGAAATGAAAGAACACTTTGAGCGTGAAGCGGCAATCAAGGTTGAAGAAGTCCAAAGACAATTGGCCCCGGCAGGGTCGCGCGCAGGCCTGACACGCCCCGGATCCACGGCTGAAGAGCTTCTGAGCGAGAACCCGGTCGACGGCGAGGACAGCCTGGTCGCGCGTTCGAGATCTGTTCCTGACTCCAAGCGCGTTGCTGTGGCTGCGCCAGCCGATGAAGTCGCCAAGCCCACAACCGGATCAAGGGTTCGCCAGTCTGATGCCCTGCTGGCGATCGATTTCGACCCGAAAGCGGTTCAATTCACCGCCGAGGCGGAAGAGGCAGCGCAACGAATTGTCCGGGACGCCAATCTGTCGCCGACAGATAAACTGGAGGTGTGGTCGATTGCGCCGTCCGCCTCTGGCGTATCGGGGGCTGAGCGGCTGGCCTACTATCGTGCGCTTGCGACCCGGAACATCCTGATCAAGGCCGGTGTTCCACCCGAAAACATCTCCGCTCAGGTGAAAGTAACCGATGAAATCGGGGCGACCCACGTTGTCAGTGTCTTGGTGAAACCCTAGCAAGCGCGGCCGGACACCCCAATGACCCTTCGCAAGAAAATCTATCGTGAACTCGGCCACATGGTTGTGGTTGTGGCTCTGCTCGCGGGTCTGGGCATCTATGCTTCCGACTTTGTCATTCACGGCGTCATGGCAAAGCCGGAGCTCAACGGCCTGATCATCGCAACAGCGATTTTCGCGACCGCCCTGTCGTTCATGGCATTAAACAATCTGTTTAATGACATGAATGCGCTGGACGCCCTGAATACGGATTATGGCTATCGCCGCAAGACGAGCGACTCTGACATCTATTCGACCCCAGCCAAGGTCTTCAAGCGACCGAGCCTTCTTGGATATGGTTACCGGCTCATAACGGAAGAACTGCAGAATCGCGGGCAGACCCGCCTGCCGGCGGAGACCGTCCACCTGCTGGTGAAGGACGTGGATCAACGCATCTCGGACATGCGCTCCACCCTGACCTATTTCGGCGGTCTGCTGGTGTTTCTGGGCTTGCTCGGCGCCTTTATGGGGCTGATGAAGACCGTTCATTCGGTGGGCGATCTCATCGGCTCAATGGACATGTCCGGAGCCGGCGGCGCGGACTCGATCGGTAAGATGATCGATGGCATGAAGGGTCCGCTCGCCGGGATGTCCACCGGGTTCTCCTCGTCGCTGTTCGGGCTGATGTTCTCGATGGTGATCGGGCTCATCGATCGCTTCCTGATCAGCGCCATGAAGGCGGTGAGGAACGAGTTCGAAGCCACTCTGATCAACATGGCCGAACTTGAAACGGCGCATGCGTCAGGCGCAGCGCCAGGACATGCACCGCACCATGGCGCAAGTCAGGCTGCGGGCCATGGGGTCGGGGGCGCCGGTGCGGGGTTGAGCCCGCAGGCGGAAGAGGCCTTTGCCCGGATCCGCGAAGCTTCGGAACGCACCCAGGAGCAGCTGCACGAACTCAACGCCACTGTCGCAGGGGCGTTCGCCTCGCTTCGCTCCCAGAAGCTGCGCGCGACCATCGACGACACGCTGAGCCTTGCGCTCGCCGCGATCGCCGACGGACAGCGCCAGATGAGCGAGCAGATGGGTCGCTTCGCTGACGCGGCATTGCAGATGGCCGAGGACCGCTCCGACTCCGACGCCCGCCTGCTGGCTGCGCAGGAACGTCAGTCGGATCTGATCGCCGAGTTTCTGGCGCGTCCGGCCGGCGGGGGATCACCATCCTTGGGTGCGCACGCCGGCGGGCCGGTTCAGATCGGAAGCGCGACGGGCCCGGAAAGCCAAGGTGCGCGCGCGCTTCTGGACCGGCTCGCCCAGGCGTTCCGTCAATCGCGCGCGCTGCAGGAGCATGCTGGAGCCGGGCGGGTCGCCAATGCCCAGCTTGAGCGCTCGATGATCGCGACACAGGCGCTCGCCCGGGAGACCATGAAACGGCTTGACGACATGCGTCGCGACGACCGTCGGGTTGTTCGAGACATCTCACGTCGGCAGGAGGCTGTTCTGCGCCAGCTCTCAGACGTCTCGCAGTCGATCGCCCGCGCGCTGAACGCGAACGATATAACCCCGCGCGACCGCATAGAGGCGATGCGTGCTGAGCTTGAGAACATGCAGCGGGCCGCGGCCAACGATTTGAAAAGGCTTGAAAGCCATGTCGTCGCCAGCCGGCGCATGGCTGAACGGGCCGAACTGGCGGCGAAGCAAACGGCGCAGAATGTCGAAACCATGCAGGCGACCTTGCCTGCACGCGGGAGGCAGTCAGGATGATCTCCATGCAATCAGGCCCGCTCTCGATATTTCGCCGCCGAAGCGTTCGCGCCCACCCGCGCCGACCGTGTCGGCGTCTTGGTCAAATGATCCTGCAGCCGCGCGACGTCGAAATCTCTGGCATGGTGATCAACATCAGCCCGGCCGGCTGCCTGTTCCGCCCGGCATTGCATTATCTCGTCCAGCGCAACGGAGACACCGTCATCATCACTGTCGCAGACCGGCGTTTCGCAGGTCATGTGGTGTCAACGCAAAAGTTCGGGTACGGCGTCAAGTTTGAGGAGGAACACAAGATCGACGAGCTGATCGCCTGGGAACTTGTCGACGCGCAAGACCCAGCCGAGTTGCAGGGCGCAGCCTGAAAATGCGAGTTCAGGTGGCGCAAGGGGGCGCAGACCCCACGTCTGAGGTTGCGCGCGCCTGAGGGCGCAGTGCGACGCGGCGCGAGGCCAGCACACCCCCGACCTTCCCCCTCACACCCTCGGCGCGAACGCCCAGACAAGACCGCCAGTGCTCCGCGCAACGCATGCCGGTCGGAAAACCAGCTGGCGCGCCGCCCCCAGTTCAGCGCGCACGCGCCGTCTCAGCGTGACGATACAGCCTCAAATCTGTCACCCGTCGCCACGATGAAGAGCTCGCCGATGTTCTTAAGCACCCGATACGCCGCAATCTCTCTCGCCGCGACATTGGAAATGCGCTTGGATTTGCCGGCAATCAGCGTTTCCTGACTGTCAAGCAGATCAAAGACGCTGCGTCCGCCCGCCCGGAACTGCGTGACATACAGATCGACCAGACGCTCGCCTGCCTGGACTTCCTGCTCAATCGCCGCGACCTTGTCGCGCGCCGCAGCCAGGGCCGCGTAATCGCTGCGCACCAGCTGGACAATATCGCGCCTGGTTCGATCAAAATCGAATTCAGCCTGGCGCAGCCGCGCCTTGGCGCGTGAAACCGCGGCGCTCTGGGCTCCACCATCATACAATTTATACCGCATCGTGACCATCGCGCGGGCGTCATCGCTGCGCCCGACAGGTCCCCCGACATTATTCTTCCAGTTGCCCTGCGCCTCAAGTTCGATCCGAGGCAACATGCCTGCGCGCTGACCGGCGGTCTGGCGGCGCAAGGATTCCAGCAACGCCGCCGCCTGACGCAGTTCCGGATTGCCCTTTTCGGCAAGCTCGAGCGTGGCCTCGACGTCCTCAGGAATGAGCGGGCCAGCCAATGGCGCGGGAGCCAGGTCGCCGGGAAGCCTGTTCAGCTGCCGGCGGAAACCTTCCTTGGCCACCGCGAGGTCGCTGCGACGGTCCAGAAGGGCGCCGCGCGCCGCGTTGAGCTTCGCCTCGACCCGCGAGACATCCGCACCCGACACGAGCCCGAATTGTCGCTGGTTCTGCACCGTCTGCAGAATGCGCTCATGTGCCGCAACGTTTTCTTCAGCCAGCGCGGCAAGCTGCTGGCGTTCCAGAACCCCGATATAGGCGGCGGCGACATCAAAGGCGACGCGCTCCACTTCATTGCGCAGCGCCCAATCCACGCCTTCATAGACCGCCCGGGCGCGCTTGACGTCATTGCCGACAGCACCGAAGTCCCAAATCAGCTGGCGCAGTGCAATCTGAGCTTCCGTCCGGTTGGCCTGTTCAATGGGTGAGCCGTCGCTGCGTGTGCCTTCAAGGCCTTCAGACATCGTCAGGTCGACATTGGGCAGAAGCGCCGCGCGGCTTTGACGCATCGCATACCTGGCGTCGTCTCGGCGCGCCTGTGCGCTGAGGATGTCGGGATTGCCGGTGATGGCGGCGAGGATGGCCTCGGCGAGCGTTTCCGCCCCGGCGGCGCGATCTGCAAGGGTCGAAGCCGAGGATGCCGCCTCAGACGGGGGGGGCTCAGACGGGGCGGGCTCAGACGTCGTCGGGGGCGCAACGCCGGCCTTGACTTCGCCGACGGCAGAGGACGGTCCAGCCGCATCGCCGACGGTCTCGCCCAATGCCTCGCGCGCAAACGAACGGGCGATTGCGGTGGCATCGGCGCTGTCAGCCATCTGGTCAGCTGCAGCCGGCGCGCCGGGCGCTTCGTCACCTGTCCGGGCATCCGTCAGGTTTGGCTTGGGGGCGACATCGCCTGGCGATGCGCGCGCCGCCATGCCTGCCAGCGGCGCGGCCGCAAGGACGTCGGTCGCAGGCGGCTGGTCCGCTGCGGCCTCGGGCGTTCGCGCCACATCGGCTGTCGGCGCGGTCGATGACGGGTGAGCGGACACTGGCGGCGGCGCTGCAGGCCGGGTCATGTCAGCAGGCGGCGGCACTGAGGGCAAAGCAGGCGCGGCCGCACCGCCGCCCGGAGCAGCAGGCACTGGTGCAGGCCCAGTCAAGTCGACACCACTCAGCGGGACTCCGGTCGTCGGCGGGACATCAGCCAACGGGACCGCCGCCGGGACCTGCGGTTGCTGCCTGCGCGTGTCCGCCTTTCCCGGCGCCCCAAAGCGGAAAGTCGCCCCGGGGACCCGCCCCCCGGCCTGGACCGCAGATGGGACCGCAGACGCCAGCGCCAGGGAGGCGGTCACGACGCGATCAGGCGTGGCGCGCGCAGGGGTGGACTGATCCGGCGCGGGCAGGGACAGTGCGGGGTTTGGCGCCTTATCGCTCATGGCGTCCTCGGCCCCGGTGACGGGTTGGCCGTCTGTCGTGGTTTGCGCACTTTGCCGATCGCGGGCGTCCGGACTCACCGCCTGGGGCGCCTCATGAGGTTCGGTCGGCTCAACGCCAGCCGTGGTGAGAACATTCTTGGGCTCGGGCGGCGCCAGCTGCCCCAGTCCGTTCGGTCCGCCAGCGCCCTGCCCGGCGACGCTGTCGCTCTGCGGCGCGTCCGACACGGAGATCTGCGGTGCATCGCCGCGGGCGGCGGGCACGACTGTCGGCGCCGGCGTCGCAGTCGAAGTCAGACCGGCGCCGGGGGCTGCGCCGTCTTGAACGGCGCCAGGTGATACAGGCATGCCCTGGGAAGGCGGCAGCGCTTCGGATGCTATTCCGGGGGGGGATGCTGTCCCGGGCGTCTGAACCGGCGCGTCCGACGCCGACGATGCTTCAGGTGCGGCGGGCATCGGCGCGGCCGCCGCGACGCCGGGCGCGGCGCCACCCACGACAACGCCGCCTGCGTCGCTGTCGACCGCCGCCATGGCGCTCAGGACGGGCGCTGCCTGCGCCGGGTCCCGCTGCGGGTGCGACTGCTCGCGCGCTCCTGCCCGGCCCGCAGCGCCAAATTTGA
>JBILMQ010000368.1:0-3170 GCA_044375455.1 Caulobacterales bacterium | reverse complement strand
TGTTCTCCCGCCCCTTTCGCGCCAGATCCTGCACGCTCAACAGCCCGACACCCACCAGCCCGGCGCCCACCAGCCCGGCGCCCGCCAGCCCGGCGCCCGCCAGCCCGGCGCCCGAAGACGGAGCGCGCGCAACGCTTAGCGCACCCGCCTGCCGGATGCGACATGAGAGCGCTGCATTCCCGGCGCAGACAAGACCTTGCGTGCTCCGCTAAACACCAGACCATGCAGCCCTCGTCTCAGCGTCGTCTCACGCGCGGCTGGCGCGCTTATGCGGCGCTCGCCTTCCTCACGATCGCGGCAGCCCTGCCGGGCCTGTTCGCCATGCCGCCGCTGGATCGCGACGAAAGCCGGTTCGCCCAGGCCACAGCCCAGATGCTGGAAACCGGCGACTTTGTACGGATCCGTTTCCAGGACGAGGCCCGCCACAAGAAGCCGGTCGGCATACATTGGCTCCAGGCCGCCAGCGTCAGCCTCGTCTCCAGCCCCGAAGCGCGCGCGATCTGGGCCTATCGTGCCCCATCCCTGCTTGGCGCTCTGGTCTGCGTTCTGGCGACTTTCTGGGCCGGTCGACGGCTCGTCGGCGAGAGCGCAGCTTTTGTCGGGGCCGGTGCGCTGGCGCTGACCGTGCTGCTCGCGACCGAGGCGATGATCGCCAAAACCGACGCCATGCTCGCCGGTGCCACTGCGCTCGCAATGGCCGGCCTCGCCAATCTGCACGCCAGCGGCGCCCCCCGGCGCTCGGCCCTGCTGGTCTGGTTCGGTCTGGCCGTGGGAGTGCTTATCAAGGGACCGATCACCCCGCTGGTCGTGGGGCTTAGCGCGCTTGCTCTGGCTGCATGGGAGCGACGCGCGCGCTGGCTGGCGCCGCTCGCGTGGTGGCCCGGGCCGGTTCTGGCGGCGCTTCTCGTCCTGCCCTGGATCGTCGCGGTCCAGATCGCGACCGACGGCGAATTCCTGCGCCAAGCGCTCGGGCAGGACCTCGCGCCCAAGCTGGCGGGCGGGCACGAAGGTCACGGCGCCCCACCTGGAGTGCACGCCCTGCTGATGCTGCTGCTGTTCTGGCCGGCGACGCTGCTTGCGCCGGGCGCCATCGGGCGCGTTGTCCACGCCGTGCGCGCCCCGGCCCGCGCCCCGGAGACGGCTGGACTGCGCCTCCTGATCTGCTGGTTTGCGCCGATTTGGCTCGTTTTTGAGGCGCTCCCGACCAAGCTCGCACACTACCCGCTGCCGGCTTACCCTGCCCTTGCGCTGCTCGCCGGCGCCGGGCTCGTTGCGGCCGGACCAGGCCTGCGATGGCTGGGCGCCGGACTGATGGCGTTGACGACGGTGCTGCTTGCCGGCCTTACGCTCGCCCCGCCTGGCCTCATGGCGGCGGTCAATATGGCGCTCGCTCAGGCGGAGGCTGGCGTTACGGCTGCGGCTCTTCCGGAGGATGTCGTCCTGATCGGTTGGAGCGGTGCGATCGCGGTCGGCCTTGGCGCCTTTCTCGCCATCGTTGGGCAGCGGCGTCGTGCCGCCCTTGGGGTTCTGGGCGGTCTTGCGCTCGCCGGGATCGCCTGGAACGCTGCCGTCAAAGGCGTGATGATCCCGGCTGTTGCGGAGCTTCAGGTTACCCGCCAAGTCGCCCGATCCCTCACTGCGCTGGGCCTCAATCCGGTCTCTGCGCCAGACGCGCCGCCAGTGATCGTTTACGGCTTCTCCGAACCGAGCCTGGTGTTCGCGCTGGGCGGACGGGTCATTCTCGCCGAACAGGACGCCGGCGCCGCTGCGGGCAAGCCGCTCGGGCCCTCGACGCGGCTGTTCAATGTGCGCGACGCGCGCGCGCGCGCCGACCTCGCAGCGTTTCTGGAACGGGCCGATCGGGCGGCCTGCCCAGTCGCTGCCGCCCCGCAGGTCGCAGGCCTCAATTATTCAGACGGCGCGTTTGCTGCGTTCCAGATCCTGGCCGTTGGCCGGTGCGGCGCTTAGCGCAGGGCGCGCCGGGGCAGGTTCTGCGCCGGGGGCCGGACGCGCCGCCACGCTGGGGATCGGCTCCGGCATGCGTTTCTGAAGGATCCGACGCGCCGACATCACCAGGCTGCGTCCGAGCAATGCGATCGCAAACAGCGGCGCCACCGCGACTGTTGCGATCTTACCCGACACGCCGTGCGAAAAGCGCCAGAAGTACCGCGCCAGACCCTTGGTCTTTTGCCATTCAATCCAAACGATGCTCGCCCGCGAGGTGGATCCGTAATGCTTCGCTTTGGCGAACGGCGTGAACAGGACCTCGCCGCCCATACGGCGCACCCGCTGGCACAGATCGATGTCTTCAACGTGCAGAAAATAGGCTTCGTCGAAGCCACCGAGCCGACGGAAGTCGCTGCGTGGGATCAGCACCAGCGCGCCGCTGATGACCGGCATCGGGATCGTACGGTCTGGCAGGGGCTCGCTCTCGCGGTGCAGGTCGCGCAGCACGCCGCGATTGATCACCCGGGACAGACCGAAAAAACTCACAAAGGCAGACCACAGGGAGAGCTCGCCGCGCCGTGCGCCGCGCTGCTCGCGTCCGTCGGCTGCGTTCTGCAGCAGCCCGCCCACCACCGTCGGGCCGACCCGTCCGCGCGTCGCCTGCGCCATCGCCTCTGCGCTGCCTGGCTCGATCACCGCGTCGGGATTGAGCATAAGCACCCAATGACCTCGCGCCTGTCGGGCGCCCAGATTACAGGCTGCGCCGAAGCCGATATTGCCATGTCCCGTGATCAGCGTGACCGCGCGATGGGCAGCAGCGAAAAGCTCCAGGCGCTGTGCGACATGCGGCGGATTGCCGTTGTTGACGATAAGCAGCTCGTCGATCCATGGATCCTGCAGCGCAGCGTCGAGGCACTCCCAGAGTGCGTCGCCGGTGTTGTAGGTCACCACGATCGCGCTGACCCGGGGCTCGGGAACCACCTCAATGGTGCGCCCTGTCGGTGCTGGGCCGGCCTCATGAAAACGCATCGTTTACTCCATCCCCGACCGGCGGACCCCGTTTTGGCGGGCCCCGGCTGCGCGCCCCGCGCCCACGCCACCTTAACACCGAGCCTGTCCCGCCTCGGCGATTGCACCGGCCAGCCTCCGGTCAGGTCCGATCGCAGCCCAGTCTGTGAGCAGCCCAGTCTGTGAGCAGCCCAGTTTGTGAGCAGCCCAGTTTG
>JBILMQ010000367.1:0-3172 GCA_044375455.1 Caulobacterales bacterium | reverse complement strand
TATGCCGCAGTCGCTTGTTGGCTGCAAAGCGTGGCGCCGGTCGTCAGCACCCCAGGGTCAACATCCCAGGATCAACACCCCAGGATCAACACCCCAGGATCAACAAGCCAGGATCCACAACTCAGGATGGCGGCCGGCAATCGCGGCCTGGGGGTGAGAAGCCAGGGCTGACACGTTGGCATTAGGTTGTTGGGATTAGGTTGTTGGGATTGGGCTGTTCGTATTGCCGGCCCTGATCGGTTAAGATGTGTTTATTCTTTCCTGCGATTCGGACATGGCGGACTTCAAGGACCCAGCAAGCATGCGCGATCGCGACGCAAGTTCTGACACGTCATTCGCAGATCTGCGCGATGTCGGCTACGATGACGGGCGTGATGATGAGCCTCGTCGCGGCGGCCTTATTGCGGCCATTGCCTTTGGCGTGTTGCTGATTCTTGCTGCGATTTTGTGGCATGCGTATCGGCAGGGCGTGCGTGAAAGGAACGCGCCGCCGCAGGTGGCGGCCCCCGCCGGGCCCTACAAAGTAGCGCCGCAGGACGCTGGCGGCCTGCGGGCGCCTGAGCAGGACCTGGAACTCAACAATCAATTTGACGGCGGCGCCGCCACAGTCGCTGGCGCGCCGGCGGAGCCGGGGGGGGCGGTGGCGATGACCGCCGACGCAGGCCCTGGATTGGGAGGCGCCGAAGAAGCTGGTTCGCCCCTGGATGCATCGGCGACCGCGGTGGCTGAGCCGGCGCCTGGCCAGGCCCAGCCGGTTCTTCGCAGTCGCCAGGAGGTCGCGGCGTCGGGTTCCCCAGCTGCACTGCCGTCGCAGGTCCAGCCAGCGGCCGGGCCCTCGGGATCCCAGTTGTCCGGATCCCAGATGTCCGGAACTGACGCATCGCGAGTCCAGGCGTCGGCGCCCCAACCATCAGCGGCGCAGGCCGCACGCACGCCCGGCGCACAGAGCCCTGGATCGCAAGGTTTGGCGCCAAGGGGGGCCGGCTCGCAGGCTGCGGTATCCCAGGGGAGCGCGTCTGGTTTCTCATCTGACGCTGTGACGCCAGTGCGCCCGAGCGGGCGGGGCCGCTTCCTGGTGCAGGTGGCCGCGGTGCGCACGCCAGGCGAGGCTGATGCCGAATGGACGAAGCTGGTGCGGCGCGCGCCGGACCTTTTTGCAGGGGTGCAGAAGGACGTGGAGCGGGCAGACCTTGGCGCGAAAGGGGTCTTCTACCGTCTGCGAGCTGCCGCATTCAGCGAGCGCACTGGGGCGACGGCGTTTTGCGAACAGGTCAAGACGGTTGGGCAGGATTGTATCGTGGTGGCTCGATGAGCGAGCAGGCAGCGCTCATCCTGGGGTGGCGCTCCCCGGAGCTGACGCGCGACGCGCGGCTGTTTTTCTCGGCCGTCCGGCCATGGGGCTTTATCCTGTTCCAGGAAGCGTGCGAGACGCCGGATCAGGTGCGCGAGCTGGTCGCTTCATTGCAGGCGGCGGCGGGGCATGACGCGCTGGTGTTTCTCGATCAGGAAGGCGGTCGGGTGGCGCGCCTGCGTCCCCCGCAGTGGCCGGCGTTTCCCCCGGCGGCGGCGTATTCACGCCTGTTCCGCCGAAATCCATCCGCGGGCGTCGAGGCCTGCCGTCTGGGCCATCGTCTCATTGCGCACGAACTTCGGCTCCTTGGCGTCCGCGCGAATTGCGCTCCGGTGCTCGATCTGCCGGCCGAGGAGGCCGATCCAGTTATCGGGGACCGTGCGTTCGGCGACGATGCGCGCACGGCCACGCCGCTGGCGCGCGCTGCGATAGAGGGATTACACGCCGGGGGCGTCGCCAGCGTTATCAAGCACATCCCCGGTCATGGACGCGCGCCGGTTGACAGTCACAAAGCGTTGCCGCGGGTCAGCGCTGATCCGCAGGCGCTGGCCGTCGATTTCGAGCCGTTCCGGACCCTCGCTCCGCTCGCGCCGATGGCGATGACCGCGCACGTCGTCTACGATGCGTTTGACCAGGAGCGGCCCGCCACGACATCCGCACGCATCGTAAGCGAGGTCATCCGTAATCAGATTGGATTTGACGGTCTGCTTATC
This sequence comes from Caulobacterales bacterium, assembly GCA_044375455.1. Lineage (GTDB taxonomy): Bacteria > Pseudomonadota > Alphaproteobacteria > Caulobacterales > Aquidulcibacteraceae > JBEIHX01. Next base: position 1,108 of record JBILMQ010000367.1, on the reverse strand, counting down.
ACCGATGATATCGCGATGGGCGCCCTGGAAGGTCCTTGGAGCGAGCGAACGGCCAACTGCTTTGCCGCGGGGCTGGATGTGGTTCTTCATTGCTCAGGCAAGCTCGACGAGATGGAGGAGGTGGCGATCGCGGCGCTGCTGCTTGCCGGCCGCTCGCTTGTCCGCGCCGAGGCGGCCCGCGCCATTGCTCTGGCCCCCGTGCGCGCCTTTGACCCGATCGCCACGCGCGAAGCCTGGCGGGTTTTGCTTGGGGCTGAAGCGGGAGTCGCAGCGTGACGGAACCGGGTGATCTCTTCAGTGATGGGTTCGAGCGCGCCGAAGAGGCGGCACAGGAGGGCGGCGGGCTGATTGTCGACGTCGACGGGTTCGAGGGGCCGTTGCATGTGCTGGTGGATCTTGCCCGGGCGCAGAAGGTGGATCTGAAGCGCATTTCGGTGATGGCTTTGGTCGATCAGTACATCGAGTTCATCAGGGACGCGAAGGCTCGACGGCTTACCCTGGCGGCGGACTATCTGGTGATGGCTGCTTGGCTTGCCTATCTCAAATCGCGTCTCCTCCTGCCGCGCCAGGATCGACCCAACGATGAGCCGGCGCCAGAGGAACTTGCTGAGCGGTTGGCGTGGCGGCTGCAGCGCCTTGAAGCAATGCGCAAGGCAGGAGAGGCCCTGTGGAGCCGCGCCCAGGTTGGGCGGGATGTTTTTTTGCGCGGTGCGGCCGAGCCCGTGGAGCAGGGCGGCGCGGTGATCTACACCGCCGATCTTTGGGAGCTCGTAAAGGCGTATGCGGCGCAGCGCGTGCGCAACGTGCGCCACAGCCACGTCATTAAGCCGCCGGTCGTACTGGCCCTTGAGGATGCCCGCAGGCGGCTGGAGCGATTGATTTCCGCCAGGGTCGAGTGGTCGACACTTGATATGTTTGACCCCGACTGGGCGGGCGGCGACGGCAGACCGACGCGCGCATCCTGTCGTGCAAGCATGTTCGCTGCGAGCCTTGAACTCGCCCGCGAGGGCAAGGTGGAGCTGAAACAGTCTTACCCGTTCGCGCCCTTGTATCTTCGGGCGCGTTCCACGGAAATGGCCTCATGATCCCCCATGCGATCCGCCGAGAC
>JBILMQ010000366.1:0-3187 GCA_044375455.1 Caulobacterales bacterium | reverse complement strand
TTCCCCGGGCTGACGATCGCGCCATGCCAGCTGCGCCCGGAATCGACAGGGACCATCTGGCTGAAATCGCCCGACCCGCGCGCCCATCCAGCGATCCAGCCCAATTACCTGTCCGACCCGCTCGACCAGGAGACAATCGTGGCCGGGCTGAAATGGGGCCGCACGATCGCCGCCCAGCCGGCGCTGCAGCGCTTCATCGACCATGAATTGTCGCCCGGCCCCGCTGTGGCGCAAGCAGATGACCAAGGCCTGCTCGACTATGCGCGACAGACTGGATCGACCATCTATCACCCGGTGGGCACGTGCAAAATGGGCCGGGACGCCATGGCGGTCGTCGATCCGTGCCTGCGGGTGCATGGCCTGGAAGCCCTGCGCGTGGTGGACGCCTCGGTGATGCCGCGCCTGGTCTCGGGCAACACCAATGCGCCAACCATCATGATCGCGGAAAAGGCCGCCGACATGATCCTCGGCAGAGCGGCGCACGCCGCCGCGTAAAGCGCCGCCTTGGTGCCGCCCTCGCCCAAGGTTTAACAGGGCGCCGACGAGTGTGTCGAAGGCTGCAAACTCTTCTTTCCGGCCGATCAACGGCGCGATGCGGCTTGCCTCGTCGCGCATCTGGTTGAGCGATTCGACGCCGCGGCGGCGAATGATGTCGTCGAGACGACGCTCCAGCTTCTCACGGCTCAGGGTCCGGCTGACGCCGCCGCGTTTTCGCGGGGGTGCGATAGTGTCGAGCCAGGCGCGGCCCGGCGACGACAGGCGCAAGCCGCCAATGAACGCGCGGTCGCCGTCCATGGGCCGCGGCCCTCCGGCATCCGGGCCTGGATGTCGCGTCGGCGCGCCGCAACGATAAAGACGGACCCGCCCCCGGCAGGCCTGTTCTCAAGTGCTGTGCGGTCGGCGATCAGGGTGCCGGGCGCATAAGCGGCGACGATCGGCCAGGCGTTGCGGCGGATGACGATCTCCGGGGCGTCGGCCAGGGGCCTGGTGGGGGGCCTGGGTCCAAGCTTGCAAGGCTCGCCCGCAGCGACCGCCCGCGACACAGCCGGACTGAGGTCGTCGCTGGACAGAAAGACTTCAGGCAAATCGTCCAACGACTGCGCCCTAAGACCAGTGCGTGGCAGGAAAATGTACTTTAAGCATCATCATTTGCAGGTTTTCGTGAAATAAGACAAGTTTCCGCGTCAGAGATCGTAGCCGGAAAGATCGAAGATGGGCTCTGAAAGTTTAGGCTGAAGTTCCTGAGCGAACCAGCTGATATTTTCCCGTTACTGCGCTGATTTCAATTCATTTATGGTCATTTCGGGGCCACCTCCCGGCGCGATGATGTACCCATGTAATGCGACGCGATGACTCAGTGCATTATTTGTCAGAGGTCGTCGTGTGCGCCCATGCACATCGACATCGTTCCCAATCGCACATCACCGCCTGCCGTCCTCCTGCGCGAGAGCTACCGGGAAGGAAAGAAGGTCAGGAAGAGAACGCTGGCCAACCTTTCGGCCTTGCCGATGGACCAGGTAGAAATGATCCGCAGGGTCTTGAAGGGGGAAAAGCTCGGCGCGATCGAGGCTCAGTTTGAATGTATCGGCTCGCTCCACCACGGGCACGTGCAGGCGGTCCGCACAGCCATGCAGAGGCTGGGTTTCGACCGGCTCATAGATGCCAGGGCGCGGCGTGAGCGCGATCTCGTGGTTGCCATGGTTGCCGGGCGCATCATCGCGCCGGAAGCAAGCAAGCCTGGCATGACGCGGGCCTGGGCGGACACGACGCTGGCCGATGATCTTGGGGTCAGCGACGCGGATGAAGACGAACTCTATGCAGCGATGGACTGGCTGGCTGACAAGCAGGATCAGATCGAGAAGCGCCTTGCGCGGCGCCATCTGAAATCGGGCGGGCTGGTTCTGTTTGATCTGACATCGAGCTGGTTTGAGGGCGCATCCTGCCCGCTTGCGAAGCTCGGATACAGCCGGGATGGCAGACGCGGGACGCTGCAGGTCAATTACGGCGTCATGACAGATGCACGTGGATGCCCTGTCTCGGTGTCGGTCTTTGAGGGCAACACCGGCGATCCGAAGACGTTGCTTCCCCAGGTGGAGAAACTCCGCAAGAACTTCGAGCTGGACCGGCTGGTCATGGTCGGCGACCGCGGCATGATCTCCAAAGTCCAGATTGATGAGATGTCGAAGCTGGACGGGGTCGATTGGATCACCGCCCTCAAGAGCGGGGCCATCGCGAAGCTGGCTGATGCCGGGCAGCTGCAACTGGACCTTTTCGACGAACGAAATCTGCTCACCCTGACCCATGACGACTATCCTGGTGAGCGATTGGCGGCGTGCCGTAATCCTGCCCTTTCCAAGCTGCGTTCGCACAGGCGTCAGGACCTGATTGCGGCAACAGCGCGCCAGCTGGAAAAGGTTCGCGCCCTTGTGGCTGCCGGCCGCCTTCAGGGCTGCGATAAAATCGGTGTGCGGGTTGGTAGGGTGATCGCCCGCCACAAGGTAGGTAAGCACTTCGATCTCGAGATTGGTGAGCGATCCTTCGAGTTCTGCGTGAGCGAGGCGCGGGTGGCGGCCGAAGCCGCGCTGGATGGCCTTTATGTGATCCGCACCAGCGTCGGCGAGGCAGAGATGACAGCCGAGGAGGCTGTTATCAATTACAAGCGCCTCGCCGAGGTCGAGCGCGCGTTCCGTACGCTGAAAGGCATGGATCTCAATGTGCGCCCGATCCGGCATCGCCTCGAGACCCGGGTCAAGGCCCATATCTTCCTGTCAATGCTGGCCTATTATGTTCAGTGGCATATGCTGCAGGCCTGGGCGCCGCTCACTTTCGCTGATGAAGTCGATAACCAGGCGGAACGCAGGGAAAATCCCGTGGCGCCGGCAAGGCGCTCAAAGTCAGCGCTCGAAAAGGCAGCGCGGCGCACGCTCGCCGATGGCTCGCCGGCCATGAGCTTCAAAAGATTGCTCAGCCATATGGCGACCATCGTGCGCAATACCCTGCAGCCCGCCGGCGCACGCCCGGGCGAAGCGACCTTCACGCTCACCACGCGACCAACACCCAACCAGCAAAAGGCGCTCGATCTCCTCGGCGCCATTACCGTGTAGACAGTAGCGACACATCCGCTTCAAGGATAACCAATTGAAGCATAGGCAAATTATTCTTTGGAAGCCGAGGAACTTCAGTTTAG
>JBILMQ010000365.1:0-3192 GCA_044375455.1 Caulobacterales bacterium | reverse complement strand
CACGCATTACGACACGGCTGCGCTGCCCGCGCGGCCACGAAAGCCAAAAGACAAGGCCAAGGTTGAGGCGGCCGTCAGGATCGTCGAGCGGTTCCTGCTCGGGCGCTTGCGCAAGCGGGTCTACTATCGCCCGCCGGGAGGCGCTCGGCATGGATATAGGTCCTTCCGAGGCCGAGACCTTCCGGACGGACTTCCTGCGCACGCTTGCCCGGCGTGGACTGAGGGGCGTGCAGCTGGTCATCTCCGACGCCCATGAAGGGATCAGGGCGGCGGTCTCGAAGGTCTTCAACGCCACCTGGCAACGCTGCCGCGCGCACTTCATGAGGAACGTCCTGGCCCACTCGGGACGCAGCGGCCGGCGCGTGGTCCCGGCCTTTATCGGCACGGCCTTCGCCCAGAACGACGCTTCCTCCGCAAAGGATCAATGGAGACGCGTGGCGGACCAACTTCGGCCCAAGCTGCCGAAACTGGCGGGCTTCCTGGATGAGGCCGGGACAGACGTCCTGGCCTCCATGACCTTCCCGGCGAGCCATCGGGTGAAGCTTCAATCCACACACCCGCTCGAGCGTCTGAACGGCGAGATCAAGCCGCGCACGGAGGTCGTGGGTATCTTCCCCAACGAGGACGCCATCACCCGGCTTGTCGGCGCGATCCTGCTCGAGCAGTCCGGCGAATGGGCCGTCCAGAGATCCCGCTCCATGACGGTGGAAAGCTTCGCCGCCATGAGCGAAGATCCACCCGTCTCGTTGCCCGCCGCAGCGACCTGATCAGATCCGGCCTGGCCGAGATCATGGTGACGCCCCTCGCGGCAGTTACACCACGCCAGGGGGCACGATCGTGGCGTTCCGCTATCAGCTGCATCATTTCGCGCCGTTGCGCTGCTTCGAGCGGCGCCATGCCGCTCGTCGGAAATTCGTTCCCCCGGACCGAGTTCTCGTCCTCCTCGCCGTCCAGAATCAAGACCTTCACACTGCACAGCTTGCGCATCAAAGCGCGATAGCGACCATCGAGATGGGCGATGGCGAGATCAGCAGAAAGCTTGGTCGCACGCGTGGAGAAGACCGAGCGGTTTCCTTCACATTATTCGCTGCTGGTGATTACTCGAAGTGCTGAAGGACGACCCTCGCGCGATCTTCACCGCCGCCTCAAAGGCGCAGGCGATCGCGGACTGGATGCATGAGCAACGGACAGCAGACGCCACACAGGCTGCGTAGACGGAGATGGAAGCATGCCGGCGCCCGGCGTGCTTCATGTCATTGTTAGACGCTCACCACGCCAGCAACTTCAAGTCCGAGATGTCGGCGTAGTCGGCGCTGTTCATCGTCACCAGGGTCGAGCGGTGAACCAGGGCTTGCGCCGCGATCATCCGGTCAAGCAGCTTGCGCCGCGAATAGCCCGCATGAGCGACGAGAGCCCCATACGCGTCCGCTGCCGCATCGTCGAAGGCGAGGGCCGGAATGGCCTTCAAGATCACATCGAGCCGCGCGCGCCGCACGGGCGCGTGCGCGGGCGCGCGATAGACCCCGCCTTCCAGCTCCACCCGCGTGATGACCGACATGAGGATTGCGTCGTCGAGCGCCCCGATTTTGGCGGTCACTCCGGCGTCGCCGTCGCGAAGATGGATCGCGACGTCCGTGTCGATCAGATACGCCAAGCCTAGAGCCCCTTCCGCTCGAGAAGCTCCTCGGCGTCGCGCCGTTCGATCTCTGGCGGCGCGGGCAAGGCGCGGAGCCGGTCGATCATCTCCGCGATCGTCGTTTCGGCGGGGTAGATCGTCATCACGTCGCCGGAACGGACAATGACGAGCTCCACGTCATCGCCGAAGGCGACGTCCTTGGGGAGACGGACAGCTTCGCTGTTGCCGCTTCTGAAGGTTCGGGTACGGGCGACAGGCATCAATCTCTCCGCGGCGGAATATACGTGTATATCCCACAGCCCGCAACCGACACTTCCTGCTTGCCGGACCGCTTGGAATTAGCCAAACTAAGTCCGATTCAGCAGAGCTTCGCCATGACCACCGTCAACATCCACGCCGCCAAAACAAACCTTTCCCGTCTTCTCGAAGAGGTGGCTGCGGGCGCCGAAATCATCATCGCCAAAGCGGGCAAGCCGATCGCGAGACTGGCGCCGTTGGCCGAGGGCCCCAGGCGCAAGCGCACCCTGGGCCTGTTGGCCGGACAGGCGGTGATCCCGCCCGCCTTCGACGAGCCCTTGCCCGACGAGATCCTTGCTGCGTTCGACGGCCGCTGACCCATGCGGGTCCTTCTCGACACCAACGTCCTTATACGCGCGCTCATCGACCCCAACCTGCTGAGCGGCGCAACCCGCACAGCGCTGGAGGCCCCAGACAACGACATCCTGTTCAGCGCCGCCAGCATCTGGGAGATCGCCATCAAGTCCGTGCTCGGTCGCGCTGACTTTCAGGTCCCGCCGGAGCGCATTCTCGAGGCCGCTAAGGACAGCGGTTTTGAGGAGCTGCCAGTACGGTCCGCCGCTGCCCTCCTCGTCGCCACGCTGCCGCCGCTCCACCGGGACCCGTTTGACCGGCTGCTTGTGGCGCAGGCCATCAACGAGCCAGCGCGCCTGTTCACGACGGACGCAAGCCTCACGGCGTATTCCGAACTGGTCGTCCGGGTCTGACACGAGGCTGCACCGATGCCGCGCCTCTGGATCCTTTCCGATCTGCACATCGAATCCTGCCGCGCCGTCCTGGGTGGCCCAGGCGGCCCCGATGTCGGTCCAGCGGGCGCTTTCGCCGTCGCCGGTGACGGTGAACAGCCGGTGGCTGGGGCGGTTCTTGGCGGTGGTGGCGCCAGTGGTGTTTGCAGTGTCGGTCATGTCAGTTCTCCTGTCTGTTTCGCGGGGGACCATTCCCGCCGCGTCATGGGGAACGAGACGACCGGACGATGAAGTCTCGCGTCAAAGGCCGAATGGAATGAGCATGTGCGCGGAGCTGGCAGGGGGAAGAAACTGACGCCGAAGCGAGCGGCCTTGAAGCCAACCCGGTCGGCTATCGTCGGAACGCCCAGCACCCTAACGCCACCTGTCTTCTTCGGTATCGGCACGGCTCTGACCGGCGGCGGAAAGTAGCTGCCGGAGCGCATCCGATTCCAAAGCTTGTAGAGGTTGTCGCCAAGGTGCTCCTCGAACTGTTCAATCGTTTGCTGATCGACGCCTGCGGCGCCGCCATTG
>JBILMQ010000364.1:0-3194 GCA_044375455.1 Caulobacterales bacterium | reverse complement strand
CGGCTTGATCATTGGTGGGGAGTCCCCCCCCCGGTTGACCGGCCATCGGGCGCGCCGACGGATCCGGTCGGGCCGCAGTCGCTGCCGAATGGCTGGCGGTGCGGGGGCCGGCTGGTCTATATCCGGCGCAACCGGGCAGCGGGTGCTGTGCGAGGCGGCCCTGACCGGCTGTTCGGCCATGGAGAGCGGCGTGGCGGGGCGATTGGACGGCAAGAGCATTCTGGTGACCGGGGCCGCCAAGGGGATCGGTGCGGCGATCGCCATGCTGTTTGCCCGAGAGGGCGGTCGCATCGCCGTCACCGATATTGACGCCGCCGGCGCCGAGGCGACCGCTGCGGCGATCCGGGCGCAGGGCTGGATCGCGTGTGGGTTCGCCCATGACGTCGTCCGTGAGGCAGACTGGGATCGTGTTGTGGCCAGCGCGCAGGCGGCGCATGGCGTGCTGGACGTGCTGGTCAACAATGCGGGCATCGCGCTTCTGAAGCCGATCAGCGAGATGACGCTTGAGGAATTCCGCCGCCAGAATGAAGTCAATCTGCATGGTGTTTTCCTGGGTCTCAAGGCGGGCGCCGCGTCGATGCGCGCGCGCGGCGGCTCGATTATCAACATGTCGTCGGTGGCCGCCTTGATTGGCCTGACGGGCGGCGTTGCCTATGGGGCGTCTAAGGGGGGCGTCCTTCAGATGACGAAGGCGCTTGCCCTGGAATTGCGCGCACACGGCGTGCGGGTGAACTCGATCCATCCGGGCTCCACCCTCACGCCGATGATCGAGACGGTTCTGCCGACTGCGCAGGCGCGCGCGGCCGCGGCGGCGGGCATCCCGTGGGGCAGGCTTGGCGAACCCGATGAGATTGCGCGCGGCGCGCTCTTTCTTGCATCGCAGGAGAGCGCCTCCATGACCGGCGCCGAGCTTGTCATTGACGGCGGGATGGTGGCGCGATGAGCGGACGCACTGGCGCGGGCGAAGGCCGGCTTGCCGGCAAGACCGCGCTCATCGCTGGCGCGACCTCCGGCATCGGGCGCGCCACGGCGGCGGTGTTCGCGCGTGAGGGCGCGAAGGTTCTCGCCTGCGGGCGCTCACGCGCCGCCGGGCACGAGACGCACCGTCTTGCCGCAGCGGCCGCCGGGCCTGGCGGCGCGTGTGTCTTTCATCCGCTGGACGTGACGCAGGAAACGCAGTGGCGCCAGGCTGTCGATGCATGTATCGCCCGCTGGGGCCGGCTTGATATACTGGTCAACAGCGCGGTGCGGGTCTGGATGAAGCCGATCGCCGACACGAGCCTTGCGGAGTTCGACGCGCTCTACCGCACGAATGTGGAGGGCGCTTGGCTCGGCATGAAAACGGTGATGCCCGAAATGGAAAGGCGCGGCGGCGGCGCGATCGTCACCGTATCCTGTCGGATGGGCCAGGTTGGCGTTCCGGCTGCAGTCGCATATTGCGCGACCGACGGGGCGCTCGCAGCCATGACCAAGTCGGCGGCCATTGAGGGCGCGATGGCCGGCCGGCGCATCCGCGTCAACAGGCTGCTGCATCCTGGAGGTGTGCGCCCGCAGATGGTCGCCGGCGCCATGGGCCAAGTTGGTTTGCTGAGCGAGGCGCCGCCCGGCGACGCCATGTTGCTGGGGCGGGCGCGCGCGCAGGACATCGCCGATGCGATCCTCTTCTTGGCGTGCGATGAGTCCTCTTATATGACCGGTGCTGATCTCGCCGTGGATGGCGGGCGAGGCCCCGATTGACCCGGAGAACGACATGCAATTGAGCCGCGAGCAGTTGATCGAAGCCTATCGCCGCATGCGGCGTATCCGCGATTTCGAAGAACGGGTGCAGGCCGAATTCTCCAACGGGCGCATACCAGGCTTTTGTCACCTCTATGCCGGGCAGGAGGCGTCAGGTGTGGGGATCTGCATGAACCTTACTGACGACGACTACATCTCGTCGACCCATCGCGGTCATGGTCATTGCATCGCCAAGGACTGCTCCATTGAGGGCATGATGCTGGAGATTTTTGCGCGCGAGGGCGGACTGTGCCGCGGCAAGGGCGGGTCCATGCACATCGCCGATTACAGCAAGGGCATGCTCGGCGCCAACGCCATTGTGGGCGGCAACCCGCCGATCGTCGTTGGCGCCGCGCTGTCGGCAAAGACCTTGAAAAACGGCCGCGTCGCCGTGTCCTTCGCCGGCGATGGGGCGGCGAACCAGGGCACGACATTTGAGGCGATGAATCTCGCGGTGGTGCTGAGGCTTCCAGCCATCTTCGTGATCGAGAACAACGGCTACGGAGAAGGCACCGGCGTCGCCTACCATGTTGGCGCCAAAGGCGCCGATGGCAAGCCGGATTTGGCCGGTCGGGCGCGCGGGATGGGCATGCCTGCGGTCAACGTGGACGGGGCGGACTTCTTTGCCGTGTATGAGGCCATGCGCGAGGCGACGGAACGCGCGCGCGCTGGCGGCGGACCGAGCGCGATCGTGACAGAGTGCCTGCGGTTTTACGGTCATTTCGTGGGCGATCCGCAGCTCTATCGCTCGAAGGAAGAACTCGCCGACGTGCGCGCCAACCGGGATCCGTTGAAGCTCTTCCGTGCCCGGGTGAGCGAGGCCAAGCTGCTGGACGAGGCGCAGCTCGACGCCGTTGACGCGGAAGTTGCGCGTGAGGTTGATGCTGCTGTCCGGACCGCCGAAGCCGCGCCATTTCCAGATGTGCGCGAACTCGAAACCGACGTCTACGTTTCTTACGTGTAAGGATAATTAGATGCCCAAAAAGAGCTATCGCCAGGCGATCAATGAAGCGATCGCCCAGGAAATGCGGCGCGACCCCACCGTGATCATTATGGGCGAGGATGTGGCCGGCGGCTTTGGCGGATCCGGAGAGCAGGATGCGTACGGCGGCGTGTTCGGGGTGACCAAAGGCCTTTTGGGTCAGTTTGGGGCCGAGCGGGTGATCGATACGCCGATCACCGAAGCGGGCTTTGTCGGCGCGGCCGCCGGTGCTGCGGCCACCGGCTTGCGACCGGTGGTGGAGTTGATGTTCGTTGATTTCGTGGGCGTGTGCTTCGATCAGATCTACAATCAGGCCGCCAAGTTCCGCTACATGTTTGGCGGCAAAGTGAAAACGCCGATGGTGCTGCGCTCAATGGTGGGGGCAGGCTTCCGCGGCGCCGCCCAGCACAGCCAGTTCCTGGCGCCGATCTTCACG
>JBILMQ010000363.1:0-3198 GCA_044375455.1 Caulobacterales bacterium | reverse complement strand
GGCGACCGTGTCGCTCCAGCGCCGGCAGCAATGACGCGATCATCACCTTCAAGCGCTTGCCGCAGATGCGATCCGACGCTTCCCACAAGGCAATCAGGGCATCACGGATGGCGTCATACTTGCGCTGACGCTTGACGGACGGGGCTATGGCGGCTGGCGCTTCATCAGTGGCGGGCCGATCGCCTTGCGCCGCGGCCTCTTCCGACCGCAACGACCGACTTGCGGACAGCGTCCGGACGGCATGCTTGCGATGCCACCCCGTCACCGCCGTCAGCTCATCGAGTATTCGACCCTTTTCGCGTCGGCCCGCGAGAGCATGCCGCTCCGCCACCGCTGCTACGACCTCGCGCCGCGCGCCCATGCTGATCCCGTCCGCCATCCGCGCCAGCGATCTGATTCGCTGACGCCGCCACACCTATCGGCGGACAATCTTCGGTAACATTTTGGATGAGGCAATGCGTGGGCGCCCTGGCGGAGGCTTTCGACAGGTTGCAGGGCGACCCGGGCCTGCGCGTCGGCCTGCTCCACGGCGAGAGCGGCAACTTCACTTCGGGCCTCGATCTCCTGAAGTTCGTGCCGATCATGTCCGGTGCCGAGCCGGAGCCGATCTACCCGGGGATCGATCCGCTCCAGCTCAAGACGCGGCTGACGAAGCCTCTCGTCGCGGCGGTGTCCGGCTTCGTGTTCACGGTCGGGATCGAGCTGCTGCTCGCCTGCGACATCGTGGTTGCGGCGGATGATTGCGTCTTCGCCCAGCTGGAAACCTCGCGCGGGATCATGGTCTCGGGAGGTGGCACGGTGCGCTGGGTGCAGCAGGTGGGCTGGGGCAACGCGATGCGTTATCTGTTGACGGCCGAGACATTCGGCGCCGCAGAGGCCCTGCGGATCGGGCTCGTGCAGGAGGTGACTGCCGCCGGATCGGAGCTCGAACGTGCGGCGGCCATCGCAGCGGTGGTGGCCCGCAATGCCCCGCTCGCCGTGCAGGCGACCAAGGCCTCCGCGCTGCGCTACCTCGCAGAGGGCGAGCGCGCGGCCTTCGACGCGCTGTCGCAGACGCAGGCCGCCCTGGCGCGCAGTGCCGACACAATGGAGGGCGCGGCCGCGATGATGCAGCGCCGCGATCCGGTGTTCTCCGGAAGGTAGATGGCCGACCGCGACGCCGGCTCACTAGAGGCGCGGCTCCGCGAACGACGGCCTCGGCCGCCGCCGCGGTCCCAGGCGGGCTCCTGATGGCTGTCAAGCGGCGCAGGTGTCGTGCCGAGCGATCGGGTAATGCGCAACATCGCTCGTCCCTGCTGAGCGAAAGTGGGAAGTTTGCCTCCCCTCTGGGCAATAAGCGGAAGGGCAGCACTCCACCCAGATGCGGTCATAACGAGGGCCGGCCGACGCCCCTGAAACGAGCGCGGCGGCTTTCGGCGGAAGCAGACCTTATCGGTGATGATTGGGAACGACTGGATCTGGTCGGGAGCCGTCTCCGCTTGGCTCAGGCCGCAAATGGCCGCTTCGCCGCACTTTTGGAAAATTCCTGTCGTTCAAAGAGCGGCCCCGCTCAAGCCACCGCATCCAACCCATTGCGCTGGATGATTGAAAGCAGCCGCAGTGCCGGACCTCCCGGCTTCTTTGCACCGCGTTCCCAGTCCGACACGAGGTTCTTCGACACGTTGAGATAGCGCGCGAACACCGGTTGCGAGACATGCTGCGCTTCACGGATCGCTTTGATCTCATCAGGCGACAGAACGGGCGCAGGCGCAAGGCAGGCTTTATCGAACTCGCGCATGGTGCGCTTGTCGATGCTGCCCGCGTCGTGGAGGCCTTCCATCATCTCGTGGACGGCGGCCATCGCCTCGCTCTTGTAGGTCTTTGCCTTAGCCTTGCTCATCGTCTTTCACCTCGACCAATCGGCCTGCTTCGACTGCCGTTTCGATCTGGTCATCGCCCAGTTCCAGCATGATGCTGGCAGCCTTGCGATAGACCTTCAGCTCCGCCGCGCTCAGGTTCGCCTTGTCGCTCTTGGCGAAGGCGAACACGAATATAGCCCGCTCGCCCGAGCGGAAGATCAGGATCGAGCGATAGCCACCCGACTTGCCTCCGCCCTGGCGCGCGATACGCTGCTTTATGAGGCCGCTGCCAAGATCGGCATCGATCAGGCCAGATTCGGCCCGGTGCACGGCATCAGCAAGCGCGGCATCGCTGACCTTTTCCTTTGCCGCGAACTTGGCGAACCAGCGGTTGGCGTAGATGCGGATGCGCGGGTTGTCAGTCATGCAGCAACGGTCCACTATCATACTTAGTGTTACGGCTCAACGAATATGAGCCGCTCATGTTTTGCTCGATCTGGTCGCCGATGCGCTGCGCTGCCTCGATGACATGACCATCGTTAAGATGGGCATAGCGGGTCGTGGTCCGCACATCGGCATGGCCGAGCAGCTTGCCGATCACCATCAGTGAGATGTTGTCGCGGATCGCGACTGACGCGAAGCTGTGGCGCAGGTCATGCAGCCGTACATCGGGTAGGGCTGCGCGGTTGCGGATTTTCGACCAGTGGATCCCGAGTGTGATCGGTTTGTCGGGATTGCGAAACGAAGGGAACAGCAGGCCAGTCGACTTTCGATCTGGAAGCGCCGCAATGACTTCCACGGCCTGCCGGTTGAGATAGACGATCTTCGCACCGGTTTTGCTGTCGGGCAGCATCAGGCGCGGTTCCTGCACCCATTCCCAGCGCAGTTGCTCGATTTCTCCGGATCGTGCGCCGGTGAAGATCAAGAGGCGGATCGCCGCGACATAGAGCGGTTGCTCCGCCTCATAGTCCCGTAGTGCTGTGGCAAGCCGCGCATATTCATGTGGTGTCAGAAACCGTTCCATCGGCATGCGCTTGTAGCGCGGCGTGCCCTTGCAAGGGTTCCAGCCACGCGGACGCAGCCCAAGGCGCTCGGCATATCCCATCATCACGGAGAACACCGGCAGAGTGCGATTGAACACGCCGGGGCGTTCGACGAAGCTGTCACGCCAGAACAGGATGTCACCCTTCGCCAGATCGTCGATGCGCCGATCGCCAAACGCACCGAGGATTTCCTTGAAGATAGCGCTCTCGTTGCGCTTTCGGGTCGATGGTTTCCAGTGCCGCGCGTAATCGGCCCAGAAGCGTTCGGCGTAGTCGCGGAGCAAGGGCGCGTCGCACTTCTGTGCAGCTCGGGCCTT
>JBILMQ010000361.1:0-3199 GCA_044375455.1 Caulobacterales bacterium | reverse complement strand
TCTGCACCATCCCCTACGCCAGCCAGGCGCTTGCCTGATCATAGGCGGCGATCCGCACCAGCAGCGCGGATGACGCGGTATCTTCCATGGCGGCTCTGCCTGGCGCCACGCACGCGCCTCGCGCCACCGGCAGCCACAGTGGGATCACCTTCGCCGCCGTCCCCCGCCCGGGCGCGCACCAGGCGCCGCGAACCGGCTCAGCCGAGCACTGCGCCGCTGGCGCTGCGGGCCGGCGGGGCCGTTGGACAAGCGAGACCGCGCACCAGGTGACACGTCGTATAACGTGGGCGCAGACACGCTGCGCGTTGCGCGCTACATCGCTTCCATGAGTGATCCGAACGAATTGGCGGGTCTGGACCCGGTGCTCGAGAGCCTTCTCGACTGGTGGCGATTGCAGGGGGTGGACGTTGAGGACGCCGATAAGCGTCTTTTGGCCGAACTCGCGCCGGCTTCGGCGCGGACTGCAGCCCGCCGGGTACATCAGGCCGACGCTGAGCGGCAGAGTCCACAGCCGGCGGACGCGGCAAAGCACACTGCTGCTGACGCGGTTGCGCAGGCTCGCAGGCTCGCCAATGCAGCGGCAACGCTTGAGGAGCTCGCGGGCGCCATCGCCACTTTCGAGCATTGCCCGCTGAAACTCACTGCCCGCAGCACGGTGTTCGCCGACGGCGTGCGCGGTGCAGACGTGATGCTGATCGGCGAGGCCCCGGGACGTGATGAGGATGAGAGCGGCCTACCCTTTGTGGGACGATCGGGCCAGTTGCTGGATCGCATGCTTGCGTTCATTGGGTTGCGGCGCACCGAAAACCTCTACATCTCGAATGTCCTGCCCTGGCGCCCGCCGGGCAATCGCACGCCGACCCAGTCGGAAATCCTGATCTGCATGCCGTTCATTGAGCGCCATGTGGCGCTGGCGAAGCCGAAACTGGTCATCCTTGCGGGCGGCGTGGCGGCCCAGGCGATGCTGAAGAGCGAGGACGGAATCATGAAGCTGCGTGGGCGTGAAACACGCCTCTTGCTTGCGGATGCCGCGATTCCGGCCTTGGCGATGTTTCACCCGGCCTATCTCCTGCGCAGGCCGGCCGACAAGAAGCGCGCCTGGGAGGATCTCTGCCGCTTGGAGATCTTGCTTGAGAAGTACGCGTGCGCCCGCGGCGCACGGGTCTGACGGCGCGCCCGTGTCGCCGCGTCTCTTCGTCCCTTTCGATCTCGCTGCGGACCTGCTGGTGGAGCTCTCGTGCGACCAGAGCCATTACCTGACGCACGTCATGCGACGCGTCCGCGGCGATCCGGCCCGCGTCTTTAATGGGCGCCATGGTGAATGGAGCGCGGTCATCTCCGGCGTTTCCAAGCGCAGCATCACGCTGCACGTGCAGCAGCTGCGTCGACCACAGACGGTGTCTGCGGATCTGACGCTTTTGTTTGCGCCGGTTAAGAAGGCGCGCACGGACTTCATCGTGGAGAAGGCGACGGAACTGGGCGTACGCCGCATCGCCCCGGTTTGGACTGAGCGCACCCAGTCTGATACGGTTCGCATCGATCGCCTGGGGGCACTGGCGAGGGAGGCGGCAGAGCAGTGCGAGCGCTTGGATGTGCCAGAGATTACCGCCCCCGAGAAACTTGAGCGGGTCCTTGCAGACTGGCCCGGAGCGCGCGTGCTTATCTTTGCCGACGAAGCCTTCGAGGATCTGACCGCGGCGGGCGGCGCGGCAACCAGCAGCGCAGCCCCAATCAGCGTCATTGCGGCAGGCGTTGCGTCGGGTGCGCCGCTCGCGGTGCTGATCGGGCCCGAGGGCGGCTTCACGGACGGGGAGCGGGAGCGCCTGCGATCGCTTGCCTATGTGCGCCCGGCGCGGCTCGGACCGCGCATTTTGCGCTCTGATACTGCAGTGGCCGCAGCCCTGAGCATCGTCCAGGCGATCTGGGGCGATTGCGCGGATCCCTCCGCTCAGCGGCGCTGCTCTGAAACCGCCCGGAAGGCATAATCGCCGTCGCGGTAAACGTAGACAAGCAGGGGTCGATCGCTGGCCTGGGCATGCGCCATCGCCTTCGCCCGGGCCTCCTGCGGGTTGCGCACCGGCTGGAACTGCAGTTCCAGCACAACATCGCCTGGCGTGATCTTGCCGACAGCATCGCTGTCGGGATCGACCGCGACCACCATGACGCCGAAGATGGAGTCGCTCACCCCATAGCGGCGGCGCAGCGGCGGGGTAAGCGCGGAAAAGCGCATACCGTAGGCCTCAGACTGGGCTGGCCCGCTCTGAGGAACGCGCGCAGCGGCAGTTCCGGCGGGACGCTCGTCGGCGAGTCGGGCGATTGTGACAGTCGCCGTCAGTCGTTTGCCCTGCCGCAGAAACTCGACCTTCGCGGAGCGGCCGGGCTGACTGTCGGCGACGGCGCGCGTCAGGGCCCGGCCGTCGGCCATGGCGCGGCCGTCGAAGGCCAGAACCAGATCGCCGGCACGCAGCCCGCCGCGCGCCGACGGTCCGTTCGGATCGACCCGGGTGACAAGCGCGCCTTGGGCGCCTGCAAGACCGACGCTCTTGGCGATATCAGCCGTGACCGGTTGCACCGTCACACCGAGCCAACCGCGACGGACCTCGCCGGTCGCTTGAAGTTGCTGGGCGACGCGTCGCACGAGATTGGCCGGAGCGGAGAAGCCGACGCCGACGGAGCCGCCCGTCGGCGATGCGATGGCGGTGTTCACCCCGATGACTTCGCCGCGAAGATTGAACAACGGTCCGCCGGAATTGCCGCGGTTGATCGCGGCGTCAGTCTGCAGGAAATCGTCGTAACGCCCTGCCTGGATGTCACGATTTCGCGCGGAGACTATTCCGGTGGTGACCGTACCGCCGAGGCCGAACGGGTTGCCGATTGCGATAACCCAGTCGCCGACCCGTGCAGCGTCGCTGTCGCCCCACCGCACGAATGGCAGGTTGGTGGGCATATCCACTTTCAGCACCGCGATGTCCGTCGCCGGATCGCGCCCCAGTACGCGCGCGGGCGCCTGATCGCCATTGGCAAAAGTGACTGTGATTTCGTCGGCGTCCTCGATGACGTGGTGATTGGTGACAATGACGCCCTTGGGGTCGACGACGAAACCTGAGCCGAGCGATGTGGTCTGGCGCGCCGGATGATCGAAGAGTTCATTGAATCGTTCCAGCGGGGAGCCCCGCGGGAAGGTTGGCATGCCATCCTC
>JBILMQ010000362.1:0-3199 GCA_044375455.1 Caulobacterales bacterium | reverse complement strand
GATGAATTGCGAAGACGCCTAAGGGACGGTGAGATCGCAGGCAGCGTGCGCATCGGGGCTCCAGAAGACTTCGCAACGCGTCATTTGCCCGATGTGCTCGCCCGATTTTCCCGGGCCTATCCCAATGTCGCGCTGGAGGTGACCTGTGATCTGACGCTCAATCTGCTGGATCGCTTTCATGGCGGCGATTTTGATCTTGTGCTGGTCAAACGCACCCCAGGCGCACCGCTTGGCGGTGTGCGGGTTTGGCGCCAGCCGCTCGTCTGGGCGGTCGGCGAGACGGAGGAGGCGATCGACCTCGACCCGTTGCCGCTAGCGCTTCGCCCGCAGCCCTGCGTGTTGCGCAGGCGCGCGACGGAAGCGCTGGCCAGGACCGGGCGCGCCTACCGGTTTTCCTACGTGTGCGAGAGCCTTGCGGGCTTGCAGGCCGCTGTCGCCGCAGGGCTTGGGGTGACTGTCTTGTCCCGCGAGGCAGTCGGGCCGGGACTTCGCTGCGTTGATGCGCCAGACCGCCTGCCGCCCCTGGAGGATGTCGAAATCACGCTGCTCGCCGCCCAGCCCTTGAGTGAGCCTGCCCGCCGCCTCGCCGACCACATCGTGCGGAGCCTCGAACGCTCTCGTTGACCAGCCTGATGCGTCACCCGCCGCGCGCGATCCAGCCGCCGCCAAGCACGCGGCTTGGCGCAGCCGGATCATACAGCACGCAGGCCTGTCCCGGCGCGACCCCCTCTTCGGGCTCATCAAGATCAACGAACCAGCCAGCCGCCGTGGACAGACGACCCGGGACCGGAGCCCGGGTGGAGCGAACCCGGGCGAGCACCGAGCGCCCGTCAAGATCATCTTCACGCATGACGCGTTCGCCGATCCAGTTGACGTCCTTCAATGCGAAACGGGTAACCGCCAGGGCCTCACGCGGCCCGACGATGACCCGGCGTGCGGCGGGATCCAGTCGCACCACGAAAAGCGGTTCGCCAGCCGATACCCCAAGCCCCCTGCGTTGGCCGACCGTATAGCCGATGACGCCTGCATGCGTTCCGAGCACCCGACCATCGAGGTGGACGATTTCCCCAGGCTCGATGGCCCCGGGCCGGAGTTTTTCGACGATCGCCATATACTTGCCTGTCGGCACGAAACAGATGTCCTGACTGTCAGGCTTGTCAGCAACCTCAAGGCCATAGCGCGCCGCCAGAGCGCGCGTTTGCGCCTTTCCCGGCGCCCCCCCGAGCGGAAACCGCAGAAAATCGATCTGTTCGCGGGTCGTGGCGAACAGAAAGTAACTCTGATCCCGGTCAGGGTCCGCCCCGCGATGAAGCTCCGCCCCGCCAGCCCCGACCTCCCTGCGAACATAGTGGCCCGTGGCGAGACAATCCGCGCCAAGGTCCTTGGCAGTGGCCAGCAAGTCCTTGAATTTGACAGATTGGTTGCAACGCACGCAGGGAACGGGCGTCTCCCCGGCGAGGTAACTGTCCGCGAAGTCCTCCATAACGCTCTCGCGGAACCGGCTTTCATAATCCAGCACGAAATGCGGGATGCCGATTCGATCGGCGACCCTGCGGGCGTCGTGAATGTCCTGCCCTGCACAGCAGGCGCCCTTCTTGGCCAGTGCTGCGCCGTGATCATAGAGCTGCAACGTAATGCCGACGACATCGTAACCCTGCTCAGCCAGCAGCGCGGCCACAACAGAAGAGTCGACGCCGCCGGACATTGCGACCACGACGCGCGTTTCCCGCGGCGGCCGATCAAAGCCCAGTGAATTCGGACCGGCATAGACATCTGCCGGATATGACATCCTGTTCATCATGGCCCCTGTCCCTCCGGGCTCAAAACCAGGAGCGATGGTTTGCTGCCGCGATAGCCGATCCCGCAGGGTTTTGCGAGCAGTGCGCGCAAGCGTATGAGAGCCGACCTGCAGACCGGGCGTGGCCGGACTGGGCCGACATGTCTTCAGCAAGGCCTGCGCGCGCGGCGCCTGCGGCCCCTAGGAACGGGCGGACGCCTGCGCCATCGCCTGAAGCACGCAAGCCTGGATTTCCGCTGGCGTTGGATTGCGCCGGAGCGTCAATCCGCCGTTGACCTGGAGGTTCTGCCCGGTGAGGAAACATTCGTCGCTCGCCAGAAAGACAGCGGCTGCCGCGATATCTTCGCTGGTTCCGATACGGCCAAGAGGATACTCCTTCACGAACGCCGCTTCCAAGCCGGGCGCAGCCATCGAGGCGGCGGTCATCGGCGTCGCGGTGATCCCGGGCGAGATCGAATTGGCCCGCACGCCCTTGCGGCCATATTCGTTGGCGATGCACCGCACCACATGGTCGATCCCCGCCTTGGTTCCCATGTAGGCGGCGTGGTTCTCCAACATGATTGTGGCGGTCGCAGAAGAAATATTGATGATCGATCCACCGCGGCTCATTGCCCGAAGGACGCGCTGGAAAAATTGGAATGGTCCCTTGAACTGCAGCGCCATCATCGCGTCAAGTTCTTCCGTGGTCGTCTCTTCAAACGGCTTCAGAAGCCCCCAGCCAGTCGCCTGCACCGCGATGTCGACGCCCGATAGGGTCTCCTCGGCGGCCGTGATGAGCCCATCGATATCAGCGGCGCTTGTGATGTCGCACAGACGGGCCACACCGCCGATTTCCGCTGCAAGCGCCTCCAGCGGGGCAAGCTTGCGACCAGCCACCATGACCCTCGCGCCTTCGCCCGCAAAGCGACGCGCGATCACCTGTCCCATGTTGTCCTTGCCTGCGGCGCCCAGAATGACCGCCGCCTTGCCCGCCAGGCGTCCCATATTCCTTCTCCTATCTTCGCCAGATCGGCACGCAGTGTGGGTGCGGCCGGGCGCGCAGATCAATGGCAAGCCCAGATAAATGGCAAGCCGAGATCAAGAGCCCACGACATGAAGCATCGTCTCGACGGCTCGACCGCAGGCGCCAAACACGCAGCAGGCAAGCGCCGATTGGGTACCCGACACCGAGAGCGCCTATACCGAGAGCGCCTATACCGAGAGCACTCAAAGTCGGCATAGAGGGCGATCCTTAAGGATCGCCCGCCTGCCACACCACCCGGCATGCGGGTCCGCACCGGGCGGTTCGATCCGTAAAGGTTCAAGAGAGTGACGGCGCGCCAAGATCAGCGAGCCATCGGGTGGTCAGGACTGCGTTCAGGGCTGTGCCGCTGTTTCGCCACCAGCAGCGGCTGTTGGCGG
>JBILMQ010000104.1:0-10671 GCA_044375455.1 Caulobacterales bacterium | reverse complement strand
CAATCCGGAAAAGCGCATCCTGGAACTGGATCTTTATGACAAGCGCAATCCGAACCAGCCGCCCTACAGCCAGGACTATATCGCGCATTTTCGTGCTGCGCAGGTCGCCCGGAACCGGCGGATCACCGGATTTGTGAAGGACAAGCTCGCATCCTACAGGGCGGCGGGTCAGATCAACCGCGAATACGGCTTCGTCGTGCACCGCACGATGGCGGAGCCGAAATGGCTCGACCCGACCATCGACCCCAATGACCGCAGGCCAAATTGGTGCTTCCTTGGCGACCCGGAAGTCGTCAACGACAGCCCGGTCGGGCTTGGCCGGTTCTGCTCTCTGCGCAGTTGGCTTTCGCAGTGGAGCTATGATGATGCGCGCGCTGACGGAGTAAAGTGCGCCGCGCGCGTGTCAGTCCCTGTCCTGGTGGTCGGCAATACGGCCGATGATGGGATAACGCCGGAGCATACCAAGCGGCTGTTCGACGCCGTCAGCCATGACCGCAAGAAGCTGCACTGGATCAAGGGGGCCAACCATTACTATTTCGGGCAACCGGAAAAGGCCAGCGAGGCAGGCCAGTTCTGTGCGGGCTGGCTTGAAGAGGCGGGTCTTTAATCGCCATGGCGTCTGCAGATCTGGAAAACCGAGCCATCCGCGTGCTTGGAGATATCGCGCGCGTGCAGGCTGGCGCCTGTCCCAACCGGGCGGCCCTCGTTTTCGAAGACCGTGTCTTGTCGTTCGCCGCGCTCGAGGAAGACAGCGAGCGTATCGCCTGTGCGCTGCGCGCGAGTGGCCTCGCCCACGGCGCCCGCGTCGCCCTGTTGGACAAGAACTCAGACACATTTCTGGTTCTGCTGCTCGCCGTGGCGAAGGCCGGCCTGGTGGCTGCGCCGATCAATTTCCGCCTGACCGCCCAGGAGGTGGGATACATTTTGGCTGATAGCGAGGCACAGCTGTGCTTCGCAGGCGCCGACCTTGCACATCTCGCGCGCGCAGCTCAGGCTCTGGCGCCGGGCCTTAAGTCCGTCATCACCATCGATGCGCCGTATGCTGATCAGGACAGCCTGCCGTCATGGCTCGAACGACATCAGCACACAGCTGTAGACTTGCAGCCGGTGCAGCCGCACGACTGCGCGATCCAATTGTACACCAGCGGCACGACCGGCCATCCAAAGGGGGTAGAGCTGTCCCACAGGGCCATGGTGCTCGCAGCCGTCGAGGGCCTTGGCGTGTGGCCAGCGCTGTTCCGTGAAGGCGCGGCGGTTCTTGCGGCGATGCCGCTGTTTCACATCGCGGGCTGCAATCTTGCTTTGGCCGGTCTTTATGCTGGCGCCCGGGTCGAGATCGTGCGCGGCGGGTCGCCGTCTGAGATCATCCGCATGATCGCCGAACGAAGCATCACCGTGGCGCCGCTGCCGGCAGCGACGATCCACGACATCATCAGTCTCCCGGAAACGGCTGAACTTGATCTGAGATGTCTTGACACCCTTCTCATCGCTGGCTCGGGCATCGCGGTGGGGCTGCTACGGGAGGCTCAGCGGGTGCTGAAATGCGGGTTCGCTCTCTCCTATGGCATGACCGAGTGTTGCGGAGGACTGACTTATCTTGGGCCGCAGGATTGCGTCCATGATGCTGGCGACAGGCTGAGGTCAGCTGGAAAGCCGCTCGGCGGGTCGCAGATCCGGATCGTCGACGCCGCTGGCGCGGATGTGGCGCCAAGGTGTGTTGGAGAGATTCTGTGCCGCAGCGCGCGGGTGATGAACGGCTACTGGAAGCGCCCGGACGCCACCGCCCAGGTGCTGCGCGACGGCTGGTACCACAGCGGCGATGCGGGATACCTTGATGAGGACGGATATCTTTATGTGGTCGACCGCATCAAGGACATGGTGGTCAGCGGCGGCGAGAATATCTATCCTGCTGAGATTGAGGCTGTGCTTGTGCAGCATCCAGATGTGGATCAGGCCGCCGTCATCGGCACACCGCATGCAAAATGGGGCGAGGCGCTGCTGGCGTGTGTCGTGATCAAGCCCGGAGCGAGGTTTGAACCGTCTTCTTACGAAGCATTCCTGCGTCCGGTGCTGGCAGGCTACAAGATCCCGCGGCGCTACGCCGCGCTTGACGCCTTGCCGCGCAATGCGTCCGGCAAGGTCCTGAAGCGGGAGTTGCGCGACCGCTTTGCAGCCACGACGACGGGTTAAGACAGTGTCGGCAGGTTTTGAAATCCAGGCCCCCTTGTTTGGCGACTTTGTGCGCCTGAACGGCAAGTGGCTTCCAGACAAGGTCGCGTTCGCTGATGAAGACCAGGCGCTGACCTGGGGCGCGTTGGATCGGCGGGCAAACGCGGTGGCCCATGGGCTGCGGGCCCGCGGCGTGGGGCGCGGCGACAGCATTGTCATCTTGATGAAGAACTGCGTTGAATTCGTGGAGGTAATGGTCGGCGCGATGAAGGCTGGCGGCGTGGTCGTTCCGCTGAACCTGGCGGTGAGCGATGCCGATTTGCTGGCGATGATTGAGGATTGCAGCGCCAAAGTCTTGTTTTTTTCGGGCGAGCAATATGCGCGACTGAAGGACCAGGACGCCGTTCGCTCCAGATCTGGCGCGGTCTTCGTCCTTGGCCCGGTGGATGGCGCCGCCACACGCTATGAGATGTGGCGCGATGAACAGGCGACCCACGATCCGGGCGTAAGGATTGATGACTATGACCCCTGCAACATCATCTACAGTTCGGGCACCACTGGCACGCCAAAGGGAATCAAGCACGCCTACCGGCGGCGCGTCCAGTCTATGTACGAGCTCGCCCTCGCGCACCGTTATCACTTCTCGGCCGTTTCGATCTGTCCGATAGGGCTTTATTCGAATATTGCCTGGGCCGCCATTTTCTGCACCATCATCGTGGGCGGGACATGCATCGTGCGCAACCGTTTCGAGCCAGAGGGCTGGCTCCAAGCGGTCGAGACGCACGGGGTCACACATGCCTTCATGGCCCCCATCATGTTTCAGCGCATTCTTGATGCGCCGGGCTTCGCACGTCGGCGTGTCGCCTCTTTGCAGGCTGTGATGTCGGGCGGTGCGCCACTGTTTGAGGACCTCAAAGGCCGCATCACGGATGGGTTTTCGTGCGCGGTCATAGAACTCTACGGCCTGACCGAGGGCTTCATGACCACCCTTCAGCCGGAGGAGGCGACGGGCCGGACTGCATCGGTCGGCAAGCCGGTGCGGGGAAATGACTACATTCTTGTCGACACCGATGACCGCGTTCTGGGATGGGGCGAGACCGGCGAGATCTGTGTTCGGTCCGTTCACTGGATGACTGAATACCATAATCGGCCGGATGCGACGTCAGAGGTCCGGTTCATTGATCCCGCCGGCGCAGTCTGGCTGCGCACTGGCGATGTCGGGCGCACCGATGCGGACGGCTATCTCTACATCACCGACCGCAAGAAGGACATGATCATATCGGGCGGGCAGAACATTTACCCGGCGGATATCGAGGCTGTCATGGTGCAGCATCCCGCCCTGGCAGAGGTTGCCGTCATCGGCGTGGCAGACAGCGCCTGGGGTGAAACTCCGCTTGCAGTGGTGGTGTTGCGTCCGGGATTTGAGGGCAGTGATGCGCTGGAGATCGCGTCCTGGACCAATGCTCGTGTCGGCAAACGCCAGCGCATTTCTCGGGTGGTTTTCCGTCAGGATCTCCCGCGCAACCCCAACGGCAAGGTTTTGAAGCGGGTGCTGCGCACGCAGTATGATCCGCCGCAGGAATGACCTGTCAGAAGGGCTCTGCCGGCGCGTCGGTTTCGGTCTGAAGACAGCTTCCCCGCGCGCGGGCGCCTCCGCCACCTGCCGGCATGGTCGCTCGCGGGTCGCAGGCCACAGGCGCTGCCCTCATGATCGTTCTAAAGCCGGCGGCCTTGCCAGGACCGCCCTGTCTTGCCGCGCGTTATACGCCACGCCTGCGATTTTCTGTCGCGCCACCCCTCGCCGCCGCCGCCGATGCGCGCCGACCGGGCTGTCGTCGCGGTGTAATCGTCAAATAACTTGACAGTGTTTTGCGCTTCGGCAAGCTTTGGCGACGCCCCTGCAGTGAGGGTGATGCTGGCGCCGGGCCCGTGTTGGGGGGCGTGGCGCGGCTCAGCGTGATCGTCTGGTTTGAAGCCTGCTCGGCTTCATCCGGGGCGGGCGCTTAGGTCAGGCATGGGGATGCAGCCGCGGGCGGATGAATTTGAGCTGGCGGCGGGTGATGCGATGAGGCGGCGGACGTCGCCAATGCAACAGACCAAAGAACGGGCGAAGGCCCGAGTGGCGTGAATCGGGAGGATCTTGTGGTGAAAATGACGCAAGCGGCGCGGTGGGGCGGGCTCACATGGGCTCTCGGTCTGGCGATTGCGGCGGGAGCGCCCTGGGCGAGCGCCCAGGCGACGGAGGAGGGCGTTGAAGAGATCATCGTCACCGCGCGCAAGAAGGAAGAGAATCTCCAAACCACGCCAATCGCAGTTACGGCAGTTGGGGCCGCCGATCTGGACGCGCGCGGCGTCGCCACGCTGCAATCTGTCGGCGCGATTGCGCCCAATGTCCACTTCACGGCCAATCAGCCCACATCGGGCCTGCCGGGCGCGACATCGGTGTTCATTCGCGGCATCGGCCAGCGCGACTTCACGATTAACATCGATCCGGCGGTCGGCGTCTACTTCGATGGCGTGTATATCGGGCGTTCCATCGGGGCGTTGCTCGATCTTGTGGAAGTCGACCGCATTGAGGTGCTGCGCGGCCCGCAGAACACCTTGTTCGGGCGCAACACGATCGGCGGTGCGATCAATGTCGTGTCGAAGGCGCCGCAGAATGAATTCGGCGGCTCGGTTCGGATCGGGGCAGGCGATGAAGGCTACTTCCAGGCCTCGGCCAACATGTCCATTCCGCTTTCAGAGAGAGTTCGCACGAGCATTGGCGTCTATCAGCGCCAACAGGACGGATATGTGGACGCGCTGCAGTACAATGGGGCTTTGAAGCTGGGCGATGACAATGTCTGGGGTGCGCGGGGCGCTCTGGCGATTGACCTGACCGACCGGATATCGGTTGATCTGTCGCTCGATTATGCGGACACAAAGACCGCGCCAGCCCCGGTCGTGCCGATCAAGATCAATACGCTGTTCCCGGTCGGCACGGTTGGAACCGGGCCGTTCAACTCATTCTTCAACAACTCCCTGGCTTTGACGGGGGACGCCGGCTGCCGCACGACGAGCGGCCAGGCGACAAACCCGAAATGTTACGGGCCGGTTTGGCTGCCGGCCTCCCGTTTCGCCACGAACGCCGTCTTTGCCAATGAGCGCGGCGTCAAGGTGACGCCTGAGAATACGCTTGAGACGATGGGCGCGGCGCTCACGGTAAGCGCGCAAACGCCGTTTGGTCAGTTGAAGTCGATCACCGCCCAGCGCTCATTTGATGCGCTGACGTACAATGATGTGGATTTCAGTCCCTTTGTCCTGTTTGCCAACAATCATCCGGAATACTCGCAGGAGCAGTTTTCCCAGGAATTCCAGCTGGTTGGGACAACTGCAAATGATCGGCTGGACTATGTGGTGGGCCTCTACCACTTCCATGAGACCGGGCTTGAGCGCATCTACAACCAGATCATCACCGCGTTCAACGCGACCACCAATCCTGGCGCGCTCGCTCAGGACATCTCACGCACCATCGACAACACGTCGCAGGCCATCTATGCGCAGGCGACCTACAAACTGACTGATGATCTCTCAGTAACGGGCGGCTTGCGTTACACGGAGAGTGAAAAGATCTTCACCTTGAAGAATATTTTGCCGACGGGCGCCGTTGATGGGCCGTATCGCGGCGTGAAGAGCGTATCCAAGACAACCCCGCTCATCACGCTCGGTTATGAAGTGACCCCAGACACCTACGCCTACGCGACCTACTCCAAGGGGTTCCGCGATGGCGGTTTTGCGGCCCGGTTCATCGGGGCGCTTCCGCGCGACTTGCCGTCCTACAATCCGGAGTTTGTCGATTCTTTTGAGATCGGCCTGAAGAACGTTCTCTTCGACCGTCGCCTCAGGCTCAATCTTGCTGCATTCAATACTGATTACCGGGACCTTCAGGTGGATGCGACCGTTCCGCCGGAGCTGCAGATCTCCCAACAGTCGACGATCCTCAATCTCGCCCAGGCGACCATCAAGGGCGTCGAGGCCGAGTTCGATGCGCGCCCGACCGAATGGCTGAGGATTGACGGCGCTATCGGCTATCTTGACGCCCAGCTTGATGAAGTGCGCGGCGGGCGTCTGTTGTCGGGCGCGTTCACGATCACCACGCGCTCGAAACTGCCGATGGTAGCGGAATGGACCGGCAATGTGGGCGTCACGGTCTCGCCACGGGTTGGCAAGATCGGCCGGGTCTTTGCGCGCGTCGATTTCGCCTATGAGAGCGACAAGATGTCAGGGATTGAGAACAACCCCGAGATCCTTCTGGATGGGCGCACGATCACCAACGCGTCTTTGCGCTTTGTGCCTGAACAGGGGAATTGGGAGGCTGGCCTGAACGTGAGGAATTTGACGGACGAGGAATACTTCTATCAGAAGATCAACATTCAGGCGCTGAACTCGACCTTTGGCTCCATTGCACGTCCGCGTACGGTGTTTGCGACGCTGAAATATCACTTTGGTCAATAGGCCCCGGCGCTCGCTCAGGAGCGCGCCTTGCGCGCACCCAGACTTGCCTGGTCCCGCCCTTATCGCCTTCCCACCGGCGCCAGGGCAGCGGACGGTTGCAGGCCGCAGAGCTCAGCAAGCAGTTCTGCGGCCTGCGCTGTCGCAGGTGGGGCGATGACGCCCATTCAAGATGTCGCATGTGGGCGACGCCTGCATGTCGATTGCAAAGAACGGCTGCCGGTGAGCCAGGTCGCCTGTCATGTCACAGAGAAGTCTGTGCCGGGTGCAAGCGCGCTCAAGCGCCCGAAGCAAGGGTGGCGACGCGGCATGCGCCCCGAGCCATGGCCCTGGACTGGCGGGCGCGCCGCTTTGGGAGTGCTGGTGTGATGATCCCGCCTTCCACACGTCACCGCCGCTGACGCGATGTGTCCTGCGGTCTTGAGGGATGGTGCACTGGTGTGGAGGCAGGATCATCTGCACGGTGCTGAAGGCTCATGTAAGCATGCTGACGGATGTCAGCGGCATGGTGCGCTGGGCGGTCGGGGATGCCGGCTCGCTCCCCTATCGGCGGGTCGGGCCGATCACTGGCGCGCCAAAGCGGCGGTGCTGGTCATCGGCGCAGAAAGCCTGCATCACGGCCTCAGCCTAGAGACTGACTGCACTGGGTCAGCCCTGGCGTGTGGCGACGGCGCAGGGACTGTCCTTGCACATTCTTGGTGAGCGACAGACTGTTTGCTCTGAGCGGAAGGTCGTGATCGCGTCGCGGCTCCTTGGATTTTGGCCCAGGGATCCAGGGACTGAGCGTCCTGGTCGCCGGGGCGCTGGCCGGCGATTCTTTCTGCCGGCCTTTCTGTCGGCCTTTCTGCCTGGACGAGTTGGTCTTCTGCGGCAGGTTCGCGGACGGCCTGAAACTGCTGGCCGCGGACCGGAGCGGCATGATCCTGGCCACCAAGCGCCGGGAGAGCTGGCGTTTCACGTGGCCGGCCGTGACAGGAGGAGCCGTCATCATCATGCCGGCGCGGACGGCGATGCTCGGTGACGGCTTTGACAGTTCAAAGGTCCGTCCGATCGCCGCAGAGCGCCCCCAGGAAGGGGATGAGGCATGGGCGCCGCTCGCTGACAGTCGAAGCCTTGTGGCGGCGATCAGCGCCGGCAGCGACAACACCAGAATCACCAGCGCCGCGCCTGGCGGCGCCGACACGCACCCTGCCCGCTGCCTGAAAACGGTAAGCCTGAAAACGGTAAGCCTGAAAACGGTCAACTGAAAGCCATGCAGGGTTACACGGCCCGGACGGTTGCGACCCTTGTTCTTCGTCAAATGATCTGTGCAGGCGCACAGGTTGGGACCTACGGATCGTGGTGAATTTCAGAGCGCATCTTCTGGGTCACGGTCTGTGATCGGCGTGCTATTCAGGCGCGGCCGGGCGATCACAGTCGGCAATGACACGGGCATCGAGCAGGTATGGGTTGTGCGCTGGTTTTGGGCGCCGGGCTGCGGGCGGGCCGGTGCGGGAGCCAAGTCCGGTGAGGGAGGTCAAGAGCCATGAGTGAGCGCGCGCTTTCCCCGGACGAGGCCATGGGCCTTTCGGCTGGTGCAGATCACTACCGCGCCTATGTTGGCCCGCCGGAACGCTTTGGTCTGTTGAGCCTGTCGCAGATTGCGCTTCTGTTTCAATTGGGTCTTCGCGAGACCGATTATATTCTTGATGTCGGATGCGGATCTTTGCGTTTGGGTCGCCTGCTGATCCCGTTTCTGCGCGAGGGGCGCTATTTTGGGATCGAGCCGCATGATTGGCTGGTTGAGGAGGGCTTTGCGCGCGAACTTGGGGCTGACGCCCGCGTGCTGAAGCAACCGAGCTTTTGCACCGATGACAGTTTTACCTGCACGGTGTTTGGCCGACTGTTCGACTTCATCATGGCGCAGTCGATCATCACGCATTCGGGGCGGGCCCAGACGGAGCGCCTGTTTGAGACGGCGGCCCAGGCGCTTGCGCCGGGCGGCCTGTTTCTGGTGTCATATGTGCCGGGCGCTCCCGGAACTGCGCCGCCGGAGACGGCGTGGACGTACCCGCAGAATGTTGCGTGTGCGCCAGACTGGCTTGCTGCGCTGGCGACCCGCTGTGGCCTCGAGTGGCGCGATCTCGCCTGGCGCCATCCCGGCGCGCAGTGGGGCGTGGCGGGGCGCGCGTTGCCGGACCGGTTCGACTTCGCGGATGGGCGTTGGCGCGACAGATGAGTTGCTTGGAGCTGAGACCTGAGGTGGTCCGGGCTGATGCGGCGGACGCTGATGCGTTGAAGCCGAGCCTTTGCAGTTCCGGGGAACTGCGACCTTGGAAGCTGACCACCTGCCCATGCTTTCGCCCGCCTGCGCCAGGGCGCAGGGGCCTTCGCAGCCGCGCCCGACGTCCGCTGGCGCACGGCGTCAGGGGATGATGAACTCGTCGTCCTGACCGGGTCTGCCGGGCGGCTGAATGAGCGGCGAGGCGCCGCCGTCGGCGGCGCGCCGCCAGCCGACCTTCTCCACGGAGAACTGCAGGGGGGTGGCGCGCGCGGGATCGCGGGCCTCGACGCTCACCTCGAACAGGGCGACCTCAAACTCGCCATCGCCGAGCGGATAGCCGACGCCGCGCACCGGGGTGGAGATTTGTTTTGATGTCCAGCGCACTGTAGCGCCGGGCGCGAGTTCGCGCTCGCCGGAGGCTTCGGCGACCGGGTTGAGATCTGCAATCGCGGCAAGAGCGTTGCTTTGCATGACGGCTGCGATGCGCGCGGCGTCGTTGCGCGCGTGGGTCCGCGCGATCTGCACCTGGATGGCGATCAGGGGGGTGAGGCTGAGGGCGACGATGGCGACCGCCACCAGGGCTTCAAGGGTGCTGAAACCGGTGCGGCGCGATGGCCGAGGAGCAGCGGGTGCGGCTGGGGGGCTCATGGCGCGAGCGCGGTCCACAGGGCGAGGCCGGCGCCGCTCGCGGCGAGGCCGGCGCCGAGCGGAAACACTGCTGCGGGCGCCAGATCTGTGCGGGAGCGGGCAAAGCTGCCTGGAAGCGTGAGCGCGCCGACCAGCACCGCAGCGGCGCCGAGCCCGATCGCTTGAACGACGCCCAGCGGGCCGAGCACAAGCCCGAGCGCTGCGGCGAGTTTGACATCGCCGAGACCGAGCCCTGGCGCGCCGCGCAGGCGTTCCCCGGCAATGCGCACGGCGATCAAAAGCCCTGCGCCCAGTGCGGCGCCGAGGGCCGGTCCCGCGAGCCCGTGCGCCACGTCGGCCGCAGCAGCGAGGAGATCGGCCGCGGTTGCCGGCGCGCCCGTGGCCATGAAGAGCGGCGCCAGCAGCCAGGCGGCCTGTGCCCCGCTCAGCACGACCAGGCGGTTGGGCAGCAGGAGCCATCGCAGATCGGTTTCGGCAAGCCCGGCAAGCGGGGCAAGGCATCCGGCTGCGAGCGCCGCGCGGTAGGGATCGCCGCTGGCGGCTGCCAGCATCACGAAGGCTGCGAGGGCTGTACTGAGATAGGCCGCGGTGCGCCCGATCCGCACCAGCCGTCGGCTGGTTCCCGCGACGCGGTCTTCCTGATCCACCAGAATGGCTGCAGTCAGCGCGATGGCGAGCACGCCGGCCGTGATCAGCAGCGCCTCGCTTGGCGTGGCTGCGTGAGGGTGCGTCATCCCGGCGTCCAAGGCGATCACAACACGGCGTCGTAGATGCTGGTCATGGCTGTGACGAGGCCTACGGCCACGATCCCGATCACCAGGGCCACCGCCCCGATCGCCATGGGCTCGACCAAGGCGGTGGCCCGCTTGATGGCGTCGCGCAGGTTGTTTTCATGTCGGTCGGCGATGAAGCCCATCATCAGCGCGAGCGCGCCGGAGCGCTGGCCGGCGCGCATCAGGCCCAGGTCGAGTGTGGAAAAGGCGCCGGTTTCGCCGAATGTTTCGTCGATCGCCTTGCCGGCCCGCAGGCCACGGGCAGCCCCGTCGAGACCACGGCGGAAGCGGCCGTCGGGCAGGGCGCCTGCGGCAAGCGCGCAGGCG
>JBILMQ010000103.1:0-10730 GCA_044375455.1 Caulobacterales bacterium | reverse complement strand
GGCGGTCCACCAACCCGGCCAGCACGAGGCCTGCCGCAATACCGCTGCCGCCCTCCACATAGATCGACGCAACACCGCGCCCAGCAAGCAGCATCAGCGCAGCCGCAAGGTCCAGTCCGGCGTCGTCGCAGGGACAGTCCAAGATTTCTGCTCCCGCATCGATGAGGGCGCTGCGGCGCTCCGGCGCGCGTCCCTCGCCCGCCACCAAGATGACCGGCCCGCCGGACGTCGAAAACAGGCGCGCGGCTGGAGGGATGCGCAGGCGGCGATCGAAGATCACCCGCACAGGCTGGCGCTCGGCGGGGGGCTCGGTCCGCGCGGTGAGTTGCGGATCGTCGGCGAGCGCGGTGCCTGCCCCAACAGCAACAGCATCGTGCGCCGCGCGCAATTCATGTCCGACCGCGCGCGCGAGCGGACCGGTGATCCAACGGCTCTCCCCTGACGCGGTCGCGATGCGCCCGTCAAGCGAGGTGGCGAGCTTTAGCGTGACGCTTGGGCGCATCATCGCGTCTTGGCGGGGCCGCCAGCCTCCTCCCCGAGGCGGGTGTCGCTCAGAAACCGTTCAAAATCGCTCGGATTGGTGAAGTCATAATAGACCGATGCGTATCGCACGAACGCCACCTTATCGAGACTAGCCAGTGCATCGGTGACGAGTTCGCCGATCTTGGCTGAGGGAATATCGCCCTCCCCCATGGTTTCCAGCTGACGCACCAATCCGGACACGAACTGATCGATCTGATCCTCCGTGACAGGACGCTTACGCAGGGCGATGCGCAATGAGCGCAGCAGCTTGTCGCGCTCAAACGGCTCGCGCTCCCCGGACTTCTTGACAACCATCATTTCGCGCAGCTGCACGCGTTCGAAGGTCGTGAAGCGGCCCCCGCAGGCCGGGCACTGACGCCGGCGACGGATTGAGGAACCGTCTTCAGCCGGCCGGCTGTCCTTCACCTGAGTGTCGAGGTGTCCGCAGTAGGGGCAGCGCATGACGGTGCTGCTCTAGCAAGGATAGATCGGAAAGCGGTCGGTAAGGACTGCAATTCGGGCGCGCGCGTCGGCCTCAACGCGCGCGTCGCCGTCCGGGGTGGTTCTGAGCGCGTCGAGCACATCGATCATGCAAGCGGCCACCGCCTGGAATTCCGCCACGCCGAAGCCGCGTGTGGTGGCGGCTGGCGTGCCCACGCGGATGCCGGACGTCTGGGTAGGGGGCAGCGGGTCGAAGGGGACGCCGTTCTTGTTGCAGGTCATGTGGGCACGTTCCAAGGCTGCCTCGGCTGCCTTGCCCGTAAGGCCCTTGGCGCGCAGGTCGACGAGCGCAAGATGGCTGTCAGTGCCGCCGGAGACAATGGCGAACCCACCCTGGCGAAGCGCCTCGGCGAAGGCTTTGGCGTTATCCACGACGCTGCGGGCGTAGAGCTTGAAATCAGGTTCAAGCGCTTCCTTAAAGGCTGTCGCCTTGGCCGCGATCACGTGCATCAGAGGACCGCCCTGCAGGCCGGGGAACACCGCAGAATTGAACTTTTTTGCCAGGTCCGCATCGTTGGTGAGGATCATGCCGCCGCGCGGACCACGCAGGGTCTTGTGGGTCGTTGTGGTCGCGACATGGGCGTGCGGGAACGGGCTTGGATAGACGCCGCCGGCCACGAGACCCGCAAAGTGCGCCATGTCGACCATGAAATACGCCCCGACGTGATCGGCGATGGCGCGGAACCGGGCGAAATCAATTACCCGGCTGTAGGCGCTGCCGCCCGCGATGATCACCTTGGGCTTTACCGCCTCGGCCGTCTGCGCCATAGCTTCGTAGTCGATGCGCCCGTCGTCCGCACGAACCCCGTAATGGGCGGCTTTGAACCACTTGCCCGACTGGTTGGCGACGCCGCCATGCGTCAGGTGACCGCCAGCTGCCAGGTCCATGCCGAGGAAGACGTCGCCTGGTTTCATCAGCGCCATGAATACGGCCTGGTTGGCCTGACTGCCGGAATGCGGCTGAACATTCGCATAGCCGCACCCAAAAAGTCTCGTCGCGCGTTCGATTGCCAGATTTTCGGCCGCATCGACATGGGCGCAGCCGCCGTAATACCGCCGGCCTGGATAGCCCTCGGCGTACTTATTCGTCAGGATCGACCCCTGCGCCTCCAGGACCGCACGCGAGACGATGTTCTCGCTGGCGATCAACTCCACATGCGCCTGTTGACGGGAAAACTCCGCCGCGATGGCTGCCGCCAGATCCGGATCGCGCGCAGCGAGGTCGGCGCTGAAGAACGAATCGAGGCGTGCGGACTGCGAAACCTGGGGCATGACGGGCCTTCCTGTCCGGGCGGATGAGCTTTCAGTGCAGATGGGGATAGTTGAGCGGGGACCGGCGCGCAACCGCAAGCCCTGGTAAAAAAGCTATTGTAAAAGCCATTGCAAATTCGCCCACAGGCCTCGCCCGCCCAGGCTTGGGCATGTCTTCAGGCGAGACTTGCCCGGGGCTTCCTGCGCCTGCTTTCTTGGCCCCGCTTTCTTGGCCCGCTTGCGCGGCCCCATCAACTGCAATAGGTTGTCAAAACAAGAGGAAGTCTTGTTTCGCCTAACTCTCTTGCGGGTTTGCACGTATGTGCACTGCGCTGGGGTGAATTCCGGAGTGAATTCCGGGGTAAGTCCTGTCGCCGCCGACACCTGCATTACGCGTTATCTACGGCAAGTCCTGTGAGTAGCCGAATGAAATCAGAATCTGCCAGCGCAGGTCTTGAGTCCGAAGAAATCCTGCGGATGACGGCCGACATCGTGGCGTCCTATGTCAGCAATAACACGGTGGCGACCGAAAACCTCGGCGAACTTATCCGCTCAGTGCACGCGGCCATCGCTGCGATCGCCGGGGGCCAGGAAGAACGGCCTTCTGAGAAACTCAAACCCGCCGTACCCATCAACCGCTCCTACACGGACGATTACATCATTTGTCTGGAGGACGGCAAGAAACTGAAGATGCTGAAGCGCTATCTTCGTTCGACCTACGCCATGAGCCCGGAAGATTACCGAAAGCGCTGGGGATTGGCTGCAGATTATCCGATGGTCGCCCCCGCTTATGCCCGCCGTCGGTCGGAATTCGCAAAAGAGATCGGGCTCGGGCGCGGCGTCCGACGCAAATAGGCGCTCAGACGACCACGCCGCCGCGCGAATCGGCGCCGGGCCGGACTTGGCTGCTTCGCATCAATTTGCGCAGTTTGGCGAGCGCCAGTCGCTCCAGATCACTCCAGGCGGCGCCGGTGGGGCCGAAGGCGACGCCTTCGAGCCCGGTCTCGGTGCACACAGCCGCCACCTGGCGCAATCCAGGCGCGACGCGACGCTCAAGGATAATATCATGCATGGCGCACCCGATCTCGCGACATCCTCGCGCCGATCGGTAGACAAGTGGTTACTTGCTGCAGGCCTACAGCCGGAAACGGACGTGGTCAGCCCAGAAGCGCGCGAGGCGGCCCAGCGTCCTGTTCATCAGGCGCAGGTCCTGCGCGCACACTGCCCCCGCGGGCTCCAGCGTGGTTGCGTGGCGCGTCATCAGCGCGCCGACACGGGCGCGGATCTCCTCGCCTTCGGCCGTCAGCTTCACGCGCACCGCGCGGCGATCGTGCGCGCAGCGCTCCTGCAGAATGAAACCTGCTTCCGCGAGCTTCTTCAGATTGTAGGACGCGGTGGCGCTCGACAACTGGCCAAGCGCGCGCAGTTCGCCGACCGTCGCCTCGCCTGTGCCGATGTTGAACAGCATGAGCGCCTGGGCGCCCGTTAGGCCCGTGTCGCCCGAGCGATCAAGATCGTCCTTCAACGTCTCAAGCAGGGTGCGATGAGCGCGCTCCAGCAGCGCCCAGCTCTTGACGTATTCCTGCGCCAGCGAGACGCTGTTATCATTCGCTTCGCCCGCGCGCGCGCGCTCCAGCCCAACCATCGCCGCCACCATTACCTCGCCAGCCCCATGTCAACCGAAGCTTGGCCTCTTTTGTTGGCGTCACCCTAGCGCACAGCGACTAAGTTCGCGTTAAGGCGTATGGTTAGCGGGGCTTCATACCCTTCAGCATCTCGATGATGCCAGAGAAGTCCATCTGCGCAGCGCCCTGGCAGGCGTAGATTTGGTAGAGCGCCTGCGCCTGGGCGCCGAGAGGCGTGGCGGCGTCGGCCTGGGCGGCCGCCGCCTGGGCGAGCTTCAGGTCCTTGAGCATCATCGCGGCGGTGAAACCTGGCTGATAGCCGCGATTGGCCGGCGAGCCGGGCACCGGTCCCGGCACCGGGCAGTAGGAGGTCATGGACCAGCTCTGACCAGAAGCCTTTGAGGCGATATCAAAAAATCGCTGCAGATCGAGACCGAGCTTCTCGGCAAGCGCGAAGGCCTCGCAGGTGCCGATCATCGTGATGCCGAGCAGCATGTTGTTGCAGATCTTGGCGGCCTGGCCAGCCCCGCTGTCGCCAGCGTGGATCACAGCCTTGCCCATGGCGGCGAGCACCGGTTCGGTGCGGGCGAACGTCCGCGCAGAGCCACCGACCATGAAGGTCAAGGATCCGGCAGCCGCCGCCGCCACGCCGCCGGACACCGGCGCATCGGCCATGTCGAAACCCGCCGCTTCGGCAGTCTCAGCGATGGCGCGCGCGCTTTGCACATCGATCGTCGAGCAGTCGATGAACAGCGCGCCAGGCTTGGCGGCTGGCAGGATTGAGCTGCCATACACCTCGCGCACCTGGGGGCCGGCGGGCAGCATGGTGATGACGACTTCAGCGCCGGCCGCGGCATCGCCCACGCTGTCCGCCGGCGTCACGCCGGCCTCGCGCGCACGCGCCAGAGCGTCCTGCGACAGGTCGAACCCCGCAACGGCATGACCTGCCTTTACGAGATTGGCGGCCATGCCGGCGCCCATATTGCCGAGACCGATGAACGCGACGCTCGTCATGGCGTGTCCTCCAAGGAGACGATGGTTGGAAAGTTCGGTTAGCTGAGGCCGGGCAGCGGCGTCCATTCCTGATCCGCCGGCAACGGCGCGAAGATGGCGTCGAGCATGGCTTCGGTGACGCCTGCCAGATCCGCGGGGTCCCAGACGGGCTTATTATCCTTGTCCACGATCACTGCACGCACGCCTTCGCGAAAGTCATGGCGCGCCACCACGCGCGTTGCGATGCGATATTCTGTGATCATGTTTTCCGCGAAACTGCCGGCCTTTGCGCCCATCCGAAGCTGGCGCAACGCCACTTTCAGCGTCTGCGGGGACTTTGTCCGCAAAGCAGCGAGCTGCTCGCGCGCCCAAGGGCTCTCGCCCGCAGCGGCCAGGGCGGTGAAGATTTCCTCAACGGAGCCAAAGCCAAACAACGCCTTCAGCCCGTCCGGGTGCGGCGTGAACAGGGCGCCATCGGCTTCACACAGCGCGTCGAGCCCCGAGCGCAGGGTGTTGGCCGGTTCGTGGGTGAGCGCGGCGCCGGCAATCTGGGCGCGCACGTTCGACAGCAGGTCCTCTGGCATATAGTGGGTCGCCACACCGGCGCCGACGCACTCCCGGCCCTTCAAGCGGGCGCCGGTGAGCGCGAGCCAGGTCCCAAGTTCCGCTTCCGGCAGGCGCGGCAGAAACCAACCGCCGCCGACATCAGGAAACAGGCCGATGCCGGTCTCCGGCATCGCGAATGTCGTTCTGTCCGTGGCGATCCGAAACAGGGCGTGAACGCTGACCCCGACCCCGCCGCCCATGGTCACGCCGTTCATCAGCGCAACCACCGGTTTGGGATAGACGTGGAGGAGATGGTTGAGACGGTATTCGGTGTGAAAGAACGCCCGGGCCGCCGTCCCGTCGCCGGCGCCGCTTTCAGCGAGCATGCGAATGTCACCGCCGGCGCAAAACCCGCGCGTGCCTGGTGCGTGATCGATCAGCACCACGCGGACCGCCGGATCCGTGCGCCAGGACATCAGCGCCTGGGTCATGGCGGCGCACATGGCAGTGGTAAGCGCGTGCAGCGCCTGCGGCCGGTTGAGACTGATATGGCCAACCGCGCCGTCAATCCGGCAGATCACCTCGTCACTCACCGCCAGTCCCTCCATGCGCGCCCTTCATGCGTGCCCTTCATGCGTGCCCTTCATGCGTGCATTGCGATAGCCCGCCGCGGGGTGCGCCTTGCAGCTGAGGCCTCACGCAGCACCGAGGGCCCAAGGCGCCTTTGGCGGCTCGTGTAGCAGGCTCGCCTTGCTGGGCGCCAGAGCCGGGGGCATCAGCAGCGCCGGCGCGTCGTTCAGGCGCGCGCCGCGACTGCCTCGGCTGGAAAATCGGCGAAGACCCCGTCGACGCCCATCGCGAAAAACGCGCGCAGCTCGGCGGCGGCATCGCCCTTCTGGCGCATATGATCTGGGGCCGCCGGATCGCCGCGACGCAATTCGCGCGGCAGAAAGAAGTTTTCGCTGCGAAATGTCCAGGCGTGCACCTTGAGACCAAACCTGTGGGCGCGTCTCACCAGATCGCTCGCAGCCAGCGACCGGCCGTCCGGGTCACGCGGCAGGATAAGGCCTTTCGCCGGCCCGATGCCGGCCGCATAGCCGGCGATTTCCTCCAGGCCGCGATCCTCGACCATGGCGCGATAGGACGCCCCTGTGTGCGCCGCGTCGACTGGCCCGCCGGCCTCGCCGACCAGCTGCACAAGCGGGGTGCGCACCGAGAGCGCAAGGCGCTTTAGGTTCTGCGTCTCGAAGGACTGGATGAAACAGGGGGCCATTGCGACGTCCAGCCGGCGGCGGCGCAACGCTGCGATGAGAGGATCATCGAAAGACAGTCCAATGCTCTCAAAATAGCTTGGGTGCTTGGTTTCCGGATAGACCCCGATGGTGCGCCCGAGCCGGATCCCCTCACCTGCAACCAGGTCGCAGACCTCGTCAAAGGTCGCAATGGTCTCCTGACCGTCGAACGCCGTGTTCGCCGGACGCAGAGCGGGCAGGCGTTCGCGGCAACGCAGACTCTTGAGTTCGTCCAGGGTGAAGTCTTCCGTAAACCACCCTTCAACGCTGACGCCGTCGATCAGCTTCACGGAACGGCGCGACGCGAAGTATGATCGACTAGCCACGTCCGTCGTGGCGGATATCTCGTTTTCATGACGACAGACCAGTACGCCGTCGCGCGTCATGACGAGATCAGGCTCGATAAAGTCGGCGCCCTGGCTGATGGCGCGGGCATAAGCGCCGAGCGTG
Organism: Caulobacterales bacterium; assembly: GCA_044375455.1. GTDB lineage: Bacteria > Pseudomonadota > Alphaproteobacteria > Caulobacterales > Aquidulcibacteraceae > JBEIHX01. Next base: position 3,550 of record JBILMQ010000103.1, on the reverse strand, counting down.
TGCTCGGGCCGCTCTCCCGATGCGCCGCGATGGGCAATGACAAGCGGGCGCACAGCAACGGGAGCACGCTCCGGAGCGAACTCAGGCGCTGTGGCGCATCCGCCAATCGCCGCCAGACTGCAAACCACGCTGCGTCGTGTGTGCATGCTTGCGTTCTCCCGTGACCCCGTCCGGCGATTTGCAGCCAAGGGCGCGCGCCCCAGCAGTCAGATGATGTCAAATGCCGGTTGTTGCGCCGTTTCAAGACGACTGCCGCCGGGGGAGCGGGGCGCCGGATGGCGAGATGCGCAGCACCAGGGACCGGTCACCCAGACCCGGGCAGAAGGCTGTTGCACGCCGGCGCTCACGAGCCCTTCGCAAGTTCACGGGCGATGATCACGCGCATGATCTCATTGGCGCCCTCCAGGATCTGATTGACGCGCACATCGCGCACGATGCGCTCAACCTCGTAATCCTTCAGATAGCCGTACCCGCCGTGGATCTGCAGCGCCTCATTGGCGACGCGAAAACCGACATCCGTAACGAACCGCTTGGCCATCGCGCACTGCATCGTGGCGTCGGGCGCCTTGGCGTCCAGCTTGGCCGCGGCCTGATACAGAAAAATGCGCGCCGCCTCGAGTTCGGTCGCCATGTCGGCAATCTTGAACTGGGTCGCCTGGAAATCCGCGATCGCTTTGCCGAATTGCCGACGCTCGCGCGCATAGGCCCAGGCGCGGTCAAACGCGTCGCTGGCGCCGCCGAGAGATGCAGCGGCAATGTTGAGCCGACCGCCATCAAGTCCCATCATGGCGATCTTGAAACCAAATCCCTCCGGTCCCAGACGATTGGCGACTGGTACCCGGCAGTCCTCGAAGATCACCTGTGCGGTAGGTTGGGCATTCCAGCCCATTTTGCGTTCATTCTTGCCGAATGCGAGCCCCGGCGTCGTCTTCTCAACGACCAGCGTGGAGACACCCCCGGGCCCCTCGCCGCCCGTGCGCACCATGCACACATAGAGATCCGAGGCGCCGCCCCCGGAGATGAAGGCTTTGGTTCCGTTAAGCACGTAATAATCGCCGTCGCGGCGCGCCGTGGCGCGCAAGGCGGCTGCGTCCGACCCAGACCCGGGTTCGGTCAGGCAATAGGATGCTATCAGGTCCATGGTCGTCAGCCGCGGAAGCCAGCAGCGGCGCTGCGTTTCATCGCCGAACCTGTCGATCATCCAACTCGCCATGTTGTGGATCGAAATGAACGCCGCCGTCGTCACGCAGCCGCGCGACAGCTCCTCAAAGATCATAGCGGCATCGAGCCGCTTCAGGCCCGCCCCGCCGACGTCCTCACGCACATAGATGCCCGCGAACCCGAGGGCGGCGGCGGCGCGCAGAGCCTCCAGCGGGAATTGGCCGGTTTCATCCCAGCGCGCCGCATGCGGGCGCAATTGTTCCTGTGCGAAGGCGCGCGCCGTCTCGCGAATCAGCTGCTGTTCCTCGCTGAGCGTGAAGTCCACAGAACAAGCCCTCCCCTTTGACTGCGGGCTTGGCGCCGGGCGGGGAAGGTGTCAACTCAGGCGATGGCGTTCGGCGATGGCGTCGTCCTCTCCAGCGTCTGTGCGCCGATCGCGCCGGTCCCGCCAGACTGCGCGCGCCCGACGCACAAGCTGGCCGGATTTCAGGAGAGAGAACATACGCCGAACGCCTGGCGAGCGGCGGGGCGCCTCTTCTCCCGATCACCGGCCTGACCGGCGGCGCGACGTCGCCCTCACGCGGCAGGATCTGTGTCTAAGGCCCATATCGCAGGGTACAAGTCGTCGGCTGCACGCGTCTGGTTCCAGCGCCTGGATCCCGGCGCCGGGGGCTCGGCCTACGGATCCAGGCTGACGCCTGTCCTGCGGCGGCGGTGCGCCTGCCGCGGACGGCGGGCCCGGCGTGGGCGCGGCCCATGGCCTTCCGGACGCCGAGCGACGTAAGACCGCATTGGCCTGACGCGACCAGCGCCGGAAGCTGGCCGCGATATTTTCATCCCCGGCGTTTCGACGCGATCTGATCCAAGGACTGCCAATTCATGACCATTGCCCCCGCCGCCGCTTTCCCGACGACCCGCTTGCGCCGCCTGCGACAATCCGACTGGACACGCCGTCTCGTGCGCGAGACCGCAATCGGGCCGAGCGATCTTATCTGGTCGCTCATCATTCATGACGGCGCTGCGGCGCGCATCCCTGTGGCCGCGATGCCGGGCGTGGACCGGCTCAACCGGGATGAGGCCGTCAAGGCTGCGCTTGAGGCGAAACGCCTTGGAATTCCAGCGATCGCCTTATTCCCGTTTATTGATCCGGGCCGCAAGGACGCGATCGGCTCACAGGCCACCGACCCCAACGGCCTGGTGCCTGAGGTGGTGCGTGCAATCAAGGCGGCTGTGCCTGACATCGGCATTATGTGCGATGTCGCCTTAGATCCGTTTACGGATCATGGCCACGACGGCCTGCTCAACGGAGCCGTGATCGACAATGACGCAACGGTTGAGCGCCTCACGGAGCAGGCGCTGATCCAGGTCGCTGCAGGCTGCGACGTGATCGCACCGTCAGACATGATGGATGGGCGCATCGGCGCGATTCGCACAGCCCTTGAAAGGGCTGGCCATCACGATGCTTTGATCCTGAGTTACGCCGCCAAGTACGCCTCTGCCTTCTATGGCCCCTACCGTGAGGCGATCGGCTCGGCGACGGCTCTGAAAGGCGACAAAAAAACCTATCAGATGGATCCAGGAAACAGCGACGAAGCGCTTCGCGAAGTCGCCCTCGACATCACCGAGGGGGCAGACATGATCATGGTGAAGCCGGCGCTGGCTTATCTCGACATCATCCGGCGGTTGCACGAGGCATTTCGCATGCCGACCTTCGCTTTTCAGGTCTCCGGTGAGTATGCGATGATCATGGCAGCCGCTCAGAATGGGTGGGTTGATGCGGATCGCGCCATCCTGGAAACGCTTTCCGCGTTCAAGCGGGCGGGCTGTGCGGGCGTGGTGACATATTTTGCCCCCCGCGCGGCGCAGCTGATGGGCGCATGAGATCGATCGCCGGACGAGGGCCGTGTCGCTGGCAGGCTGGATGGTCGCCGGCTGACGCGCGGCGAGGCCGAGGGCACCGCCCAGCATATCGGCCAACAGAACGGGGCCAAAGGTCTCACCAGGAAACCTCGCCAGAGCCGCCGGCCAGCAGCACTGGTCTGCAGCGCTGGCCTGGAGGACGGGTAGAGGGGATGGGTGAGGCGGCGGCGTCGAAAGGACTGATCTTCGCGGCGCGCCTGGATGCCTCAGCACCGAACGGGAGAACCGCCGCGGATCGCCAAGGATCTGCCGCAAGCTCCGGCGCGCGCAGTCCAGGTCGGCGCTCTCACCCCCCAGATCTGGGGCCCAAACGGCGGGCCCCAATGGCGGGGCCCCAATGGCGGGGCCCCAGCAGTGGGCCCCAGCAGTGGCACCCGCTCAATAGAGGTCTACCGCCGTGGATGCGGCACCGGTCAGCAACCGATTGGCAGAGGGCGCGCCCGGCCCATGACAGCGGACCCGCCCCGCC
>JBILMQ010000360.1:0-3231 GCA_044375455.1 Caulobacterales bacterium | reverse complement strand
GAGTGTTTGGAGCGGGCGAGGGGAATTGAACCCCTGACATTCAGCTTGGGAAGCTGACGTTCTACCTCTGAACTACGCCCGCGCCGGTCATAGCCAGTACGGCTTTTAACACCCGTGCGCCAGAGTTCTTGTGTGCTGTTCTTGTGAGATTGAGCAGCGCCCTCGACCGGTGCGGTCGATCTGAGCGTTCGGTCAACGGGGCGCAGGCTCTGCGCGGCGTCGCGCGGCGCGCAGACATCATGCGCTGCCGATGCGACAGAGATCCGGCAGGGTGTTGGCTGAACCAACTTCTGCCTAGCGCCCCGGTCAGGCAAGCTCTATCGGCCCCATCCCGCCGATGCCGCCTGGGCGAACCTTGAAGCGCGCTTCAAGCTTTGTCTCAAAGTCGGGGGCAAGCACAGTGGAGACAGAGTAAAATTCCGCCACCGTCTCGGCCTTCGTGAGTTTCAGCACCAGGAAGCCCCGGTTGCGCGGGTCATGCCATTTCACGGTCTGCGGGTTGGCGCCCACAAATGCAGCGGCGTAATCCAATCCCGGGACCGGTAGTTCGTCTGCGATCCCGGGCGACGTCACGGATGCCGCGCCGAACTCGACGCCAACCCGCATGGTCCGAGCCGGATCCAGGAACAGTTCGTTGGCCCATGCCGTATGGCTGTCTCCCGTCACCACAATGAGGCTCGCCACTGCATCCGCCGCCGCTTTCAGCAGACGGGCGCGCGCGGCCGGATAGCCGTCCCATGCGTCCAGGTTCAATGGCAGGCCAAGTCTCGTGAACTCGATCTGCGCGCCGGCGCTGGGGTAGCGTCGCGCAATGTCGGCCTTCACGGCGTCCGGCAGAAGCGCCGCAAGGTTCGGGGCGCGAACCTCCGCCATGATCACCTGATTTCCGAGGATCTGCCAGGTCGCGCCCCGCGCAGTCGACGCCTTCAGGCTATCTGCCACGAATGACTCTTCAGCCGCAGGCATCATTCGACGTTCCGGATCGTTTAGTTTGGCCAGAAAACCCGCGATGTCCGGCTGCGGCTGCCCTGTCGGGCTGACCGTCATCGACATGTCGTTGATGTAACTCAGTTGCTGCGAGCGTCCGGTCAGTCGGGTTTCGAGCATCACAAGGCTCGCCAGATCGCCAAAGTCGAACCTGCGCCAGATCGCAGACCGAGGGGCGCCCTCGGCCGGGTCACGGATCGGCATCCACTCCAGGTAAGCCTGAATGCCGGCCTGCTCGCGTGCTTCCCACGCGCCCTCCTGGTCAGGCTGATGGTTCTGCGCCCCGCCGAGAAAGCTGTCGTTGGCTGTCTCGTGGTCGTCCCAGGTGACAATCCACGGGCAGCGAGCGTGGGCCGCCTGCAGGTCGGAATCTGACTTGTATTGGGCATGGCGTCGGCGATAATCCGCCAACGTCACAATCTCCTTTGGCGGGTCTGAAATCCGTCCGATGCGCGCTCCAACCTCGCCGCCATAGCCGTCCGGGCCGTATTCGTAGATGTAGTCGCCGAGGTGGACGACGAGATCGAGGTCCTCTCGCCTGGCGAGCGCCTGATAGGCGTTGAAAAGGCCGCTCGGCCAGTTGGAACAGGAGACCACAGCGATCTCCATGCTCTCCTGCGCATCAGCGCTGGCTGTCCATGTTCTGCCGATCGTGGATGTCGTCTCGTTGACCCTGAAGCCGTAGTGGTAGCGTCGCCCAGGCGCGAGGCCCGAGGCGTCCACCTTCACCGTGTAGTCACGCTCCGGGCCTGTCTCAACCTGGCCGCGCGCGACAGCGTTCTTCAACTCCGGGTCCTCCGCAATGACCCACGCCACAGGCACGGGGCCGTCCCGGTCGGGAGTGACCCGTGTCCAGATCACTACGCGCTCGGGCAATGGGTCGCCGCTGGCGACGCCATGAAGGAAACGAACGGCTCCGTCATAGGTTGGCATCGGCCGAACGCAGGCTGCAGCAGCGACCGTCGCGCCAACAGCCCCGGAAGCGCCTAGGAGAGCCCGACGCGTCAAACCCATGAAACATCCTCCAGAAGACAGCCGATGGCGACGAGGCCATGATTCTCTCTGCGCTAAGACTAGCCGGCCTCGAGGCGCAGTGGAATCACCTGGCGATGCGCGCGCAGGCAGTCCGCACGCGCGTGCAGTGCGACGGGCTCTCGCCCGGCTCGCCCGGGCGAGCCTGCTCCAAGTCCGCCCGCGGGCGGCATTCTCCGAGGTGTGCCTTGCTGAGCGCGCGCGAGGCAGTTACGCCGGACAGGTGATGCATGACGCTAACGACGAAAGCGAAAGCTACGAACACTTTGAGGCGGTCGCCGCGCCTGAGGACACAGGCATGCGGCTCGACCGCTTCCTCGCCGCGCGCGTTCCAGCGCTGTCGCGCACGCGCCTGCAGGCGCTCATCGCACAGGGTCATGTCCTGCATGCCGGCGCACCGGTGCGCGATGCAAGCGCTGGCGTGAAGCCAGGCGTCTATCTGATCGATCGCCCGGCCCCAGACGTCACCGAGGCTCAGCCTGAGCCCATCGATCTCGTCATCCTGCATGAGGACGCCGATGTGCTTGTGATCGACAAGCCTGCCGGGCTTGCTGTACACCCGGCCCCAGGCAACTGGTCGGGGACGCTCGTCAATGCCGTCTTGCACCACTGCGGCCCTGAGCTTGTGCGCGTCGGCGCGCCCGGCCGGCCCGGGATCGTGCACCGGCTTGACAAAGACACTTCCGGCGTCCTGGTTATCGCCAAGACGGACCGCGCGCTACGCACCCTCGCCGAGCAGTTTGCAAAAAGATCGGTCGGCAGACGATATGACGCCTTCACAGTCGGCGCCCCCGCATCGCAGGAAGGCCGGATCATCGCCCGCATCGGGCGCGATCCCAGGAACCGGAAGCGAATGGCTGTCATCACGCCAGGATCTGCAGCTGGCAGGGAATCTGTGACCGCATTTCAGGTCGTTGCGCGTTTCGGTCCAGGTCTGCAGGGTCGGCCCCCGCCGGCTGCTGCACACGTCGCCTGCCGGCTTGAAACAGGTCGCACTCACCAGATCCGTGTTCATCTGGCCCACATCGGCGCATCGCTGATCGGCGACCCGGTTTATGGCGCAACACGATCAGCCCGAGTTCTGGATGACGTCCTCGGCGGCTGCGTGATCGCCCGACAGGCACTGCATGCGGCCACCTTGTCTTTCGATCACCCTGAGACGGGCCGGCGCCTGTCCTTCGAGACGCCATGGCCGAGCGATATCGAAAGGCT
>JBILMQ010000102.1:0-10769 GCA_044375455.1 Caulobacterales bacterium | reverse complement strand
CGGCTGCGCGCACCACATCGGCTGCCGCGATTCTGTCATCCACCAGAAAAGCAAAGTCGCGCCATACCGGCATCAGATCCTGAGCCGCCAGCGGCGGGCGCGTTTTACCGAGGCGCGCCTTCTCCGCTGGCAGATGATCGAGAATGAGTTCGAACCCGGCCGCAGGCAGATCGATGTCGAGCGCCTGCAGCGTCCGCGGATGGAACTCTCCAAAGACAGCCAGCGTCACCTTGGGGCCGAGTTTCACAGCGCCCGCGCGACCGGGATGGGCCCACGGGACGTCAGCCCGAACGATCTGAAACCTCGCCGGCGCCAAACCGAGGGTCTCGAGCAGCGCGAATAGATCTGCTTTGGCCTGAAAGACGTCCGGCGGACTTTGCGCCCCCGCCCAATGACGCGAAGGCTGTCCGGCGCGCACGGCTGCAGCGGCGGTCCATTGCTCGCCCGGTTTGCCACCGAAGAACACTGCGCCTGTTTCGAAAAGACGACTGGCGCCAAGCCCGCGATGAGCGTTGCGCTGGGTGGCGCGCAACAGGTTGGGCAGGAGCGAGGGCCGCATGGTGTCGAGGTCTGAGGCGATGGGGTTGGCGAGCACCAAGCCAGGTGCGCCGCCGCCAAACGCCTGGGCGTGGGCGCGCGGCAGAAACGCCCAGGTGATGGCTTCCAGAAACCCGGCGCCCGCGAGCGCACGACGCGTGAGGCGCACGCGGTTCTGCGCCGCTGTGGCGATCGGTCCGCGCGCTTTGGGCAGCGGCGGCAGCGGCTGTGCTGGCAGCGCGTCGAAGCCCTCGATCCTTGCGATGTCCTCCACCAGATCAGCCGGGCCCTCGACGTCGCGACGCCACGACGGCACGCCGACACGCAGAGTTTTTTCGCGCGGCTGCACATCAAAACCGAGATCGCGCAGGATCGCGCGGATGCGCTGCGGCTTCAGGCGCATGCCGGTGAGACGAGTTACTTCAGCAGGGTCAAAGTCAACCGGCGGCGGACTTTGCGGAACGGCGCCGGCGACGACCGCGCTGGAGGCCTCTCCACCGCACAGATCCAGGATCATCCGGGTCGCCAATTCAAGACCATCGACGACGAAGCCCGGATCCACGCCACGCTCGAACCGGTATTTTGCGTCCGAGTTGATGCCTGTGGCGCGCCCAGTCTGGAAGGTCCGAAGCGGATCGAACCATGCGCTTTCCAGGAAAACGTCGACGGTGTCAGCCGTGGCGCCCGAATAGGCGCCGCCCATTACGCCGCCCAAACCGAGGACCCGCGCGTCGTCAGCGATCACGCACATCTCCGGCGTGACGGCGTAAGTCCTGGCGTCGAGGCCGTCGAGGGTTTCGCCGCTCCGCCCGAGGCGCGCGCAAACCGGGCCTGAGAGCCGGGCTGCATCGTAGACGTGCAGCGGGCGGGCGCGGTCAAGCGAGAGGTAGTTGGTCACGTCCACAAGGGCGCTGATCGGGCGCAGGCCGACCGCTTTGAGACGGGCCTGAAGCCACGCGGGCGAAGGCCCGTTCTTCAGGCCACGGATGAGACGCCCGGCGAAGACCGGACAGGCGTCCGGCGCATCGATGCGGATCTCGATCGGACACGCAAACGCGCCTTTGACCGGGCGCACAGGCGGGGTGCGGCGCGCGCCAAGGCCAGCGGCGGCGAGTTCGCGCGCGATGCCCGCGACGCCAAGCCAGTCCGGCCGGTTGGGCGTCACCTCAAAGTCGATCACGGGATCCGCGAGACCGAGCGCTTCGGCGGCCGGGGCGCCCACCGGCCAGTCGCCCTTGAGGTCGAGAATGCCGTCCGACTCCTCACCCGCTTCAAGTTCCTTGGCAGAGCACAGCATGCCGTTTGACACCACGCCGCGGACGGGCCGGGCCTCAAGAGTGGTATCAATGCCGGGCACATAGGCGCCGATGGGCGCATAGATGGTGGTCATGCCGGCGCGGGCGTTCGGCGCGCCGCACACGATCTCCTTGCGCCCGTCCCTGGTGTCCACCTGACAGACGCGCAGGCGATCCGCATTGGGATGCTGGCTGGCCTCTATGACCTTGGCCACAGAGAAGGAGGACAGCTTCGCGGCAGGATCGAAGATGTCCTCCACCTCCATGCCGGCCATCGTCATGACGTCGACGATGCGGGTCAGATCGGCGTCGGCATCCAGGTGATCTTTCAACCAGGAGAGAGTGAACTTCATGATGAGGACCCGTCTTCCGGCGATCTGCGTGCAGCAAAGCAGGCAGGCGCATCGGCGGTTTTATCGGGGCAGCTCTTGTGAGCTGTGGCGAGGCAGGTGTCGTTGATCCGGCCATGAGGACAGCGCTCGCCGGGAGGCCTGCTGCACGAGGCCATACCACACCTGTACAAAGGGCGCGCCGCGGCGTGCACCGCCCGCACTGGCGCCCGCGCGGTGATGGGCGCGCGGATCTGAACTGCACCGCCGGGGCGCGACGGGGCGCCAAGCGCGGCCTGACTGAGCGACGTCATCAGCTAAGGCCCGTCGCCAGGCTGGGCGTGATGGTGGGATTGAAACCGTAGTGCGACAGCCAGCGCGTGTCGGCGGCGAAGAAATCGCGCAGGTCAGGCATGCCGTATTTGAGCATTGCGAGCCTGTCCACGCCCATGCCCCAGGCGAAGCCTGAGTACCTCATTGGATCGATGCCGCAATGGCGCAGCACATTCGGGTGAACCATGCCGCAGCCGAGGATCTCCATCCAGTCTGTTCCCTGACCAATTTTCACACTGCCTCCGGAGCGGTCGCAGCGCACGTCCATTTCGGCGGACGGCTCAGTAAACGGAAAATGATGCGGGCGAAGACGCACCTCCACGCTGTCGAGCTCAAAGAAGGCGCGAATGAATTCCATCAGGGTCCATTTGAGATGACCCATATGGATATCCTCGCCGATCACGAGCCCTTCGATCTGATGAAACATCGGGGTGTGCGTCTGATCGCTGTCGCAACGATAGGTGCGCCCCGGCGCCAGAATTCGGATCGGGGGTTTGCAGGCAAGCATGGTGCGGATCTGCACCGGACTTGTGTGGGTGCGCAGCAGGTAGCGTGTTCCATCTTCGCTTGCCGGGAAGAAGAATGTGTCATGCATATCGCGAGCGGGATGCTTCTCGGGAAAGTTGAGCGCCGTGAAATTGTTGAAATCGGTCTCGATTTCGGGGCCCTCGGCGAGCGAAAAGCCCATGTCGGCGCCGATCGCGAGCAATTCTTCGATGACCTGGCTCACGGGATGAACGCCGCCTTGCGGGCGGGGCGCCGGCGGCAGCGTCACATCCACGCGGTCTGTGGCCAGACGCGCTTCGAGGGCAGAGGCCTCAAGCTCCGCCTTGCGCACGGCGATGGCCGCGGTCAGGCGGTCCTTGACGCCGTTGAGGGCCGGCCCGGCGACCTGGCGTTCCTGCGGGCTCATCTGCCCCAGGCTGCGCAGCTGCAGGGTGATCACGCCAGACTTGCCAAGCGCGTGCACACGCAGGGCCTCGAGCGCACTTTCGTCGAGAGCCCGGGAGACCTCTGCCATGAGGTCGGTTTCCAATTTCATCATGTCAGTCATGGCTCATCCACGCGTGGTTCCTGGCCGCGCGCGGGCGTTCCCCGCACGCGGGGTTCGCCGGAGAAAGCGCCGATGCGCAAACCGCTCACGCGGCGGCGCGGGCCTTCTCCACGATGGCCTTAAACGATTCCGGCTGGTTCATAGCCAGATCGGCGAGCAGCTTGCGGTCGATCTCAACGCCAGCCTTCACGAGACCGTTTATGAAGCTGGAATACGTCATGTCGAATTCACGCACTGCGGCGTTGATCCGCTGGATCCACAACGCACGGAAGTTGCGCTTCTTCTGTTTGCGATCCTTATAGGCCCACTGACCCGCGCGCCAGACGGCGGCAGTCGCGGTGCGGATCGTGTTCTTGCGCCGACCTGAATAGCCTTTTGCGGCTTTCAGGATCTTCTTGCGGCGGGCGCGGGTCTGTTCGCCGGCTTTGATGCGAGCCATGGGGCTTTGATCCTTTATGGGGCCGATCAGGCGTAGGGCAGCATCCGGCGGATGGCCGGCGCATTGGAGTCAGAAATAACCGAGGTTCCGCGGTTTTGACGGATGTATTTGCCATTGTGGCTGATCAGGCGGTGGCGCTTGCCGGCTACCCCATGCTTCACTTTGCCGGTGGCGGTCAGCTTAAAGCGCTTCTTCGCACCGGACTTCGTCTTCATTTTCGGCATTTCGCTCTCCATTGGCAGGGCGAACCCCGCACAAGCTTTAAGCGCTGCCTCGGCATGCCGTTTCGCCGGGCCGCGCGAAAGACCGGGGCCATAGCCGAATGGCCGGGCATTGGCAAGCGCCTGGAGTCGGGCGTGCAGACCCGGATCAGGCCGGGGTGCAGATGACCTTCGCCACGGCGAGTTCACGCCGCAGCCGGTCGCCCTGCGCGCCATAATTCTCAGGCGTGATGGCGCCGACAGGCCGTGCGCCGCGCAGGTCTGCGCCTTGGGCTGCCAGAAAGCGGGCAAGGCTCTCGGGGGACGAGGTGTAGATGCGCCCGCGGCGCGGGGATTCTGCGATGGTGACGCCGATCACACGTCCTTTTTCATCAAGCGCCGGCCCCCCGGAAAGTCCGCCCAGCGTCCCGTAGAGCCCGCGCGTGCGGCCGGTTTCCGACCAAGCAAGGATGCCTTCCTCAGTATTGTATCGGCCGCGCGCGATCAGTTTCTGGCGTCCGAGCAGCCGGCTGGCCGCCTCTCCCGGCTGACCCTGCGGGTAGCCGATATGATATGCGCTGTCGCCGACGTCGATCAGGTCGGGGTTCGGAGGCGCGACCTCGAGGGGCTGCGGGGCGCGGTCAGTGCGCAGCAGGGCCACATCAGCGGTCGCGGCGGTGCGCACGTCGCGCACAGGCGCCGCGGCGCCGGGGGCGACAACCAACTGCACTTTGGCGCATCCGTCGACCACATGACGCGCAGTCAGCCACCAGCCATCGCGATTGATGGCGAAAGCAGTGCCGGAGGACAGGGTCTGCGGGCCGACGTCGACGAGGACGGCTTCATCGAAAGCAGACGGCGGCGGCAGCGGAACGCCTTGATCCTCCATGATGGCCGACGGGGGAGCCTCAGGCGCATCAAAGCGCTCGTCCTTTCGGAAGATCAGCAGGAGCACGACGCTCAGCGCCAGCAGGTAGATGAGCCAGTCGGGAAGCCAGCGCATCGGGGCTCCTAATGCGGGGTCAGCTGCCAGGACCGCTGCTGAAAGCCGCCGCGATCAACAGGCCGGTGGCGATCTTGACGGCCACCAGCAGAATAGCCGCCCCCGCTTCGTCATTGCGGATCCGCTTTGGCAGATCGCGCAAGAACATGTCGACAATACGGAAGGCCAGAAGCTGCAGCAGCACGGTCGGGATCGCCCAGAACAACAGATCGTAAAGACCAACGCTGTTTGCAAGGCAGGCAGCCAGAGGTATGGCGAGGCCGAGAATCACGCCGCCGAGCGCCAGGCCGGCCGACGCGTTGCCGGAGCGCAGGAGTTCCAGTTCCCGATGCGGCGTCAAGATGACGTAGGAAATGGCCGCCACAAGCAGGATCACGCCGGCGACCGAGATATGAACGATGAAAACCGGAAAGCCGCTTGTGAAGGATTGGGTCGACGCATTGAGAAGGCCAAGCAGACCGCTCAGGAACTGTTCCATCTGCCTGCTCCTTGCCCCGGACCGTCGGCGCCCCATGCCGTTGCGCGCGCGCGGCGTCAAGGCATGTTATGCTTTCGTTTGGCGCACAGGGTTGTAAACTTTCCCCAGCCCATATGACGCCTCTATCCGCAGTTGCTTCTTCGTCGCAGAGCAACCATAAGCCGTGCGTCCGGCGGTCGTGCCGTCACGCCCAGGCGCGCAGCTACGACAGGAAGCCACGACAGGAAGCCACGACAGGAAGCCACAACGGCAAGCCTCCACGGAAAGCGGCGACGGGAAGCCACGAAAGGCTGGGCGGCGCAGGCCCCTGCGGCAGAGCGCAGATTTGGCGGCCTCAGCGCCGGGCGCTGGCCGGCCCCAGGCCAGGGACCAGTCGACCCGCATGCACGAATCGGGCGACAAGCCAATGATGACGGAGCTCCCTGACATCATGCGCGCCGCGAGCGCCTTGTTCGCTGGCGCGGGAATGGGCTCCGCGATCGTGGTCGTGATGGTGGTCTCGGCGTCTGCGTTTGAAAAGCTGGATTACGGGCGGGCCGACCGGCATGTCCGATTGACCCTATCGCGGACCCACCCCTGGATTGCAGCCTTCGCCGGAGTGGCGGGAGCCCTGGCTGTCGTGGGCGGGGCGATTGCAGCGGCAGGGGTCAACGCGGTGGTGGCGGTTCTGGCCCTATTCGCCCAGTGGGCGCTGGCCCCGAAGGACCGCGAGGAACTCCCAGCGGGGATGCGCCAGCGTCACAAGACAGCGCGCATCGTGTCTGCGGCCCTCACCATCATGCTGGCCCCGGTGCTCGCAATCGCCGGACTGCTGGCGGTGATCGGCGTCTAGAGAGGCCGGCCAAAGCTGCACCGCATGCAAGAGAACTGCACGGCGGGATCAACTGTGATCCCACAGATGTGGCCCCACGGTGTTGCGGCGCAGCGCAAATTTGTCGCTGACCGCATCGCGCGCTCAGAGACGGCGGGTGCATCAGCAGCGGCGGTCCGTCAACCGCCCGCCTCGTCCGGGCTTGTGAAGGTCCGCAAGACGGTTGTGGTCCGGCGAGCGCGCTGCGGCGGGTGCGTGAGGCTGGGGGCCGCTTCGACAGGCCCCGCGAGGTCGGTCTGGGGCGCGGCGCCAGCGGGTTGGGGCGCGCCGGTCTGAACCGTTGCAGCGGACTGATCTTGCGGTGCGAGGGCACCCGGGGCGGCGGCTGGCGCCTGCGGAAGCGGCGCAGGTTTGGCGGCCAAGCCAAAGCCCGCAATGCGCCAGCTGTCGCCCTGGTCCTTGGGTCGATCATCGGCGGGTTTTGCCGCCTGCTGCGCAGGTCTGAAAGCAAACCTGCCGCTCGTCTGCGCCGGGGCGGCGGCCCCAGCCGAGGGGGCGTTCGCGACTGTGCTGCGGGGCGGCGGCGGAAGCGCTCGGCGCCGCGGCGGATTTGCGGCGGCGGCACGGGCGGCCTCCTCAGGATCAACAAGGATCGGCGGCGGGACGTCCATGCTTTCATTGGCAGCCCGAGCTTCGCGCTGGACCGAATAGTTCGCCACGCCGCCCTGCCGCAGCCAGGGGTTTGACGCCCCGTCGGCGCCCGCGGGAACATCGGTCAGCTCGACGGATGTCGGGGCATCGGGGCCGCCAAGCAATTGCGGCTCACTCGCGGCTGTGGCCATGGGGCCGGATTCCGGCTGCGGCGGAGATTGGGGGGCGGCGTCGTGCGCAGTCAGCACCGGGTAATCATCGCCAGGGGGAGGCATGCTTGCCGCACCCACGCCGGCGCTGATCTCCAGGTCCGGCGCGGCCTCAGCGGCGCGGGCGCGCCGTTCAGTCTCGGTGCGCCGCTCCCGGCCAAACCAGCCCTCAGCCGGCTGCGACTTGACATCCGGCGTGGACACCACGCCGGAAGTGCGCGCGCCGGATCCGTACCAGCCCTGCTGCTGGGCGAGCGTGGGGCCTGACGCCAGGAGCAGCATGGCGGAGCCTGCGGCGAAGTGTAGGGGCGCGCGCGACATTGGGCGATCTCCAGGAGAGTGCCTGTCAAAGTCGCCTGCGCCGCCTAACAAAAGGTTGCCGGGCAGCGTCAAGGCGGCCAAGCGCGGCTGTCCGCGGGCAGCGCGGCCTGGCCGGGCGAAAGGCTTGATCGACCGCGCGCCGTGTCAAGCCGGTGCAAACCGAGCCGGGCGCTTGGATCCGGCAACGCCGGCGCCCGGGGGCGACACAACGCGCGCTTTGTGACGCCGGGCGCTTGGGGCCATCCGAAGGCCTCCCGGCCAGTCAGGGAAGGCGCGCGCCGCGCCTGTCTGGCGCGCCGTTGAGGCGCCGAGCGCCGGCCCTCGCAGCCGCTGCGCTCTGGCGAACCGGATGATGTACGCCAGCGGGCCATGCGCCCTGGCCTGTTTCCTGCTTGGCGACGCGTCAGAGGACAAAGGGATGGCCGATTTCGGGGCGCGGCTGTGCTCCGGATGTGGTCGTTACCCTTTGCGGTCAGCATTGGGAGGCGCGGAACCGGCGCAGATGCGTCAGTTCAGGAACGCCGCCCCGGAGAGGCGTACAGTCATGGCGCAGGCAAGGAATTGGGGTGCGCTGTTCCAACAGCGCCGCCCTGATCACCGCAGGGTGTTCGAGGCCGGCGCTGCAGGATCGGTCGCCGTCGAGCGGGCGATCCTCCTGTCCCTGATCGCAATCATGTTGATTGCAGCAGATCAGAACGTGGCCGGCGCTCTCAGCGGCGCGCTCGACCGCCTCGCCGAGACCATGGCGCCGGTTGCGGACAGACCGTCCATCAAGGGCGCGCCGCGGGCGCCATTGTCCCGATGACGGCGGTGACTGTGTCACGTGCGTGGCGCAGGCTCGCAGAGACGGTCGCGTGCCCCGGGCTCTGCCTCGCCCGCATCACGCCGCGCCGCTTCCAAGGCCCGCACGGCGGCGCCGGCCTCGTGCTGACGCTCGCGGCGGCGGTGTGTCTTGGCGGGCTCGCGGTAAAGCTGCACCCGACTGCGGTGCTGGACAGGGCCTATTCTGACCTTGCCCTGGCGGGGCAGGCCATTGCGATGCCCGCCGACGTGAAGGTCATCACGATCTCTGCAGGCGACCTCGCGCGCCGGGACCTGCTTCGGATCGATCGGATCGAGTTGGCCGGCGTGCTTGAGCAGATGGCTGACGCGCGCGCCGCGCGGGTTCTGATCGATCTGTCGCTGACGAACGCGATATCCCCGAGAGAGGCCGCATCCCTGGAGCGCGCGCTCGCCCGCTTGGGCCCGGATCGGGTCGCCCTGGGTTTTGAACCCGATCCAGCCATTGCTCCGCCGTCAGGCCTGCGCGGCCGGGCGACGCCTGTTGACCTGCGGCTCGCGCCGGATCGCGACGGCCGTATCCGCGCCATCGTGAACCCCGAGCGCAGGGTATCTCCAGACGGCAGCGGCGGTTTTGCGCCAGCCCTCTGGCTTGCTTCGGGGGCGCGCGGCGCCGGACCAACACCGATCGATCTGCGCTACGATCCATCCAGCGTTCGCCGGCTCAGCTACGCTGACCTCGCCAGGGCTGATGCGCCCACGCCGCATCTTGCAGGAGCGCTGGTGGTGATCTCGGGATCGCGTCTGCTGATCGGCGGATCGGGCGACCTCCCAGGCGCCGGCGAAACCGACCGCGGAACTTTGCTGGCCATGGCGGCCGCCTCCGCGCGCAGCGGCTTCGCGCGCGCGGCAGTGCTGTGCGAATGGTTGTCGGTGATCGCTTCTTGGGCAAGCCTGGCTGCGGGATTGCTTATCGGCGCTCTGGCGCGCCGGTTCAGGACGGCGGCCTGCGCGCTGGGTCTGGCGGGCTTGGCGGGCGCGGGCATCGCTGTCTGGACAACGCAGGCGATCGGCGGGCCCGCCACGCCCGGCCTCTCGCTGGTGCTTCTGCAGATCGGCTTCTGGATTGCGCTTGCCCACCGCCTGCGGGTCGGCGCCGTCCTGTCGGCCTTCATGAAGGGCGATCTCAGCCCTGAGGAGGTTTGGCTCTGGCAAGTTCATGGAGAACAGAGCCTGCCAGTGGTGCTGTTTGGCCCAGGCGGCGCGATCAAGCGCGCGAACGGGCCGGCCGTCCAGCGGCTGTTGGGCGGCAAGACGATCTGCACAGCGGCCGCGCGCGACCTGGCCAGCGCCTGCTTTCCGACCTTGGGCGAGCGCGCCACACGCATCGGCGAAGACCGCTCTCGGCGCGTTTACGATATCTCCTGGGCCCATCCCTCGACGCCGGTTGCCCTCTTTGTTGATGTCACCGAGAGAGTGCGTGAGGAGACCGAACTCGCCCGACGGCTGATTACCGACCCGC
The DNA here is from genome assembly GCA_044375455.1 of Caulobacterales bacterium. Lineage (GTDB taxonomy): Bacteria > Pseudomonadota > Alphaproteobacteria > Caulobacterales > Aquidulcibacteraceae > JBEIHX01. The sequence goes on along the minus strand of JBILMQ010000102.1, from coordinate 807 downwards.
TGACGGGGGCCTGCAACCGCACGGGCTTCGAGCAAGCGTTGAACGCCGTTGCGGCGTCAGGCCGGACGGATTGGGCCGTGTTCTACCTCGACATGAACGGCTTCAAGGCAATCAACGACCTGCATGGACATGATGCAGGCGATCAGCTGCTGCGGGCAGCGGCAGGGCGGTTCCGGTCTGTCCTGCGCGAGCGTGACATGCTTTCGCGCCTGGGCGGGGATGAATTCGCCATCCTGATCGCCAACCCACTCGACCACGACATCGCAGCAGCCCTGGCGCGCAAGTTGGAGCGCGAACTGGAAAGCCCGGTCCGCCTCGACTGCGGCCTCGTCACGGTCGGCGTGGCCGTGGGCTATGCGCTGCCGGAATTCGCTGGCGAGCCGGGGTCGGCGGTTGTGGCCCGCGCGGACGCAGCCATGTACGCGCGCAAAGCTGAGACACGGCGGGCGGCTTGAGCCTGCGGGGGGGCGGGCGCAGGCCTGCCCTGCGCCGGATGACTACAGTCCGGCGGCGGCGGCGAGCGCTTTCAAACTCGTGCGCGGACGCGGACCGACGTGTGAGATGACCTCAGCCGCAGCGATCGAGCCAAGCCGGCCGCAGTCGCCAAGATCTTGGCCGCGGGCGAGCCCGGTCAGCACGCCCGCGGCATACAGATCGCCCGCCCCGGTGGTGTCGATCACAGTTGGCGCAGGCGCAGCGGTCACCACCACGGTGTCGTCGCCGCGCAGCAAGATCGACCCCTTCTCCGACCGGGTGACAGCCGCGACTTCTGCCCGGCCGCGCAGCTGACCGAGCGCGCGCTCGAAG
>JBILMQ010000101.1:0-10780 GCA_044375455.1 Caulobacterales bacterium | reverse complement strand
GGCTGCGTGCGGAGGCGCCACGACCTGGTCGGGCCGATGTTAGATCAGGCTCATGTCAGATCGGGCTCATTTCAGATCCGGCCGATGTCAGATCTGGTCGCCGTTTCGGGGCAGGTCTGCCTTGACCCTGACGCACACGCTCATCCTGGTCGCCCCGCTGTGGCGATCCGGGCGCTTTTGGCGGCGATTTGCCGCCCGACGCACATGGGGCGCGTGACCTGGGGCTTTGCGTCGCTTATCAGGGCGCGCAGGACTGGCTGGGTCGCGCGGCGGAGACACTATGACGGCTGAGACTGAGGCGGACGATGTGGAGCAGTCGTCGCGCGGGGCATGGCTTGTGGCGGTCGGGCCGGCTGCGGCTCTTGGCGTTCTTGCTCTTGTCGCGGCAGCGGGCCTGAAGCCAGGACCGCGTGCGCTGGCGACCCAGCCTGCCTGGCTCGAACGCCTGGATGACCAGATTGCCCGCGGCGCCTATGGCTGGGTGCGGGTTGGGTACGCCCGCCCGGTTGCGATCCTGTCGGGCGAGGCTGCGAGCGCGCAACTGCGCGACGCTGCTCTAGCGTCGCTGGAGCAAGAGATGAAGCGCGATCCGGAGGCAGCCCAGGACGTTGCTTTGGTCGTCGACGCGATCGCTGTTCGCAACGGCCCCCCAGCCGTCGGGGCCGCGCTGCTGGCGTTGCCTGTGGAGCCCGACGCCCCGGCTTGCCAGAGAGCGTTTGATGAAACGCTCGCCGGGCGCACCATCGGTTTTGAGGCTGGCATGGCGTCTCTGTCGGGCGGGTCGGCTCGGCTTCTTGATGCAGTCGCTGGCGTGGCGATGCGTTGCGCCGCTTTTGCCATCTCGATTGAAGGCCACACCGATACCCGTGGCGCTGGCGCCGGCAATCTTGTTTTGTCCCGCCGCAGGGCTGACACGGTTCGTGCCTATCTTGTTGACCGCGGTGCGCCGCCTGCGGCGCTGACGGCGATCGGATATGGCGAGACACGCCCGCTCGACCGTGCGGCCGACGGGCGCGCGCACGCCCGCAACCGTCGCATCGCTTTCACAGTCAAGCCGGGTCCTTCCAGCCACTGAACCCGGGGCCGACCGCATCCGGGCCCCGCTCCGCATCGAACCCTTTTTCGCATCGAACCCTTCTCCGCAGCGGGCGTATCATTTCGTCAACAGACAGTGCTGTGGGCGATCGCCTGGAATGTCATGCTAAGGTGAGCCGAGGTGATGTTGAACGCACGTGTCGGATCACCTGTGCATCGGCGTACAGATCCTGCACGGCCGCGGCGGGTTGATATCGGCAAGACCCGCAAGGAGCGCGCATCGCCAGGCACGATCTTCTTCGAGCATTCGGCGCGCGGGCGGATAATAGATCCGTACCGGGCCCATTCGTGGTTGGTTACACTGCATTTTCTGCCGCGCCGCCAGGCTTGTAAAGCTGCGCTTCGACCTACTGCGTTAGCCGGATCCGGCTGCGGGCGATCGCCTGGAATGTCATGTCGAGTTCCGATGAGGTTATATTGAAGGACCGCTTCGGATCGCCTGTGCATTGCTTCATCAAAGACTGCGCCGCGGCATCGGGAACGTCGACGAGGATCGTGTAGACTTCAACGCCGTAGGTCGTGCGCAGCGACTGACAGGCGTCGAGTGTCAGATTGTCCAATGCGGTGCGGTCAAGGCGGGAGATCCCACTGGCCTTCCAGCACGGCCCGGCGTCCCCGCGGTCGTTTGTTTCGTTGCAGCCATAGTACCCCTCGAAGTGGTGGGGGGCGACGTTCTCTCCGTCCGTCAGCAGGATAAGCACCTTGCGCACGGTATTGTCATTGAACGGTTTTGGTCGGCGATCCGCCGCGTAGCCCCAGAAGCTCCGCCATTCATCTCGCGGGGACAGCATTCGCAAGCCCCACATCAACCCGATATCGGCCTGAGTGCCGCCAGGTGCGGGATACATGTGATCGAGCTTTCGCACGATCTGCCCGCGGTCACCGGATAGCCCGAGCATGGCTGTTGGACAGGGCAGGTTGGGCCCGGAGATCGGTCGCATCTGGTCCCAGGGAAAGATGTTTGTCTGCCAGGCGCAGGCCGCCCTGCCGGATGCGAACCAGCTGAACTCATTGGGGTCGCTCACGCAGGCTTGTGCGGTCCCGGTCTGGCGTGATGTTGGATTGGTAGAGCAGTCCTGTGTCAGATCGAGGTGGACGTTGCGCGCGCCGTTCACGCCGTTCTGAACGGGGTCTTGCGTGCAATTGAGCACGTGTCCGACAAAGTACTGGCCGGAGGCTCGCCGGATCTGCGTTCGTCCGACCACGTCGAACCGCGTTGACCTGGCCGATAGACCAAGGCGGTTGAGGGCCGCCAGTGTCACCCCGGGGCGCTCGAGAAACCCCTGCAGACCCGGCGGTGCTGGCGGCGGCGGCGGCGGCGGCGGCGGCGGTGGCGGCGGCGGCGGTGGCGGCGGTGGTGATGGCGGTGGCGGCGGTGGTGATGGCGGCGGCGGCGGTGGTGATGGCGGCGGCGGCGGTGGTGATGGCGGCGGCGGCGGCGGCGGTGGTGGCGCAGGCCCCGGCGGCGGCGGCGGCGGTGGTGGTGATGAGGGCGGCGGCGGTGGGGGCGGCGGCGGCGGCGGGGTCTCGTTGACCCAGATGGTCTGCCGTTCCATTTCAATCAGGGCGGCTGGCCATTTCATGTTGGCGACTGGATCGTCTGTGAGCGGAAAAGACACAACCCCTGCGCCGTTTACTTGACGCTCGTTGAGCGCAGATCGGATGCACCCGCGCCACCCAACCGGCTCGAACAGAGCATCGAGGTCGGCGCCCGTGATCGGTGATAGCGTCTCTGGGTGAAGCGCGTATTCGCGTCGGTCCTCAAAGGGAGAAGCCGGCTCAAGCTTTGAGCCAGCCGCTGGCGGATTTGTCTGTGGCGGCGGTTTGGGGTCCCATGCGCCGGGCGCTTCTGAATTGATGCTGACCACTGTGGTCCAGGGCAGTACGCCAATCCGGACTGAGTCATCGCCGATCGATTCCTCGAATACCGTGTCGACGAAGCCCTTGGCGGCGTCGCGCATCAGGTCGAAGCGGCCCGAGTTGAACATCGATGCGGTGTTGTCGAGAGCGAGAACGATTTCCACCACACGCGCATCACCGCCCTGGGCCTGGGAGGTGACCTCAATGTCGAGCACCTCCATGTTGAACAGCCCGCCAAAGAACAGCGGCACCTTGCCCGATGCACTGGCGGTTATGCGCCGGTCATCGGTCCAGGACAGGGCCAGTTGGACAGCCGTGACAGGCGAGCTTGCCGCAGCCAGGTTGGCGCTGAGATATTCCGCTGCTGTTGTTTCCGCGGCTTCCTTGCGCGCCGCGTCGTCGATGTCGCCGGCGTCGATATAGGCACGCGCGCCCGCGAGCACCGCTGAGTCGAGGACGTGGAGCAGTTCTTGCTTGGCGGCGAACACACGCGACGTGTCAATTGCAAGGCCGACTGCGCAGCTCAGGGGCACGAGGCACAGCGCCGCTGTCATCGCTACATTCGCGCCTGAGCTCCTCAGGAGCGTTTTGTACGCCATGGCAAAACCCCGCGAAACTCAACTTTCAGCCTAGCGTGGCGCGGTTAAGAACCGGATGCATGGTGGATCAGCCGTCTGCCTGTTTGTTCATCCCGCACGAACCATGCCCGAAAGGACGAAGGGGCGGCGGCGAGCGGGCCTTGGCGATTTGATCGAGATACGAGCGTGCGCCCGCGCGCCCGATCGGCGCCCGGCGCCCGGCGATGCGGCGTGGCGGCCGACACTATGCCGGGCGTGTGCCGGGCGGCGGTTGCCTCGTCCCGAGAACCGGCGCCTCCGAGGCATGGCGTGCCGCAGACTGGTCTGCTGGATCGCCTGCCGGTCCGGACGATGCGCATGCTTGGCGCGGATGCGTGGCGCAAAAGTTTGCAGGCGCCGCGCTCCACCGCCGCGCGGATGGAGGACGCCCCGCGGCGCACGCGGGTGACTTTGCGCGGCGAGTGCGGGTGACTTGCGCGAGACGGTGCAGCAGGCCTCGCCGTCGGGCCCGCACGCGCGTCCAACTGGACAAGGGAACAGACGGCGCATATCCGGTAGGGTCTGCGCGTAAGGCGCTTTCAGGCGACCAAAGCCGGGTCAAACCCGTCGGCCGCGGCCCGCCTGCGATATCAGGCGCCGCCGCAGGGGTGAGCGTCGCATGTCCGTGATCCGCACCTGACGGGGGCTGGGCACGGCGGTTTACAGACCGTGGCGCCGGCCAGGGAGGAACGTATCGATGCACACCATCTCTCGCCGCGGCGCCGCATGCATAGTGGGGGCTGCACTGCTGGCGCTTTCGGCCTGCGGCAAGAAACAGGTCGGGCCCGAGGCGGGCGAAACGTCTGCGCCGGTCCCGCAGGCTGCGCAAAGTGAGGCGTTTCCGGACACGCTGACGGCGCCAAGCGCCTCTTATAGCGGCGTCATGCGGTTCTACGGCGCCGGCGCGCCTCTCGACGCCAAAGTGTTCGCCAGTGGTCCCAAACTTCGGATGGAGATGTCAGGCGGCATGGGCGCTGGCGGAACCATGGCGATGGTTACCGATGTCAGTTCGCGTCAGACGGTTATGTTTCCGATTGGCGACATCCCTGAGGCTGCGCGGGTGGCGATGACCGTGGCGCTTGGCGAGGGCGGCGCCCCGCAGCTCGCCGATCTCTATGGGGCGGGCGTTACGACCCGGCGCATCGGTCTGGATATGGTGGCGGGCCAGCGCTGCGCTGTGTGGGAGGCCGCTGACTCTAAGTCTGAGACGGTCACGCTCAGCTGCGTGACGTCAGACGGGATCAATATGCGCACCGTGAACGCGAAGACCAATGCACCCTTGATGGAAATGGCGCAGCTGGCGCGCGGACCGCAGGATCCGGGGCTGTTTGCGCCGCCGCCTGGATACCGCACCGTGGCCATGCCCCAGCTGGGCGCGATGCCAAACCAGGAGCAGATGCGCGCGCTTCAGGATATGGCCAAGGCGGCGAAATAGGGTGGTTTGAGTGCCTGTCCGTCCCCAGCGATCGCTCTGATCGCCGGGTCTGATCTGTCGGCTTGCTGGATCGATCGGGGAGGATGGAGCAGCTGGTGCGCCAGGACGCCGGAGCTGGTCAGCCAGCCATCGCGTCCGCGAAGCGTAAAATCACGCAACAGTCAAATCACCCAACAGTCAAATCAGCCAAGCGTCAGGGACGGGCCTCGGTGATGGCGCGCTTCAGGCGTGTGGTCGCAAGCGTGGCTGTGGGCGCGCGCGGGTCTTGCGCTGGCTGCTCTGCTGTCCCGCGTTGCAAGGATCCTGGGGCCTCTGCCGCCAGCACCTTGCTCGACGGGGCCGTGCGCCAGACGCTTTCTCAAGACGCTTTTTTAAACGCCTTCTCCACAGGCGGTCTCCAGACAGTCTTCTGGACCCTCTCCTGGAAGCGTGCTCCGCGCGCCTGCACATCAGACCGATCAGCGACGATCGTCGCGCGAGCCTGGTCCTTGTTCGTTTGGCGACTGACCTGGCAGCCGGCCGATGTTGCCGAACAATTGCTCGATGATCGTCAGTTCGCGACCCCGTGTCGGTGTTTCTCGTGACGCGTAATCGATGACTTTGCCGTCAGCCAAACCGTACGTTTTCACGTCAGACACGACATCGCCGTCGCCGAAGCGCACGGCGGTGACGCTGCGCGTGATCGACCTGGGGTGACGGTAGGTGCGCCGGGCCTTGGTATCTGAAATATAATACCAGATATTCGGGTCGAAGGTGGCGACGGTTGACGGGTTGCCAAGTCGGGCGATGACCGAGCTCTTGGTGTCTTCTCCCAGCTTCACGTCGACTGTCTGACCCTCGTCCGGGATGAACCCGTGCTGTTCCACCGTGGAGACGCACCCCGCCAGCACGCCGCCGGCCAAAGCCAGGCCCACAGCGCCTGGAAGTGCGCGCGCCAGAGCGCTTGGCAGCGTCGCTGCGGCGAGATTGGCTGCGCCGGCGGCGAGGGCGATGCGGAACCTCATGCGTGTCTCCCGTCTGGTTGGCGCCCTCGGGGCGTGCCTTCCTAGCCTGCCTGCACTAGATCCGACCGGTGGGGCGTGCAAGCCCGCGATGGAGCGCAGATGTTCGCCAGACTGCCGGAACTCCCCCGACTGTTGCAATTCGCCCGACTGTTTAGGCCGGCCAGTGAGGCGGTCATCACGGACAGGCTCTACGTCGCCGTGATGCAGCACGCACGCCTAGAAACATTCTACGTCGATTTCGAGGCGCCCGACACGTTCGAGGGACGCTTCGAGATGGCTGCTCTGGTGTCCATCCTGGTGATCCGACGGCTTCAGGAGGGCGATGCCGGCGCACGGGATCTGGCGCAGCGCCTGTTCGACCGGTTGTTCGCAGGTTTTGATGAGGCGTTGCGCGACGTGGGGGTTGGCGACATGACCATCGCCAAGCGCATCCGCAAGCTTGGCGAGGCGTTTTACGGTCGGGCCGCCGCCTATGGGGCGGCGCTCGCGGCTGGCGATGCGGCGGGTCTGAGCGCGGCGCTTGCGCGCAACGTCTGGCGCGCTGAATTGCAAGAGGCGCCGCAGGCCGGCGCCTTGGCCGCCTACACGCTCGGCGTTGCGGCGGCGTTGGCGGGTCAGGATCTGGCGGCCCTTGGTCGCGGCGAGATCGTGCTTCCGCCGCCCGGCGCGCCGAGCTTGGCTGTCTCAGGCGCTGCAGCTGGCGCGGCCGGCTGATCACGCATCGTTGATCTTGCCGGCAAGAGGGCTATGGTCGCGGCGTCTTTTTGCTGAGACCTTTCAGAAAGGCGGGCTGGTAACGCATGAACGAGGGCGTGATCATCGCCATCGATGCGATGGGCGGCGACCATGCGCCGGACATCGTGATTGAAGGCTTGGACCGCGTCGTGCGCGGTCGCAGTGACGTCGCCTTTCTGGTGCACGGGGACGAAGCGCGGCTCGCCCCGTTGTTCGAGCGCTATCCGGCGGCGGGGCGCGCCTCGCGGATCACGCATGCCAGCGATGTGATCGGGATGGAGGTCAAGCCGAGCCAGGCGCTGCGCCGCGGCAAGGGCACCAGCATGTGGAACGCGATCGACAGCGTGAAGGCGGGCGCCGCCGGCGTCGTTGTATCCGCCGGCAACACCGGCGCGCTGATGGCGATCGCGATGCTGCAGCTGCGAACGCTCGAAGGGGTCCATCGTCCGGCGCTGGTCGCCAGCTGGCCGACGGTGCGGGGCGTCACGGCTGTGCTGGACGTCGGGGCCAACGTCACGGCGGATGCTGAGCAGCTCGTTGAATTCGCGGTCATGGGCGAAGCCTACGCCCGGGCGCGTTATGGCCTGAGCCGGCCAAGCATCGGCCTGCTCAATGTCGGCTCCGAGGACATGAAAGGTCATGAGGAGATCCGCGAAGCGGCGCGCCTTATTCGCGAACGGCAGGGTGATCTTGATCTGGATTTTCGCGGTTTTATCGAGGGCGACGACATTTCCCAGGGCGTTGTTGACGTCGTGGTGACCGATGGTTTCACGGGCAACATCGCGCTCAAGACCGCCGAAGGCACGGCCCGTCTTGTCGGCGGCTTTGTGCGCGAGGCGCTCACAGCCGGCCCGCTTGCGATGCTCGGGGCCGTGCTGGCCTCCGGCGGATTGTCGCGACTCAAGGATCGGATGGACCCGCGCAAGGTCAATGCCGGGGTTTTCCTGGGGCTCAACGGGATTGTGGTGAAGAGCCATGGCGGCACGGACGCCGTCGGCTTCGCCACGGCGGTCGAGACCGCCATCGGCCTGGCGCCGTCGCGCTTCGCTGAAGAGGTCGGCGCGAAGCTTCGGGCCGCAGTCGCCCACGCCGGCGCGCCAGCCAATCTCGGTGCGATCCCATGAGCGCGTATCGCGCCCTGGTCGCCGGCGTTGGGGGCTATCTGCCGCAGACCGTGCTCACGAACGCCGACTTGGCCCGGCGGATGGACACATCCGATGCCTGGATTGTTGAGCGAACCGGGATCCGCGAGCGCCACATCGCGGCTGACGGCGAGTTGACCTCGGATCTGGGTCTGGCGGCCGCCCGAAGTGCGCTGGAGGCGGCCGGCATGACGGCGGCCGATATCGATCTCATCGTTCTGGCGACCGCGACGCCCGACCGGACGTTTCCGGCCACTGCCGTGCGGATTCAGGCGGGTCTTGGCATGCGCCACGGAGCCGCGTTCGACGTGCAGGCGGTGTGTTCGGGTTTCGTTTATGCGTTGAGCATTGCAGACGGTTTCGTTGCCCGCGGGCATGCGCGCGCCGCCTTGGTGATCGGCGCGGAGACGTTTTCGCGCATTCTGGATTGGGAGGACCGGGGCACCTGCGTGCTGTTCGGCGATGGGGCTGGCGCGGTGGTTCTGCGCGGCGCGCCGGCGGCGCAGGCGGAGGGGCGCGGGTTGCTCGCCACAAGCATTCGTTCCGATGGCCGTTATGAGGACTTGCTTTACGTTGATGGAGGTCCGTCCTCCACAGGGACGGTTGGCAAGCTGCGCATGCAAGGCAATGCGGTGTTCAAGCACGCAGTCACCAACATCGCCGATGCGATCGAACAGACGGTGGCGCTGGCCGGCGTGGCGATCGATGAGGTGGATTGGTTTATCCCGCACCAGGCCAATCAGCGGATCCTGGATGGTGTTGCGCGCAAGTTATCGATTGCGCCGGGCCGGGTCGTCTCGACCGTGGGCTTGCATGGCAATACATCGGCGGCGTCTGTGCCGCTTGCCCTCCATACGGCGATTTCCGATGGTCGCGTAAAGTCTGGCGATCTCGTTCTGATGGAGGCGATGGGGGGCGGATTCACCTGGGGCGCGGCGCTGGCGCGCATGTGAGCCTGCGGCCTGCGACGCGGCGTCATAGGGTTGGCGTTTGACCGCTTCCGGGCGAATCCCTACTCTGATGGAGACACTAGGGAGGTGGGGCGTGTCCGGGAAAACAGTGACGCGGGCAGACATCGTTGAAGCGCTGGCGCGCGAAATTTTGGCGCGTGAGCCTGTCTCGGGTGCTGCTGTCTCGGGTGCTGCTGTCTCGCGTGATGCTTTGGCGCAGTATCCGCAGCGCTCCCGCCAGGATTGTGTTGATCTGCTTGAGGATGTTCTCGACCTGATTGTGACGCGTCTGAGCGAGGGTGAAACTGTCAAACTCGCCCGGTTCGGCATTTTCAGCGTGCGCGCCAAACGGGCGCGCGTCGGACGCAATCCCAAAACGGGCGTTGAGGCCGAGATCACGGCGCGACGCGTCGTGACCTTCAAGCCCTCAAACATTCTGCGCGATCGGGTTGCTGCGGCGCGGTCAGCGACGTGAGCCTTAAAGCTCTGCTGGAAGAACCAAACCGGCTGCGCAGCGCATCGGAGGCAGCGCGCGAGCTGGGCGTTCCGCCGGAGGTGCTGGCCCTTTGGGAGCGGCGGCTGGGGGATCTGGCGCCGCTGCGCGACGCCCGCGGAGAACGCCTTTACCGGCCGCAGGACATGGCCCTTCTGCGTCAGATCCGCTTTCGCCTGTACGTGGAAGGCTACACGATCACAGGCGTCAGCAGGCTTCTTGAAACCAACCGGCTTGCAGAGGTCACGGCCGGGCGATCTTTGGCGCATCACCGGATGGAAAGAGGGAGCATGACCCCCAAAACGGCAATGCTGCATCGGCCGGCAGCAAACGGTGACCCGCCGGGTCACGGCGGCGACGCGGGTCTGCGCCCGGGCGACCCACGCGCCTTACAGGCTACGGCGGCGCAGGCTGCGGCGGCCGGGGTGTTCGACGGGGGGGACGCAGATCAGGCGCGCGTGCGCCTGCGCGAGGTTCTCGTCCGGCTGCAGGCGGCCAGGGCTGATTTGCATCGCGCGCTGGCCGCCGACGAGCCGGCTGCCCGGCGCTCTGTCGGTTGAGCGGCGCGTTCGGGGCCGCGCCTCCCACACAGCTTTGATCTTGAGCGGCGCGCCAAGGCGGGCCAGTGTTCCGGCTGACGGATTTTTTGGGAGTGGGGCATGGCGTCTGGACCATTGGCGGGACTGAAAGTGATTGAGTTCGCGGGCATCGGGCCGGGTCCGTTTTGCGGCATGCTGTTGTCTGACATGGGGGCCGATGTGGTGCGCATCGACGCTCCGGGGCGCGGCGGGGCAGGCGACCCCGTCACGGGTCGCGGCAGGCGCTCGGTGGCGTTGAACCTGAAAGATCCGCGTGAGCACGCCGCCTGTCTGGACTTGCTTGCACGCGCTGACGCGCTGATTGAGGGGTACCGTCCAGGCGTTATGGAGCGTCTCGGTCTCGGTCCTGAGACGGTCCTGGCCCGCAACCCGAGGCTCGTCTATGGGCGGATGACCGGATGGGGCCAGACCGGCCCGCTGGCGCATGCCGCTGGCCATGACATCAATTACATTTCGATCACTGGGGCGCTGCATGCCATGGGCCGGCGCGGCGAGCCGCCGCCGCCGCCGCTGAACCTGGTCGGCGATTACGGCGGCGGGGCGCTCTACCTGGCCATGGGGTTGCTGGCGGCGATCATCAGCGCCCGCACCACCGGCAATGGCCAGGTCGTCGATGTCGCGATGTCGGACGGCGCAGCGTCACTCATGGCTATGTTTTACGGCATGAAGCATGTGGGTGTCTGGCGCGACGACATGCGGGACGGCAATCTGCTCGATGGCGGCGCGCACTTTTACGACACGTATGAGTGCGCTGACGGAAAGTGGATTTCCATTGGCTCGATCGAGCCGCAGTTTTATGCGCTGCTGCTCGAGAAAACAAACCTGTCGCAGGACCCTGACTTCGCTCCCC
>JBILMQ010000359.1:0-3235 GCA_044375455.1 Caulobacterales bacterium | reverse complement strand
TTTCTAAAGCAGCCAGAAGGGCCTGTCGCAGCCGTGCTGGAGCTCGGCGGCTGGGACACCCATTACAATCAGGCGACACTGCTTGGTCCCCTGACCCGCAATCTGCTCCGGCTCGACCAGGGCATCGCCGCCCTGAAGGACGAGCTTGGCGCTGCCTGGGCCAGCACCGTCGTCGTCGTCATGACGGAATTCGGGCGCACGGTCGCGATGAACGGCACGGGCGGAACCGACCACGGAACAGGCGGGGTGGCGTTCCTGGCGGGGGGTAACGTCAAGGGCGGCGTGGTGATCGCCGACTGGCCGGGGCTTGGCCCCCGCGATCTTGACGAGGGCCGCGACCTCAGGGTCACCACGGACCTGTATGGCGTGCTCAAGGGCGTGCTGCAGGATCATCTGGGCGTTGCGCGCGCCCGCCTGGAGCATGACGTGTTTCCAGGAAGCACAGCCCTGCCGCACGCCGGGCTCATCCGCGTGGTGCGCGCGCTTTGATGCGTGGCTCCGCCTCAAACCTGTCCCCACGCGCGGGCAGAGGGGGATCACGCTTGAAGGGCGTCCACATCTGCGGTCTGGTTCTTGTGTCATCCGGCGATGGCCGGCCCGGACTGCCGCTATTCTTGCCGATCGGTCTTGGCCAGGCATGTGGCGGCAGGCTGCGTGTGCGCGACCGGCGCGACGGCGCCGCCAAGCGGGGATGATGACAGCGCAAACCTCTGCAGAACCGCTGGCTGAAGCCGTCCGATCCCGGCGCGCAGCGCGATCGGGGCAAGGCCGCACGCCGTCTCCGGCCGTCAGCGTTTGATCGCTTCAAAGAGCTTTGGATGCGCGCGTCCGGGGCGTTGCTGGCGGGTGACAGCGCCGGGTCGCCTTGACGCCTGCGCGCCGTTTTATGGCCAATGTGAGCGACGGCTGCAAAATCTGACCGGCTCGCACACCGCCGCACCGAGGCGCGCACACGCCCTGGCGGTCTTGATGCTGTCGGGGCGGCCAGAGCCGACATGCCGACACGTCGACACGCCTGGACGCCGGCGCCGTTGTCTGCGCCACCAGGGCCTGATCGTGTTTTTTTCAAACCCGAAAGCCAGTCATGTCGGGGATCAGGGCGCGCGCCCCCGCCAGAACGACAGCGTTCATGCCGGCGCTGTCGTTGTCGGCATCCGCGCCGCGCCGACGCCACAGGCGCGGGCCGGTCGCGCAAGTCGCCTCCACACGGCGGCTGGCGCCGCGCCTCATCATCGACAGGCTGCGCGTGGCCCCGATTTCTCGTGCGCGCCGCCCTGCACGCCGAGGGCGCCGACCGCGGCCCGGCCCAGGCCGATGTCAGGGCCGCCCCCGCGCTCCAGCCCGCCAAAAATGAAGACCCGTCACCGTCGCCATGGCCGGCGTCGCGGGCGCTGCGCGGGCCGGCCTGCCCGCGCACCAGGCCAGCCTGCAGGGACGCGAAGACCGACCGGGCGGGCGGCAAGCGCGCGGATGGGCGCGTGTCGCAGGGCCGGTGTCCGCCTCCCGCCAGACCGCCCCGCCGGGGGACATGCGCCGCCAGGCCGGGCTGGGCTGCGCCGACTGCGGTGAGGGCGGCCAAATTCGGCGGCCAAATTCGGCTGGCGGCCCGCCGGCGAACGGCATAGGCTGACCGCTGCGCTGGCGGCGCCGACGCGCAACGGGGGGAGCGCGACCATGGGGACCAAGGCGTCCGATCTGTTTATCCGCTGCCTGGAGGAAGAGGGCTGCGAGTATATTTTCGGCGTGCCGGGTGAGGAAAACCTCGACATGCTGGACAGTCTGTCGCGGTCCTCCAGGATCAAGCTCATCCTGACGCGACATGAGCAGGGCGCCGGTTTCATGGCGGCCACCTATGGACGCCACACCGGCAGGACCGGCGTGTGCATGGCGACCCTGGGACCAGGGGCCACCAATCTCGTCACCGCCGCCGCCTATGCAACGCTCGGCGGCATGCCCCTGCTCATGGTGACCGGCCAGAAACCGATCAAGAAGTCCAAGCAGGGGCGCTTTCAGATCCTCGACGTCGTCGGCATGATGCGGCCGATCACCAAATACACCCACCAGCTGGCCTCCGCCGACAACATCCCGAGCCGCATCCGCGAAGCCTATCGCCTTGCGGAAGAAGAAAAGCCCGGCGCCGCCCATCTGGAATTTCCCGAAGACATCGCCGACGAGATGACCGACGCTGTCCCCATTCCGGCCTCGCTCGCGCGCCGCCCGGAGGCGGAAGACAAGGCGGTGCGCGCCGCGGTGCGGATGATCGAAGAGGCGCGCGCGCCGGTGCTCGTCATCGGCGCCGGCGCCAACCGGCGCCTGACCGGGCGCATGCTGATGCAGTTCGTCGACAGGACCGGCATCCCGTTCGTCACCACCCAGCTCGGCAAAGGCGTGATCGACGAGCGCCATGCGAAATTTCTCGGCTGCGCCGCGCTGTCGGCCGGCGACTTCGTGCACCGCGCTCTCGAAAAGGCCGACCTGATCATCAATGTCGGCCATGACGTGATTGAAAAGCCGCCCTTCTTCATGCAGCCGGGCGGCGCACCGGTCATCCATGTCAGCACCCGGACAGCCGAGGTCGATCCGGTGTATTTTCCGCAGGTCGAGGTGATCGGCGACATCGCCAATGCGATCTGGAAGATCACCCGCGACGTGGCGCCCTCGCCGCTCTGGTCGTTTGATGCGATGCTGCGCGCGCGTGCGGCTGGCGAGGACCACGCCGGTGCACTTCAAAGCGATGCGCGCTTCCCGATTTTTCCGCCGTTCCTGGTGCACGAGATCCGCGAGGCGATGCCGGCCGACGGCGTGCTGTGTCTGGACAACGGGGTCTACAAGATCTGGTTCGCGCGCAACTATCCCGCCCGCCAGCAGAACACCGTGCTGCTCGACAATGCGCTCGCCACCATGGGCGCAGGCCTGCCCTCGGCCATGGCCTCGGCCATGGTCTATCCCAACCGCAAGGTGCTGGCGGTGTGCGGCGACGGCGGCTTCATGATGAACAGCCAGGAACTCGAGACCGCTGTGCGGCTCGGCCTCAATCTCACCGTGCTGATCCTCAATGACGGCGCCTACGGCATGATCCGCTGGAAGCAGGCCAATATGGGCTTCAGGGACTGGGGCCTGCAATACGCCAACCCCGACTTCGTGCAGTATGCGCACAGTTACGGGGCGATCGGTCACCGGGTCGACAGCGGGGCAGGTCTGCGCCGCCTGCTGCAGCAATGCCTCGCCACGCCCG
>JBILMQ010000129.1:0-9406 GCA_044375455.1 Caulobacterales bacterium | reverse complement strand
CGCCAGCTTGGGGCGCTGTCGCGGCCTGGGCGCTGGCGAAGCCCGCGGGCGCAGCCGCCCTGGCGTCGGCGGCGCCAGGCGGCGCCGCAGCGGGATCGCCGCCCAGGCCCGCCATGATTGTGCGGTTGACGTCGATGAGGCTTTCCATGTCGGCGCCGTCGCGCAGCACGGCTGAGCTGTGGCGCGACACCCACAAAGAGATGGAGATGATCTGCGCACGCACTGCCGCCGGCAGCTGGTTGCCCGGCCCGGCGCAGTCGGTGGCGAGCGCTGTCCAGAAGCGCCGGTTGCGATCCAGCGCCTCGGTCAGCTTCCGCAGGTCGCTGCGGTCTGCATTGGCGTCAATCAGGCTGCGGGTGAGCAGAGCGAAAAGACGGCGTTCCGTCTCACGCGGCGATTCCACCAGCGCCGCCGCCTTCTGGTATGCCTTCAGCGACATTGTTCAATCGTTCGTCTTCATAGTCGATGAGTTTGCGGCAGCGGTTGAGCGCTTTGTAGAACTCACCCGCCATCACTTCGCGTGACGTCGACACGCACTCCGAGAGGATCGCCGCGTTACGCACGGCGCCCATGAATTCGTTCATGCGCAGCACGAACTCCTCCCAGTAGGCGCCAGCGTCCGGGGGATCCAGATACATCATCATAACGGGGAAGTAGATCCGCCGAGCGGGCGAGGTGACCTCGTCCGGCTGCATGATGTCCTTCTCCCGCAGGATTGAAGCCTTGTTCTGGAGCACGAGCGTCGCGCGCCGGTCGCCGTTCATCACCACGGCGCCGTTCACGACGAAGCGTTCGCCGGGCTTAAGCGACAATTTCAGCGGCATGGCGCGCTCCGCAGTCGGATGACGTCCCGCACAGAGGACGTCGGTCGGCAAGATCCTAGGAACCGAGCGTTAACAAAAGCTTCGCTTGCGCCGATGCAGCGCCCAGCCCTGTATCACGCCCCCGGGGCGCACGGCGCCTTCAAAGGCCCGCGCGCAAGGCGCCTAGGAAGGCCAGGGCGCAAGGCGGCTGGCAAACCCTGGCCGTCCGCCTGGAAAACCGCCGCGCCATCCCTCGGCGGCCGCCACAGAATTTCCGCCCCCCAGCCGTCGGCGGGGCAGACCTTTCAGCCAGGACCAGGCCGGACCGGGCCCGCGCAAGCCCGCATCTGGCCGGCAGCTGGCCCGCAGCTGGCCGGCGCCAGGGCGTGCAGACTTCCCCCGCCGGGCCTGCGGCGCAGCAAGACCTGCTCTGGCGAGGCCCGCCGCGATGCCGACTGACTGGCCCCAACGGCCGGGCGTTTACCTTGCATTGAGCAAAGCGTGGCGACAAACGCATGTTCGCAGGGATTTGTTCATGACGATGCACGCCGCGCTTCTCGAGCTCTCCGACGTTGACGCGCCGCCCGGGGCGACGCCGCCTGCAGAGATCACAGCACAAGCCCAGGGCCGCGCCCTCGACAGCCTGCAGCGATCAAAGCGGCGCGGGCTGGCCAAGGCAGAGGCCCTCGCCCGACGCGCCCTGCAGTGCCTGGAGGCGAACAATCATCGTGACGCTGTGCGCTTCGCCCTCAAGGCCACCGATGCCGACGCCGATAATATCGTCGCACTGATCGTCTGCGCCGTAGCGCTCGACCGGATGGGCCAACTCGCCCAGGCGCTGGCCGTCTACGAGCGGGCCCTGGCCCTCGAGCCGGCCAATCCGGATCTTGCCGCCCTGCTCGGCGACACGGCGCGCCGCATCGGCGAAGCCGACCTGTCTGAAAAGTTCTATCGCGCGGCCGTCATGCTCGCGCCGGACAATCCGGCCTACGCCAACAATCTCGCCGGTGCGCTGCGCGAAAACGGGCGCTACGAGGACGCCGTGGAGCTGCTGCGCAGCCATCTTTACGTTCATCCGGAAGCGCACGATCTGTGGAATACCCTGGGGACTGTTCTTCAGGAGAGCGGACAGCCGGATCAGGCGCTGACATTCCTTGAGGAAGCGCTGCGGCTGCGCCCGACGTTCGCGCGCGCCCACCATAACCTTGCGAGCGCACTCGCCGACCTCGGCCAATGGCAGCGTTCCGTGACAACGCTGGATGCGGCCCTTGCGCTGGCGCCGCCGCACGCCGACGCCGTTGAAATGCGTCACGCCCGCGGCTTTGCGCTGTTCGCCGTGGGGCGCATCGCGGAGGCTTGGCAGGACTGGCGGGCGCGCTTTGATCAGGGCGTGCATCAGCCGACCCGCTTCGTGGCGCCCTGGCCGCAGTGGGCGGGAGACGACATCGCGGGAAAGCGCGTCCTTGTCATGGGTGAACAGGGTCTCGGCGATGAGGTGATGTTCATGAACGCCATGCCGGATCTGATCAACGCCGTCGGTGACGCAGGCAAGGTCGTGATCGCCTGCGAGCCGCGGCTGGCGTCGCTCGTGGCGCGCTCGTTTCCGTCGGCTGAGGTTCTCCCGCACGCGACCAAGAAAACACAGGGCGTGGTGCTCCGCGGTTTGGCGAAACCGGTCGAGCGGGACGCCTTTGATGTGTGGACGCCGATGGGAGAGGTTGCGGCGGGCTTCCGGCAGCGGATCGAGGACTTCCCGAAGCGCCCGGCCTATCTGGTTGCCGACCCGGACAAGACGCAGGCGTGGCGACGCCGCCTTTCTGCTCTCGGCCCTGGCCCCAAGATCGGAGTCATGTGGAAATCGCTGGTGATGTCGGCCAAGCGTCAGCGCGCGTTTGCGCCCTTTGCGCACTGGCGCGACGTGCTCGCAACGCCGGGCTGCACCTTCGTGTCGCTGCAATACGGAGACGCCAGCGCGGAACGCGAGATCGCGCGCGAACAATTCGGTGTTGAATTGCAGGTGTTTGACGACCTTGATCTAAAGGATGATCTGGAGGGAGTCGCCGCGCTGTGCGCGGCGCTCGACCTCGTGATCGGGCCGCCGAACGCCACCTCGAACATAGCCGCCGCGTGCGGCGCGCCGGTGTGGATGGTCCAGCACGCCCAGGCCTGGCCGATGCTCGGCACCCAGGCCATGCCATGGTATCCGAGCGTGCGCGTGTTCGCCGGCGCGCGCATCGGCCATTGGAAAGAGCTTTACGCCGAGATTGCAACGGCGCTGCGCGCCCGCATCACACAGGCCAGCAACGTCACGGCGGTCTGAACAGCATCGGTCCGCCCTGCCATTCGATCGTTCCTGCTATTGCTGCTATTGCTGTTGTTGCTGGAGCTGCTGCAGCGCAGCGCTGCGATCGCGTGATTGCTGGCGCGTCTGCTCGGCGCGGATGCGCCGTCTTTCGCTGCGGTCTATGTCCTGGGGCGTGGCTCCGGGACGGCCCTTGGCGACCCGCACTTCAACCTCAAGCGCCCCTTCCTCGCCGCCTTTGAATACGCCGCGTGACGGCGGCGCATCGGCGTAGTCGCGCCCGACGGCGGCTGCGACATGACGTTCACCAGCGAGGATATCATTGGTCGGATCAAATCCGATCCATCCGAACGTCGGCAGGTAGCACTCGGCCCAAGCGTGGCTTGCATCGGGCGATGAGCGTTCCGCGTCATTCTTCTCGTGGTAGAGATAACCCGACACATAGCGCGCCGGAATTCCCCAGGATCTGGCGGCGGCGATCATCACGTGGGCGAAATCCTGGCAAACGCCTTCACGCCGCGCCAATGCCTGATCACTGGGAGAATCCCACTCCGTGACGCCTGGCCGATAGGCCAGAGCCCGGTAGATCGCGTCCTTCAGGCGGCACAGGGCCACCAGCGGATCAGGGCCTGGATGATCGATGCCGTGCTCGGCCAGAAACGCGGCGAGATCCTGCGACAGGCGAACATAGTGCGAGGGCGCCAAGAAGTCGTGGAACTCCAGCTTGACCCGCTCGCCGCGCACCCGATCCCATTCGAGCTGCGAGGCCTGCGGCGGCAGCTGCTCGCCTGGCGCAGTCTCGACGAGAGCACGCACCTCGACGCTGAGCGTGTCGTGGCTCTCTGGCACATCGAAATGGTGGATCGTATTGCCGAGCCAGTCGACATAGGAGAACAGCCGCGCCTCCGGCTCTGTCCTGAGCTGAAAGGCCAGCAGGCGCTGACGCACGCCGGAGCGCGGTTGTTTGCGCACCTCAGTCACGCTTTCGCGCACGGGCGCCGTGTAGACGTGGCGGGTGAGGTGATAAATGTCGATCAGCATCGCCCTGTCACGCCGGAAGGCGTTCCTCCAGCGGATAGCGCACAAACGTCTCGCCAACCGCATCATTGATCGCGGCGCAGTCGGCTGCGATGGCGGCAAGAAAAGCATGCCCGTCGCGCGCCAGCACGTCCTCGACCGACCCATAGTCAAGGCGTGCCCGCAGCCGCCCCGCGCGCTTCAGACAGGACGCCACCCTGACCTCGGGAGCGCCCCGGCCGACATGGCGCACATGCTCATCGATCGCACGGGCCGCAAAACGCACGGAACGCGGAAAATCCGGGTCGAACACCAGGAACTCGGCGACCAGCTCCTGTTTGAAGTCGGACGTGTACGCGCGCAAGAACGGCTCCAGGGCACAGGACAGGCGCAACAGCACAATGCGGGCGTACTCATCAATCGCCGGCGCAACCGCTGCCTGTTCCCCAATGCCCGCCAGCCCAACTCCCGCCATCCCAACTCCCGGTGCTCCGGCGCCCGGCGCCAGATGCAATTCGATCAGCCGGCTCATCAGCTGGGCGCGTTCAATGTGACGACCAAGCTTGAGCCAGCGCCAGCCTTCGCCGTGGCTCATGGTGGTGTCCATAAATCCGTCGAACAGCCGGCAATCAGAAATCGCCCGCTCATAGAACCGCGCCGGCTCCCGACGCCAGACCTCCAGCGCATCGGCGCGCCCGACACGCAAGTGCAGCCTGTTGAGCGTTTCCCAGGTTTCGGATGAAATCTGATCCCGGATCTGGCGTGCGTTCTCGCGCGCTGCGCCAAGCGCGTAGAGCACCGAATTCGCCTCGACGCGCCCGAAGGTCAGTTCTTCTGCATGCCAGAGCGCCTGGGCCACGTCCACCGGCGCGAAGGAGACAGCCATGATCGCACGCGCTGCGGCGCCGCCGGCCTGGGCTCGGCCGGCTTCGTTGGCGCAATCCAGCCCGATCGACAGCAGGCGGCAGGAATGTTCCGCCCGCTCCATATAGCGGCCGATCCAGTACATGCCATCAGCGACGCGTGAGAGCATGCTCATGCCAATGCCTCCTGATCGCCCGCCATCACCCAGGTATCCTTCGAACCGCCGCCCTGGCTGGAGTTGACGACCAGCGAGCCTCGGCGCAGCGCCACCCGGGTGAGCGCGCCAGGCGTGACCACGGTCTTGTCGCCAGCGATGATGTAAGGGCGCAGATCAACATGGCGCGGCTCGATCCTGCCGTCGATCAGGCACGGTGCGGTCGACAGCTGGATGGTCGGCTGGGCGATGTAATTGCTTGGATCCGCCTTCACCCGCTCGCCAAACGCCGCCCGCTCGGCGGCGCTCGCATGCGGGCCGATCAGCATGCCGTAGCCGCCGCTCTCGCCCACAGCCTTGACGACCAGGGTGTCGAGATTTGCAAGCACATGGGAGAGCTGATTGTGCTCCCGGCAGAGATAGGTTTCGACGATCGGCAGGATGGCGTCTTCGCCGAGATAGTAACGGATGATGTGAGGGGTATACGCGTAGACGGCCTTGTCGTCGGCCACGCCGCAGCCGGGCGCATTGGCGATCACCACATTGCCGGCGCGATATGCGTTCATCAGCCCCGGCACGCCCAGGATGGAGTCGCGCCGGAACGTGACAGGATCGATGAAGTCATCATCGATCCGACGATAGATCACATCGACGCGCTGCAGCCCTGAGGTGGTCCGCATGTAGATGATGTTGTTATGCGCGACGAGGTCGCGGCCTTCAACCAGGGGCGCGCCCATCAGACGGGCGAGATAGGCGTGCTCGAAATATGCGGCATTGAAGACGCCCGGAGTGAGCACCACCACGACAGGATCGGGCTGGTAATCAGAGGCAAGCCCCTTCAGCATGCCCAGCAGCGCGTCGGGATACTGCTCGACGGGCCGGATGCGGGCCTGGCGGAACAGCGTCGGGAAAGCCCGCTTCACCGCCTCGCGATTGGCCAGCATGTAGGAGACGCCGGACGGCACGCGCAGATTGTCCTCCAGCACGGCGTAGGCGCCATCCTGACCGCGGATCAGATCCGTGCCGCAGACATTCACATAGGCGCCTTTTGCAGCCCGCACGCCAAGCATTTCGCGCCGGAAATTCGGACACGCGAGCACGAGGTCGCGCGGCACCACGCCGTCCTTCAGGATCTGCTGATCGTTGTAGAGATCATCCAGAAACAGGTTGAGCGCGTCGAGGCGCTGCTTCAGCCCGCTTTCCAGAACCAGCCATTCACTGGCGGGCACGATGCGCGGGATGACATCGGTGGGGATGATCCGCTCAGTGGCTTGCGCCTGACCGTAAACGGTGAAGGTGATGCCCTGGTAGAGAAAGCTTTGCTCGATCGAGCGCTGCCGCTCGTTGAGTTCGTCAGGGGTCGACGCGGCCAGCGCGTCATAGAGCGCCGTGTAGGAAGCACGCGCCCGCCCGTCGCGGGCGAACATTTCGTCGAACGCGGCCTCCACCGGATAGCCAGCCAGGGGCCCCTCGCCGGGCCTGTCTGCACGCAGGCCGGCGGCCGACCACGCGCCGCCGCCGGACCGCCCGGCGGCCTGCGCGCCAGCCTCCAGACCGGATGTCCCGGACTGGGATGTCTCGGACTGGGGTGTCTCGGACTGGGGTGTCTCGGACTGGGGTGTCGCGTCCGCCATGTCCGCGATGTGCGCCGCGTCGCCACGGCCGGTCAATCCCCGCCTGGCGTTGGCGCCTGAAATTGAGGCGCCTGGCGGGGCGGCGGCGCCAGGGCGCGAGGCGGGCGCGGTCTGGCCCGCGAGCCCCGTCCCAGCAACCATGGCTGCCGTCCAGTTGCACACCCTCCCCCGCGCGCCGGCTGATCACCCCCCTTACACGGGGGGGGCCGGATGTGCGGCGCGCCGGACGCGTGCGTTGGCGCCCGCCGCAGGAGAGCACGGCGACCACGGCAGCCTGGGGGATGGCCAGGCGCTGTGGAAGTCGGGCAGAATGGAGCGACTGTGGAGGCGGGCATGCGCGTTGGCGTGGTGGGATGCGGCATCGGCGGGATGGCAAGCGCGGCGATCCTTGCCCAGGACGGCGCCGAGGTGACCGTATTCGAACGGTTCAGTGCCCCGGCGCCTGTTGGCGCCGGGCTGTTGCTGCAGCCGTCAGGCCTGTCCACGCTCGCCCGCATGGACCTGATCGACCATGTCATCTCGCGCGGAGGCCCGGTCTTCAGGGTGCATGGGCGCACCGCGGATGGCGATACGGTGCTGGACTTGCGCTACGGCGAGTGGCGCCCGGAAGCTTTCGGCCTCGGCATCCACCGCGCCACACTGTTCGATGCATTGCTTCTGGGCATGGAGCGGGCGGATGTGGAGCTGGTGTGCTCCTGCGAGATCACGGCGATCGACCAGCCGGCCAATCCGACCCTGATTGCGGGTGACGGCCGCCGGTTCGGGCCATTTGATCTGGTCATCCTCGCCGACGGCCAGAGTTCCGCCCTGCGCACACGCCTGTTTCCCGAGGCGAAAGCAGCGCTTTACCCGTGGGGGGCGGTGTGGACGACCCGGCCGGATCCGGAGGGACGCTGGCGCGGCGGGCTTGCCCAAACGTATCGTGCCGGGCGCGAGATGATGGGCGTGCTGCCGATCGGCGAAGCGCCGGGGACGACCGGCGGTCGCGACAACGTCGCGGTGTTCTGGTCGCTTCGCAATGAGCAAATCACGGACTGGAGAAAGGCGGGATTAAACGCCTGGCGCGACAAGGCGCGCGCGCTATGGCCGGAGGCGGCAGACCTGCTGGATGGCGTCGCGCATCTGGAAGAAATGACCCACGCGGTCTATCGCAATGTGCGGGCGCGCCGCTGGGTCCATGAACGGGTGGTGATGCTGGGCGACGCCGCCCACGGGACCAGTCCGCAATTGGGTCAGGGCGCCAATCTCGCCCTCAGTGATGCGGCGGTGCTTGGCGATGCGCTGGACGACTGCAGCTCACCCGACGCCGCGCTTGCACTCTGGCAGGAGATGCGCCGGCCTTATGTGACTTGGACGCAGGCGATGTCGGCGCTTTTGACCCCCGCCTTCCAATCGGATGGCTGGTTCGCCCCGGGTCTGCGCGACCTCGCGCTCGGCCCTCTGTCGCGTGCGCCGATCGCAGGCAAGCTGATGCTCAACACGCTGGTCGGCGCCGCGCGCTTGCCCAGCCTCGCGCTCCCTCGGTGATCACCGGCGTTCATCATGGGCATTCATCATGGGCGCTGATGCTGGGCGCTGATGACTGGCCCAGATCATCGGCGCGGCAGGCTCGCGCGCCCCGGCGCTGACCTGCTATAGCCGGCGCATGCGATCGCCCCCCCATCTGCCCGTCTGCGCCGGCCTCTTCGCCCTTCTCATCCTGGGATGCGGGCTCCCGGGCGGTCCCGCCCGCGCCGGCGAGCCGATCTATCGCCCCCGGCTGGATGATCTTGCGTGGCTTGCCGGATCCTGGGTGTCGAATGAGAACGGCGCCCGGGCGGAAGAGATATGGATGGCCCCGGAGGGCGGCTTGATGGTCGGCGCCGGGCGCAACGTCGGACCAACGCAGGTGCGCTTTGAGTTTCTGCGCATCTCGGCCTCAAACGGCGTCTTGACGCTCTGGGCGAGCCCGCTCGGCCAACCGGCCACGCCGTTCCCCCTGAAGGCGATCACGAGCGATGAGGCGGTGTTTGAAAACCTCGCGCATGACGCACCGAACGTCATCACCTACCGCAGCCTGGGCGCGGACGCGATCGTCGTGCTCGTGGAGGACATAGATCCCGACACTGGGGCGCGGCGCGGGTTCAGCACATCCTTCAGACGTCAGCGCTGAGCCGCCCAGCAGCGCCGGCGGCTGGCGACCGGCGAGACACCGGTGCGCGCGCGCGATGGCGCCGGCGCGAACGGTGAGGCTGAGCGCGCGCTGCGCCTCTGGCGGCGGGGCTGGGCGAGGCAGAGCGGAGCGGGCGGCCTGGACCGGCTGGACGCCGGTGGAGCAAACCTGGACCTGCGCAGGACGCAATCGATGACACAATCGATGACGCGGGCGCGCAGCGGCGGCGGCAATACCGCCGCACGAGGGGCGGAGCGGGCCGCAATTGGGGGCTCCCCATCGGCCGGCGTTTCCACCATAATCCCTGCACACGCAGCTGCAGGGGAGCGAGTGAGCATGAGCGCGGATGGCACCAAGGGCATCAATCGCAGCGCTGCGATTTCCTATCAGGAGGTGTTGGATCTCGACACCCGCGAGCCGCCCGCCATCTATCGCGAGGAGCGCGTGGTTGATCTCGGCCCGGATGCGGTCGGGATAGAT
>JBILMQ010000100.1:0-10917 GCA_044375455.1 Caulobacterales bacterium | reverse complement strand
GGTCGGGGCGCACCCGCCGACACACTTCGCCAGGCTGGCGGGACCCCAGGTCGACATCACCGGCTATGTACCGGACGTGTCGCCATATTTCGAAATGTGCCGGGTCTTCGTTGCGCCCCTGCGCTATGGCGCCGGCGTGAAGGGCAAAGTCGCAGCAGCGTTTGCCCATGGGGCGCCCAGTGTGCTGACGCCGGTCGCCGCAGAGGGCATGGACCTCACCGCCGGGCGCGAAGCCGCCATCGCCGAGGATCCGCAGGCCTTCGCAGACGCGGTATGTCGCCTGTTTGAGGACCGCGCGCTGTGGACCACGATGCGCCAGGCCGCCACACGCTATGCAGAGGATGTGTTCTCCATCGAAGGGCGCGGCGTCGAGGTTATGACTGAGGTGGTGCATATCAGCCGGCGCCATCGCGCGCTCGATCGCACCTGACAGCCCATACCGGCTGGGTTCTCCCGTCGGCGTCAGCCGGAACCGGTCTGAAAGCGGGGCCGTCATCCGTCCAGTTATCCGTGACTTGCGCGCGGACTGGACGAATGGGTAGATCAGATGCAACGTCGCTCAGGATGAACCAAGACGACGATCGCTGCGGCTGCGCCCTGAAAGCGCGCCGCCGCACGCGTGGCATGCGGCGGCCGATTTGCGGTGGTGCGCGCCGCACGGCCATCGCAACATCAGGTTGACGACCAATGACAACGCGACAGGCTGTGTTTCTCGTCGGCGGCAAAGGCACGCGCCTGGGCGCGCTCACCGCGGCCACGCCGAAACCGCTCCTGGAGATCGCGCCGGGCCTGCGCTTTCTCGATGTCGTCATCGAGGAGGCTGCGCGCCACGGCTTTGGCGACATTCTGCTCCTGGCCGGCCATCTGGGCGAGCAGGTCGAGGCAATCTATCAAGGCCGGACACTGCGCGGCGCAACCGTTCAGGTGGTGCGCGAGCCCGAACCGCAAGGCACCGGCGGGGCCCTGCGGTCGGCCAGTGACCGCCTGGCGTCGACGTTTCTGATGGCGAATGGCGACTCGCTGTTCGACATCAATCTGCGCGCCCTTGCAACGGAACTGCCGCCCGCAGCAACCGCACGCCTCGCCCTGCGTGAAGTCACAGATCCCGCCCGCTACGGCGCCGTCTCACTGCACAATGGACAGGTGACGGGCTTTGCGGAGAAGAACAGCGCCCTCACGGGGCCGGCCCTGATCAATGGCGGCGTCTACCATATGCGGCGCGAGATCCTCGACTGGATCGGCGGGCCCTGCTCACTCGAACAGGACGTGTTTCCCCGGCTTGCCGCAGCAGGCCAGCTGGAAGGACGTCAGTTTGATGGCTATTTCATTGACATGGGCCTGCCCGACAGCTTTGCGCAGGCCTGCCGCGAGGCGCCTGCACGACGGATCCGGCCGTGTCTGTTTCTCGACCGCGACGGCGTCTTGAATGTCGATGTCGGCTATCCGCATCGCGCCGACCAATTGCAGTGGATCGATGGTGCGCGCGAGGCGGTGCGCCTTGCCAACGAAGCAGGCTATCTCGTCATTGTCGTGACCAACCAGGCTGGGGTTGCGCGAGGCTACTACACGGAAGAACAGGTCGCCGCCTTCCATGACGTCATGGCGGGCGACCTCGCGCGCGCAGAGGCCCATGTCGATGCCTGGTACCATTGTCCGTTTCATGCGGACGCGACCGTGGCGCGCTATAAAGCCAGCGATCATCCAGACCGCAAACCGAACCCGGGCATGCTGCTTCGCGCCATGACCGAGTGGCCAATCGATGCGCAGCGCAGCCTGCTTATCGGCGACAAACCCAGTGATATTGAGGCGGCGGCCAGGGCCGGTATTGCGGGCCTCCCGTTTTCCGGGGGCAATCTCTGCGACCTCGTGCGTCGATCAATCCTCACCGGCGTCTGATCGCGTCTCAGGCGCCGCTGAAGGCACACCAACCCGGAATACGAAATGCGGATAAACCTGCTCGCTATGCAGTTCGCGGCTGCGGATTAACTCCTCAACCGCCTGGGTCGCTCCGATGCAGCTTGAGACCGTCGCATCGTCGTAAACATAATAGCCGCCAGGCGTCATTAAATCCCAGGCCGCCTGCTGCGCCATCAAGGTCGGCTCGTAGATGTCCATGTCGAAATGCGCGAGCCCGAAGCGCAGTCCCTGTTGGGCTGGGTCAGGAAAAGTATCCTGCACAAGGCCTGGCCTGATCTGAAGCGCATCGAGCCCAGCCTCTGCACGGATACGCCGGAACCCGGCAAGGTCGGCTTCATAAAAATCCCCTCGAGTGTGCAGGTCGGACATATTATCTGTTTGCGGCATGCCGCTAAAAGTATCATGAGACCACAGGCTAGCTTCGGGCCAGAGGCGCTTGAGAAGGTGCGCCATGAACAGCGCGCTGCCGCCGCGGTATGACCCGAACTCGACGATGTGATGATCAGCGATCTGGTCGAAATGGCAGGCGATGATCATGAAGATGTTCATCATCCGGTGCGGATGCATCACAGATCTGGCCTCTGATGCCAGCAGCGCCTCACGGTAGAGTGGATGGCCCGCAATCTTATCTGCCAGTCCCCCGAACTCGAGACCCCAGCCCCTCTGGTACCCGTGCGTGGGACAACGGCCCCTGAGAAACCCGGGCTGAACGCGCCCGCTGACGTCTGGTAGGTCAAGGCCAGGGTAGCCCGCCTCCAGAAGGCGTGCGCTGATCGGGCGTGCCGGAAAAGGATCGACAGAAGGTCGCGTGTGCATAGAGTTTCCATAACCGATTGGTCGCGCGCATCACAATGGCTGATGTGGTGTGCCGCATAAGTCCTTAAGCGGGAAGTGCGCCCAGGTCCTGCGATGAAGGGCCCACCAAGCCGCCACACCTGCCCCCTGGTCAGAGGAGTTGCCGCCGCAATAGCACTCTACCGGCGGGGCGCATGCGAAGAGGCGATGGCGCGATACGGACAAGAATTCAAGACCAAGGCCACGGCGAGGCTTCTGCCGCCCAACACCTCCTCAATTGAGGAAGTATCCCGCGAGGTCGGCGTTTCGGCCGATACCCTGCAGCGATGGCGCGCGGCCCGCAGCGCTTGGCGCCGAGAGCACGGGAAATACCCTCAAAAACCCGCGGCCTGCCAGGCAAGCCCCACCAAGGCCCTCTCCGAGCCTTAGGAACAGCGCGCAAGCCCTCAGGAGACAGCCTTCGACCGGCGGCGCATCAAGCAGTTCGAACGCGAATTACGCCGCAAGGACAAGGCCCTGGCCGAAATGGCCGCGCTGTTGGTGCTTTCAGGACAGCTCGGGGCGATCTGTCAAAAGGGCGAGGACGAATGATCGGACTGGAAGATTGCCAAAGAACAGCCAAATGGATCGATCGGGATCACCGCGACAGCGCAAGGTTGCACCTGCGTGTGAAGTTGCCGGGAGTGACGTGCGCACGCTTCAGCGTTGGAAATCGCATGATGGCCTTCAAACAGGCGACCGCAGGCCTGACGCTGTCCACCCCAAGCCCGCGCATGCGCTTACCAAGCCGGAACGTGTTGCCGTGCTGCAGCCAGCCAACGATCCGCTGTTGCCAGACATGCCGTCTGCATGTTGCGCGCGCCTACAGCCGGTTAGCGCGACAAGGCCATCGCGATTGACCGCACCCGCTTACCGCCCGGCGCCGCCACGCGCCAATGGGGCCGTAGCCAAAACACGCCAGCGCGGTTTCAGGCAATGCCGCGACGGCAGAGTTCCGCCACAATCAAGTCCGCGCAATCCTCCGCACTCGCCACATCTGTCGCCAAATGCAGATCCGGCGCCAGAGGCGGTTCGTAAGGACTGGACACACCGGTAAACTCGGCGATCTCACCGGCGATGGCGCGCCGATACAGGCCCTTAGGATCGCGTCCAGCGCAGACCTCAAGCGGGGCATCAACAAAAATCTCAAGGAAGTTTGAGTCGCCCAGAATATCGCGTGCAATGGCGCGATCAGCGCGAAATGGCGAGATCAGGGCGCAGATGACAATGAGGCCCGCATCCGTGAACAGCCGCGCAACTTCACTTGTTCGTCGAATATTCTCGACCCTGTCCACTGTCGAAAACCCGAGATCCTTGTTCAAGCCGCTGCGCAGATTGTCACCGTCGAGAATGAACGTGTGCGCGCCAAGTTCGTAGAGCCTTCTCTCCACGCAATCCGCAATCGTCGACTTGCCAGAGCCCGACAGGCCGGTAAGCCAAAGGACACAAGCCCGGTGCCCCATCAACGCCTGGCGATCCACTCTGCGCATCGTCGCCGCGTGCGGGCGCACATTGGTGGCTACGATGGAACGGATCATCCCAGCAGCAATTGTGTCGCCGTCATTGCGCTCAACGAGCAGGAACCCGCCTGTCGTTGGATCATCATCGAACAGATCCAACGCGATCGGCCGCGACAGCACAAAGCGGCAGCGCGCTATGTCATTGAGCGCAAGACCGCCAAGCTGGGAGCCCGACCCAAGCGCTCCGCCATGGTCGATCCGTGCAATGACGTTCTCCAGCGTGACGCTGACAGCCTTGGGACCGACGCGCAGTTCAAAACGCTTGCCAGGAGGAGCGCCCGCCTCGTCCAGGCAGACAAGATCGGCCTCAAAGCCGGTCGCAACCAGCGGAGGCGCGCCCGGATCTGCCAGGACATCGCCGCGCGAGAGATCATGGTCGCCCTCCAGCACGAGCGTCACCGCATCGCCGGCGCTGGCATGGGTAAGATCCCCGTCAGGGCTGACAATCCGGACGACACGCGCCCGCACTCCCCAATGGGCGATCAGGACGTCCTGCCCAGCCTCGACCCTTCCCGAAGCCACCACGCCGGAATAGCCGCGCCCGCCAAGATCATCATGCGGACGCATGACCATCTGAATGGGAAACCGCAGCGGCGCCGCCACGCGATCCTGCGCCACATCGACCGTCTCAATCGCCTCAATCAAGGTCGCTCCCGCATACCACGGCATGGCGTTCGCGCGGACGACAATGTTGTCGCCGCATACAGCCGACACCGGAATGCTGGCGAATACGCTAAGCCGCAACGACTGACAGGCAGCCTCGATCTCGCTTGTAATTGCGCGAAAGCGCTCCGGCGCATAGGCGACCATGTCCATCTTGTTGACGGCGATGATGACCGCTTTGACGCCCACCAAGGCAGCGATCTGCAAATGACGAAAGGTCTGGGCGGAAGGCCCGCGACGCACGTCGACAAGCACTATCGCGACATCGGCATTGGATGCCGCCGTCGCCATGTTGCGGGTGTGGGTTTCATGGCCAGGGGAATCAGCAACGATGAACTTGCGACGGGCGGTCATGAAATAGCGATACGCCACATCGATCGTGATGGCCTGCTCGCGCTCGCTTTCCAGCCCGTCGAACAAGAGGGAATAGTCCAACTCGCCGTGATCAATGCGCCGGCCCTCGCTGCGCTTCTTCAGGCTCGCCAGGTGATCTTCCAGCACCGCCCCGGCGTCAGCGAACAACCGGCCAAGCAAGGTGGACTTGCCGTCATCGACCGCGCCGCAGGTGACAAGGCGCAAGACCCCGTTCGCACCCAGCGCGGAGGATGCGAGCTCTGGCGCGCCGGGCCTGCGGGGCGGCGCAGACATCAGAAATAGCCCTCGCGCTTCTTCTTCTCCATGGACGCCTCGTCATCGAAGTCGATCAGCCGGCCATAGCGTTCGGAATGGCGGGTCTCGAACATTTCCCGCACCACGGCGTCGATCGTGTCGGCCTGCGAGCGCACAGCTGCGGTCAGAGGATAACAGCCCAATGTGCGGAACCGCACGCGTTCGAAGCGGGGGGTCTCGCCGGGCGCAAGCGCCATGCGCGCGTCGTCCACCATCAACAACATGCCGCCCCGCTCCACCACCGGACGCTCCTTGGCGAAATAGAGCGGAACCACGGGGATCTTTTCCTGTGCGATATAGAGCCAGATGTCCAGTTCGGTCCAATTCGACAGCGGGAACACCCGCATGGACTCGCCGGGCCGCAACCTGGTGTTGTAGATCGACCACAATTGCGGGCGCTGGCGGCGCGGATCCCAGCTCTGCTGCGCACTGCGCACCGAAAAAATCCGCTCCTTTGCGCGCGACCGTTCTTCATCGCGGCGTGCGCCGCCGATTGCTGCATCATAACGACCCTCCTGCAAGGCCTTCAGCAGTCCCTGCGTGCGCATCACGTCGGTAAACTTTGCTGAACCGTGCACAAACGGATTGATGCCCTCGCGTCGTCCCTCCTCATTCACATACACAAGGACAGACAGACCCAGCGCCGCCATCAGCGCATCCCTGAACGGGGCCATGGCCTGGAACTCCCATAAGGAGTCGATATGCAACACCGTGAATGGCGGGGGGCTGGGCCAGAACGCCTTCATGGCGAGGTGGATCAGGACGGTTGAATCCTTGCCGATGGAATAGAGCAGGACAGGCTTGCGAAAGGCCGCCGCCGTCTCGCGCAGGATGGTGATGCTTTCGGCTTCCAGGCGTGCAAGGTGCGGCGCTGCGGGACCGTCGCGCAGCCGGCGCTCGCGCAGGCGTGCGGCATAGTCTTGCAAGGCCGCGGGAAGATTTTCCTGAATGGCGCGGCCTTGCGAGGGGCCCGCTGTGGCTTGATCCGCATGAGACATTGAGCGGCCTTGGTAAAAGTGCGGCTGGCGAAACTGCGACGCGGGCGCGCCTCAGAAAAATCCAAAGCGCGGCTCGAAACCAAGACACGCGCCCGAAGATGCGGCCATGGGGTGGCCCGAAGCGCGCTCTCCGGTCAAGCGGGCTCTTCATGGGCAGGCGCGGCGGACCGGCTGATGCGCCGGACCAGCTTGCCTTCTGCATGCCTTATTGCGCGCCTTTTGCAGCCCCTGCCCGACGCCTCAGAGCGGACACAAGCGCCAAGACCAGAACCAGGCCCGCACCGATCCAGGAGACAAGCGACACCAGATTGGCGATCTCCTGGCTCTGCGAAAACCTAAAGGGATAGGGCTTGTAGTTGAGAAGCTTTTCCATCCGCTGTTCTTCGCCGACCTTGAAATGGTCGCCGGGTTCGCATTTGTTGGCTTCCGGAAAGACATAGCAGGACGGGTCTTTGAAGTTGTAGCGGCCTTCACGGACATCGGTCGCCGGGCCGGGCTGGAGCGTCTTCTGCGGGAACCACTCCAACCGGTAGCCGAATTGAGGCTCGTAACAGGCCAGTTGCGACCAGCCGTTCAGAAACGTGTCATTGCGGTTAATGGGCATCTGGATGACGTTCGTTTTGGCGTCGAAGAAAACGCCGACGCCCTGGACCGGGGTGATCTTGCCGGTCTGCTCCAATTGTCGGTAGGCGGACTGGATAGGTTCCGGCGAGTAGGACTGGTTCTTGTAGAACGCCTTATCGGCTAAGGCATTATACCCGACGACCGCGACCATGGCGAGGACCGCCGCCGCCATTTGGCGCTTTGGCGCATCGGCGAACAAATGGTTGAGCGACAAAGCGCAGAGGACAACCAGCACTGGAATATAAACGCAGATCCAGCGCACCATGCTGCTCATGCTGCCAAGAATGGGCGTTGATTTGAGGAACGCGTTCCAGGGCTCGCCATAAGTGTTGAGCGCAATCGGGATAAAGGCGAGCGTCAGGGCGGTGATGAGGGTGAGAACCCTCACGCGATTGCGCAGGAACTCGTCGATCGAGGCTTTGTTGGCGGCGCGCACGAACATCACCGCTCCGACCAGGAGCAGGATCAAAGCGACGGGGCTCAGACCATATTCCCACTCATGGCGCTCCAGCGCCCATTGGACGTTCTCCAGTTGGGCAGTCGCATCAGCCGGCGCCTGAAAAAACAGGCTGCGAAGCATGAGGCCGGCCGATTCCAAGAGATCGCTGGCGCCAGGGAGCTTGTAATCGGCCCTTTGGAACTGCGCCGTGAGCGCCATCGCCGCACTGAGCTTGGCCGCCGAGAGACACAAGGCGAAGGCGCCGCCGCCGGCCATCAAGAGCCAGGGCCGCCCGGATGGGCCCACGACAACACCATGCACCAGCAGGACGAGCGCTGCTGCGAGCGCAAAATGCGGCAAGAGCTGGGTCGCGCCGCTCAGGATCACATAGGCCCAGCCCCCCGCAACGCCGAGGAGCTGCAGCACAAATGCTGATCGCTGCCCCGGGCTTTCGCCAGGTACTTGCCGCGCGCCGCGAAGCGCCAGATAGCAAATCAATGGCAGGATCATAAAACTGTGGAAAAAATGTCCAATGACGGAGCGATAGGCGTAAAATCCATTGAAGGTCATGATCACCGCGGCGGCCAGCGCAACCACCAGGGCCACGCCGAAGCAGCGCCGCACCAGCAGAAAAGTCCCGGCAAAGCCAATACCGGCGAACAATAAAAATGAGACCTGCACCGCCGCCAGAGGCGACATCATCATCGCCAGCGCTTGGGGGATCGAATAATACCCCGAGCCGGCGCTCGGGAACCACCAAACCCCGCCGCACATGCTGGGAACAAACCAGGGCGTTACGAGCGGTCCGTTCGCCTCAAACCACACCCGACCAACGAAAAGGCCCGGCAGCAGGAGACTGAAATCATGCCCCACCATGCCCGTGACCCCGGGCATCATCGTGCCGAAGACCAGCCAGAAGCTGATCATGGCGGCGCCAAAGACTGCCCCTGCCCACAACCATGAGGCCGGCGCCGTCACGGCATTTGCGGCGGACGGCGTGGTTGGGGACGGGGACGCGGCGGGTGCGGGCGGCGCGCCATTTGGACCGCTGTCGGTCATGATATGTGTCCCCCCGCTGCCAGGTCACACGGCGCCCGGATGGATCCGAGGTGAAAAACCACGCACGGGCCCGCCCTGCGCAGGCCCTATCCACAGCTTCTCTTAGCGGCTGCCCGGGCAGGGTTCAAGCGAGGCGGCGCGGGCTCGGCGTCAGGCTTGGCGCAGGATGCGCGATAAGGTCGCGATCATATAGTCGATATGCGCCTCGGTGAGGCCGGGAAACACGCCGACCCAAAATGTAGCGTTCATCACCGTGTCTGACGCCGTCAAATCCCCGACAACTCGATGCGGTCGCCCCTTCATGTACGGCTGCCGCAACAGATTGCCGCCGAACAGCAGGCGTGTATCGATCTTAGCCGCCGTAAGCTGCGCGACGACCTCGTTACGCCCAATGCCTGCCTCCGGGCGGATGGTGATCGGGAAGCCAAACCAGGAGGCATGCGAACGATCGGTCGCGCGCGGCAGGATTATGAGGTCTTGCAGATCGCCAAGGCCCGCCCATAGGCGATCGAAATTGCGCCGTCGCGCCGCAATGAACTCCTCAAGACGGTCGAGCTGCGACAAGCCGACCGCCGCCTGCATGTCGGTGATCTTTAAATTGTAGCCAATATGGGAATAGGTGTATTTGTGGTCGTACCCAAAAGGGAGATCGCCAAGCTGCCACTGAAAGCGCTGGCCGCAGGTGTTGTCGAAACCGGGCTCACACCAACAATCCCGTCCCCAATCGCGCACGCTCTCCGCCGCCCGCTTGTAAATCGGATTGCTGAACACCACTGCTCCGCCCTCGCCCATCGTAATATGATGTGCAGGGTAGAAGCTGACGGTTGCGGCCACGCCGAACGTTCCAACTTTCCGGCCGTCATAGGTTGCGCCAAGCGCATCGCAGCAGTCCTCGACCAGCCAGAGATCGTGCTTGCGGCAAAACTCTGAGATCACGCCAAGATCGAAGGGGTTGCCCAGCGCATGGGCAAGAACAACCGCGCGCGTGCGACGGCTCAAGGCCTCTTCAAGCCGGCGCACGTCGATGTTGTACGTGCCGAGTTCCACATCAAGGAAAACCGGCACAAGCCCATTCTGAAGGATTGGATTGACCGTAGTTGGGAAGCCGGTGGCGCAGGTGATGACCTCATCGCCAGGCTTCAAAGCGTCGCCCTTGAGGAGGTCGGACGTCAGCGCGGAGACCGCAACAAGATTGGCGCTGGAGCCGGAATTGACGGTGATCGCATGCTTGGTTCCGAAATAGGCCGCGAGCCGCGCTTCGAACTTCCTGTTGAACCGGCCCGTGGTGAGCCAGAAATCAAGGCCGGACTCCACCAGGTTCTGCATGTCGCGGTGGTCATAGACCTTGCCGGAGACCGGCACCCGGGACACCCCGGGCTGAAACTCCGGAGCCTTGTGCGCGATCTCGGCATAGCGCTGCACGAGTTCGGCGATCTGACTGCGAATGGCGTCGGCTTCCCGGCTCGAGTGATCGCCCGCAATGATGGTTTGTTCCGCAAAGTCAGGCGCGGCTTTGATTTTGGACATTCATACCCCCTCATCGGCGCTGCCGCCGGACGCCTCTGCGAGCCCCGATGTAACGTGATTTACGCCCCGGTCGAGAGCGACAGCAGGTCGCTCAGCTGTCGCTCGGTCACGTCCCGGGGCGATTGGCCCGCCAGGACGGCGCCATACCAGGCCACGCTGGCAGAGATTGTCTCGGTATTGTTGCGGCTCGGGCGCCATCCAAGCTCCGCCTTGGCCTTTGTATTGTCCACCCGCAACAGCCCAGCCTCCTCCTGCTTGGCCGCAGCGCGATCCTCAGGTGCAAACCTCGCGTCCAGAACGCCCTGCCAATACTGTCGCACCACGTCCACCACGGCGCGCACCGTCAATTCCTCACCAGGATTGGGGCCGAAATTCCAGGCGTCAAAGGCGCGCGCAGGACCCGACGCGGCATGCTCGATCGCCAGAAGATAGCCGGTCAGCGGATCGAGAACATGCTGCCAGGGCCGAACGGCGCTCGGGCTGCGGATGTCCACAGGCCGCCCATCGCGCGCGGCCCGGATGAGGTCAGGGATAAGCCGGTCAGCGGCCCAGTCGCCGCCGCCGATCACATTGCCGGATCGCAGGCTGATGACCCGGGTTGGGCCATCGGCAAAGTAACTTCTCGCAAAAGCCGCCGTGATGAGCTCGGCAGCACCCTTGCTGGCAG
>JBILMQ010000099.1:0-10957 GCA_044375455.1 Caulobacterales bacterium | reverse complement strand
CGCAAACTGACGGCGCCGCCGTTCAAGCGGC
Source organism: Caulobacterales bacterium (assembly GCA_044375455.1). Lineage (GTDB taxonomy): Bacteria > Pseudomonadota > Alphaproteobacteria > Caulobacterales > Aquidulcibacteraceae > JBEIHX01. Next base: position 10,926 of record JBILMQ010000099.1, on the reverse strand, counting down.
GCCAGCGCACAGCCGTGCGACCAATCCGCGGGGACGTCCGCGCAGACTGAAACGGCGCCTGCAGAGGTCGGCAGGCAGAGGTCGGCAGGCAGAGGTCGGCAGGCAGAGGGCAGGCTGCATGGGGCGGCGGCTGCAGGGATCGAGGTGACGGGTGACTGCCAGAGGGAGTGTTCTCGTTGTCGGCGGCGCAGGCTATGTCGGCAGCCACGCCTGCAAGGCGCTGGCGCGCGCCGGTTTCCTGCCGGTGGTTTTCGACAATCTGACGAGCGGCAAGCGTCATGCCGTGCGCTGGGGACCGCTCATCGAGGGCGATGCCGGCGACCGGTCTTGCCTGCGTGCGGCCTTCGCGACGCACCAGCCGCTTGCAGTGATGCATTTCGCGGCCCGGATCGAGGTCGGCGAGGGCGAGCGCGATCCTGCCGGCTTCTACCGGAACAATGTGGCCGCCACACTGACCCTTCTGGAGGAGGCGCGGGCAGCGGGGGTGGCTCGTATCGTCTTCTCCTCGACTGCGGCAGTCTATGGCGCGCCTGACATCAACCCAATCCCGGAGATGACGGAGAAACGCCCCCAGAGCGTCTATGGCCGCACCAAGCTGATGGTGGAGCAGATCCTTGCGGACTATGCCCGCGCCCATGGACTGCAGCCAGCCATCCTGCGCTACTTCAACGCCGCCGGCGCCGACCCCCAGGGCGAGATCGGCGAGGAGCACGATCCCGAGACCCATCTGATCCCAAACGTTTTGCGCGCCGCCGCCGGCTGTGGCGAGGGGCTGAAGGTGTTCGGGGCGGATTATCCCACCCCTGATGGCACCTGCGTGCGGGATTACGTGCATGTCAGCGATCTGGCGAGCGGGCATGTGGCTGCCCTCGAGCGGCTGCTTGAGCGGCCCGGCGGGGTGACCGCCAATCTCGGCGTCGGGCGCGGCGCCTCAGTGCTCGAAATCATCGCTGCGTGCGAACGCGCCGTCGGTGCGGGCGTTGCGTATCTCATCGCTCCACGTCGGCCCGGAGATGTGCCCTTCCTGGTCGCCGATCCGGCTACGGCGCAGCGCGAGCTTGGATTCAAGCCGCGTCACTCCGACATCGACACCATCGTCGCCACGGCCTGGCTCTTTCATCAGAAGGTCTGGCGCATCGGTGCGGCTGCCCCCCGCCCGCCCGGCGGCGATCCCGGTCGCCGCGTCCCGGGCGCTCGCCGATGACCGACCGCGCCATACCGGAAAGGCCGTGGACGGTGCTTTTGACGGCGCTGGCGGCCGTGCTGGCTGTGTGTGTGCTGCTCGCCCGCCTTTTCGACCAGGGCGCCGGGCCGATCGTGGCCGGCCTCGCCGGGGCGACGCTCACGGCGCTGATCGCGCTGACGCGGACCCGCCGGGCTTTGGTCGACCAGATCTGGCGGACCGCTCCAGCTGCGGCGGTTGTGCTTGCGCTGGTCGGCTATAGCCTGTTCGGCGCGGATTTTCTTGGGGCGGGTCTGTCAGACGCCGCCGCGGGGCCGGTCGATGCCGCGCGCACCCAGGCTGCAGCGCTTGGGCTTGCAGGCATGGCTGGCGCCGCCTGCATCGTCGGGGCCGGCGCGAGGCTGGTTGGACGACGGCGGATCGCCGGCGTGCTGATGGCCGGGACTGTCCTCGGCATGATGCTCGCGGCGGCGGTGGCCGGACCCGCCGCGCCGCATCCATGGCGCGCGACGCTTGCAGCCGGCGGCGGCCTCCTCTTCGTCCTTGCGGCGTTTCAGGCCGGCGACGAAGCCTTTGACCGACATGCCCGCAGCGCGCTGGCGCGCCGTCTGCTGCTGCCCGGCGCTGCTGGATTGACCGGCGTGTGGGCGGTGCTGCAGGGACCCCATCCCGCGCTGATCCCGGCGGCGCTCGCCGCTGCGGTTGTGACGGTCGGCTGTCTGTCATGGCGCCGCCCGGCTTTTGCAATCTGGCGCCGCTGGGCTGGCGTGATCCTTCCGCTTGCCGTCGCCGGTCTGCTCGGATTGCTGGTCTTTGTCAGTTTCGACGCTCAACCCTGGGCCGCCTGGCTGGATCCGCGCGGAATGGCGGCGGAAGCCCGCGCCGGCGCCGCGCTGGCAGCCTTGCGGCCGGACATCGGCTACGGACTGGGCGCTGGCCCCGTCCTCGAACGCCATGTCGCCACCGTCGACATGCAGTTGGCCGGGCTGGATGGCGGCATTGGTCCCGCCTGGATCGCCTGGCGGCTCGATCTGGGTCTCTACGGTCTGGGCATCGCAGCAGCTGCGGTCGCGGTTCTGCTCGGGCAATTGGCGCTCGGTGAAGAACAAGCGCGCCGCCCGAGCCGGGGGTTGGCGCTCGCCCTGGGTGTTGCTGCATACCTCCTGTTCGGCGGCTGGGCCGGGCCGGTCTTTTCTGGCCCGGCGATGGCCTTCGCTGTGATGCTGTTCGGTCTGGCCAGCGCATCGCTCGGGGTTGACGAAGCCCACCGGGCGTAGGTCTCAGGCGGCGTGCCGCCGGCAGTTGCGCGCGCCCGCCTGCAGGGGCACTCTTTCGAGAGCGCTGCGCCGGAGCTTTGCATGTATGTCGTCTACCATTGTCGCCACGCCCGCTCCTTGCGCGTGGTCTGGGCCCTGGAGGAGATCGGGGCAGATTATGAATTGCAGGTGCTCGACTTCCAGGGCGCGGTCATGCAGTCGACGGAGTATCGCGCACTCAATCCTTTCGCGGCTGTGCCGGCGCTGCGCGAGGGGGACCACACAATGTTCGAGTCCGGCGCCATCGTGGACTACGTTCTGGCGCGCGCCGACTCTGTCCTGCGGCCCCGACCGCAGGATGCTGATTTCGCCGAGTACCTGATGTGGAGCCATGCCGGTGAGGCGACGCTGACCGCGCCGCTTGCGGTCATTGCGCGTCATGCCATGATCCTGCCGCCCGAACGCCGGGCGCCCCTCGCTGTCGCCGATGCGCATGAGCGCTGGACGCAGTACGCAGGCGCGCTTGCTGACCGGCTGGCCGGGCGCGACTTCATTGCAGGTCCACGCTTCACGGGCGCGGACATCATGGTCGGGTACGCGTTGCACCTTGCCGGGGTTCTGGCTGTGCTGGGCGCTGCGCCGGCCCGGGTTCATGCCTACTGGCGCAGGCTGAGCGAGCGTCCGGCATATGGACGCGCGGCTGCCGCCTGAGACCGGTCGCGCGATCAGTCGCGCGACAGCCCGCGCGCGGCAAGCGCCTCGATGTACGCATCCATCAAGTCGTCTTTGTCCCGCCCGAGACGGGCGAGATAGTCCCATGCGAACAACCCGGAGTCATGCCCATCGTCGAAGATGATCCGTACGCCGTAACGGCCAACGGGTTCGGCGGCGCGCACGTTGACGCCGCGCTTCCGCGATACGATTGTCTTGCCGCCCGGTGTGTGACCCTGCACGTCAGCGGACGGACTTTCAACGCGGAGCAGTTCGAAGGGAATGTCCGCCTCGGTCCCGTCCTCGAATGTCACGATGAGTCGCCGATCAGCCCGGTGGAAGGCGAGATCGCTCGGCCAGGGGCGTTGCCCGCTCATGCGCCGTCGTCCAGTTCGCGGGCCTCTTCCGGCAGAAGGATCGGAATGCCGTCGCGGATCGGATAGGCGAGGCGGGCTGACCTGGAGACGAGCTCGGCGCGCGCCTTGTCATAGACGAGCGGCGTTCGGCTCACCGGACAGACAAGGATCTCCAGGAGCCGGGGGTCGATTTCGTGCGGCGTCTCGCTCATTGCAGGCGTCCCGGGTCATCATCCTCGCCCGCAGCGGCGACCAGAAACAGGGTCTTAAGGACATCCGCCCTTTGCCCGAGCGTCTCGGCCTCCAGGAGGCCCTGCTTTTCCACCGGGTCGAACGGGCACATCGCGCAGAGGGAATTGACCAGCGCCTCGCCCGGCGCATCGCGGATCGACTCCCAGTCTGCGGTCAGGCCCATGACGCGCAGATAAACGTCCAGCGCATGGAGCAGACCCGCGCGATCGAACGGGTCGACGGGAAGCGGAGCGCCAAGATCAATGGCGTAGGGATCATAATCCGGGCGCACCTGACGATAGGGGGTCTGGAGATCGATCTCGTCGTCGACCCGGAACCGGCAGACGCCCGTCAGCGTGATCAGATACCGCCCGTCATCGGTCTCGGCGTAGCTGGTCACGCGGGCGGCGCAGCCGGTGGCAAACAGCTCAGGCCTTTCACCCGCCAGATTGCGCGGCTGGATCATGCCGATGATGCGCGCGCCCGACATGGCGTCATCGATCATGTTCAGATAGCGCGGTTCGAAGATGTTGAGCGGCAATGCCCCGCGCGGAAACACGACCGCGCCGGTCAGCGGAAAAACCGGGATGACGCGGGGCAGATCGTCGACGCGACGGTAGGAGCCGATGCGGGCCATCAGGAGAACAGGATCGCTGACAACTTGCGGCGACCTTCCTTGGTCAGATCAGCCGCAGGACCGGCCGCGTCAAAGATCTTCAGCAGCAATTTGCGCGCCGCATGGTCGTGCCACTCGCGATTGCGCGACACGATTTCAAGGAGTTCGCTGGCCGCGGCGGCCAGGTCGCCGCGGCCGATCCTGGCCCGCGCGAGTGCGAAGCGCGCCGCGTGGTCGTTCGGATCCTGGCGCAACCGCAACTCCAGCGTTGCCGGGTCGCCGGCGTCGCGGCCCTCGTCGGCAAGTTCGAGCGCTGTGCGGACGCTGACGATGTCCGGATCGCCCGCCTTGTCGGCCGGCGCCATTTTCAGGATCTCCTGCGCCCGCGACGCGTCCCCGCCGGCGAGATAGCAGCGGGCAAGCCCGGCGACCGCCTTCACATGCGCGGGGTCCTCCTGCAGGATCTCGGCATACACCTGCGCAGCGCCGCCAAAATCACCGAGGTCCATCGCCTCGCGGGCGGCGGCGAGCGCGCCTTCGATGTCCGGCGCGCCAGCGTCCGCGCCGCCCAGCCGCTCGATGAACGCCTTAAGTTGGCTTTCAGGGACGGCGCCCATGAAGCCGTCCACCGGTCTGCCCTTGTCGAAAGCATACACGGTGGGGATCGACTGCACCCGCAACTGCTGCGCGTATGCAGGGTTTTCGTCGATGTTGATCTTCACCAGCTTTACCTTGCCGTTAGCAGCGCCGACGAGGCGTTCCAGCATTGGCCCCAGGGTCCGGCAAGGCCCGCACCAGGGCGCCCAGAAGTCGACGATGACCGGCTGGGTCATCGACGCGTCCAAAACGTCGGCGCGAAAGTTCTGGTCGTTGGTGTCTTTGACGTGGGGGTTCTTGCCCTGCTGGGTATCCTTGGCCGCCCCGGTAGTGCCGAACAAGACCATGATGTTCTCCTGACAGCTTGCGCCGTTCCCGATCAGTTGTGGCTGAGATAGGCATCCAGCGGCGATGCCGCAATCGGCGCGCCGGCTGCGAGCGCCTGGAAATTGACCACCAGAGGGTTGCGTCCCAGCCCGCGCAGGAAGGCGATCATTCCGTCCCGACTGATCGTTGTCGTCGCGTCATTTGACAAAGGGTGGAAGTTGACCTTCTCGTGCGCAAAGAGCGCCTGATCGAGCGCCAGGCGCACCGCGCGAGCCTTATCGTTGACCAGGGCGAAGAGCGTGACCGAGCCCGGCGCCACGCCCAGGGCCTCGCGCATCGCGTCAGGCCGGCCGAAGGAGAGCCGTTCAGCCCCGATCACCCTATGCGTGTGATTGAGCCGGATTTCGGTTTCAGCAATGGCGCAGATCAGCCAGAGCTGACCGGCTCTGTCTTTCAGGAACAGGTTCTTGGTGTGCCCGCCGGGCAGGCCCGCCTTGATGGCCTCGCCATCCGTCACCGTGAACACCGGTGGATGTCGCACCGTGTGATGGGCAATCGCGTGCGCGTCAAGGAAGGCGAACAGGGCCCGCTGGCGCTCGGCAAGACTGGCGTCCTGCGCGGCCTCGGGCTGCCCGCCCGCGCCGGCGCGTCCTGCAGCTTCAGGCGGTGACGCCGATGGATCTCTCATGGCGTCTCACATGGCGCGCGCCAGTGCGCGCGGCAACAGGAATTCGCGCTGCGCCAGAGTTTGCTTGCACGGACCCCCACAATGCCCCTCAGTCACGCTATGGCGAAGACCAATGCAGCCCCGGGCAAACGGGCCCGCCTGGCGCGCGCCTGGGGCGCGCAGGCCCATGCCCGCCTGGGCGCTGTCCTCGCCGCCGCCTGTCGCGACGCCGCCGGACCGGCGCCTGACCCTGATCGTGCGCGCCGCCTGCGCGTCGCCCTCAAAGAGACCCGCGCGTTGCTAAGGCTGCTGCAGCCGGCTCTCGGGCACAGGGCTGTTGCGGCGCTGTCCACGGCCCGCCGCCTGCGTCACGCACTCGCGGCGGCGCGCGAAAGCCAGGCGCTGGCCATTCTGGCGCAATCCTTGTGCGACGATCTGTCAGCCAGGCCCGCAGCGGTCCTCCGGGCGGCGTTCGGGGCGGCAGTCCTCGCGGCGCCAGCCGATCGCCTGATCGGCCCGGTCGTTCAATGTGCGGAGCCCGGCGGGACCGGCGTCCCCGCGGCGGCGCCGAGCGCCGCCTGGCGCACCGATCTGGAGACGCTGGCGGGTCAGCTGATCGAGGTCGGCGTGACGGCGGCGCAGGCAGACATCGCAGAAGCGCTGACCACAACGTATCGCCGGGCCCGCCATCGGGGGCGCCGGGCTCTGCGCAGCGGCGTCGCCGCGGACCTGCATGCCTGGCGCTCGGCCGTGACCGACCATCGATACCAGCTGGACCTTGTTACGCCTGCCTGGCCGGCCATGCTGGGCGCCTGGTCGAAGGCGGTGCGCCGGTTACGCGCACAGCTTGGCGCGTACAATGACCTTGCCGAACTTGCCGCCCACCCCGCGCTGCGCGCCGCGCCGGCAAATGCGCGACAGGCCATTTTGCGCCTCATCGCCAGGCGTATGCGCAGGCATGAGCGACGCGCAGCCGCCGCCTATGACCGGCTGTTTGCCGAGCGCCCCGGGGATTTTCGCCGCCGCATCGCCGCCATCCTTGACACCGGGCCTCCAGAGGCCGGTCTGAAGGACGCCGCATCGCCCGGCGGCTGAGCGCCTGCAGAAGCAAGCGGCTGCATCTTGCCTTCTGTGGTGGGATCGTACATAAGCCCCGCCTTACGCGGATCCAAAACGGTCCGTGACCCAGGATGCGGGCGTAGCTCAGGGGTAGAGCATCACCTTGCCAAGGTGAGGGTCGGGCGTTCGAATCGCCTCGCCCGCTCCAAAAAGCCGAGAAAAGCGACGAGTTGCGGAGGGTCGCGGAAGCGCCCGCCGGAGCTTTTTGAGTTTTGGGGCGGAGTTGGGGCACGCATTGGGGCGGCTGCCATTGCTGGCGGATGTCGGAAGATGCCGGAATTGGGGGTGCTGTGCCCCAATTGGGGCGCGGTTCAGCCAGCGCCTTTATCGGCGTGCAGATCGGCTCGCCTGTCGATCATATCGAAGATCACGCCGCTTACATCAGCAGTTGGCTGACTGCGCTCGAGGACAATGCTTCAGCGTTTCTGACTGCAGCCGCCAAGGCCCGGACAGCGGCGGATTATGTGCCGGACCTGATGGGCGTCACCGCAGTCGCCACCGGGGCCGTCGATGAAACCCCAGTCGACGCCGCAGTGGTCGAGGCTTGATGCAACAGGGCGACTTTCATCTCCCGGTTCACCTCTTTGGTGAAACTGGTCCGGCACGCTTCCTGCTCCAGCGCTGCCATGGCCAGCACCACTGTTGGAAAACTTGCGCTTCTGCTCGCTGGTGTCGTGGGCGTCGGAGTGGCGTTTACCATGGCGCCGCGCGTGCCGGATTGGATGCTTTACGATCACGCGCCCAGCATGCCGGTCGGGCTCTATATGCGCAGCGGTGCAGGTCTGGCGCGCGGCGCCATCGTTACTGTTCGCGCGCGCGACGTTGCCCCAGCCCTTGCCGCAGCGCGCGGTTGCGATGGCCCGGCCGATCGCTTCATCAAGCGTGTTGCAGCCATGCCAGGCGACGAGGTCTGCGCCGTCAATGGCCGCTTGCGCATCAATGGCGCCGACGTTGCAGCCGTGCCTATGCGCGGGCAGCCCAACACATCACCCACCGCGTGGCACGGATGCCGCATGCTGAGCGCCGGCGAAGTTCTCCTTCTGGGCGAAGCACCCAACAGCTTTGATGGACGCCATTGGGGGCCGATTGACGCGCGCCTGGTCGATGGCGTCTGGCGAAACCTCCAGCGGGATGATTGCATTGATATCAGGCCGCTGGTAAGCGTAGACTATGGGCCAGATTCTCATCCGCAACCTGGATGACGCCGTCCTCGACGCTTTGCGCCGACGGGCGGCCTCGACTGGATCCTCCTTGGAGGAGGAGGCGCGCCGGGCGCTGGCGGCCGCCGTGGGCCTGAGCCGGCAGGAGGCGCTCGCACGGCTCGATGCTGTGCGGTCAAAAATCGTCGTGGGATCCGGCCCTGACAGCCTTGAGGATTTGCGCGCCGATCGCCGCAGAGATGGTTAATGCTGATTATCGACGCCAGCGTTGCGTTGAAATGGGCGCTGCCTGAAGCTGGCTCAGACCGCGCCCGCGATCTTCTGGTCAACGAGGTTTTGGCGGCGCCGGAGCTTTTGGCGATCGAATGCGCCAACGTGCTTTGGGCAAAGGCGCGCCGAAAGCAGATCAGCGCCGCGGACGCTCAGGGGGCGCTCGCGGGCATTCTCGCGGCGCCGGTCACGCTCTTACCCAGTGCGGCTGTGACCGCGCAGGCGCAGAATTTGGCCTTCGCCCTCGATCACCCCGCTTATGACTGCCTCTACCTCGCGGCAGCCATTGCAGAACGCGCGACCTTGGTGACGGCGGACGATGCGTTCGTCAAAGCGGTGATCGCACACGGCGGATTTGGCGGCGGGATTCGGTTGCTCTGAGGCGCTGGAATTTTGGCCGGCGGCCGTTCTGATTTGACCTAGGCAAGCCGGATGTGTATAAAAATACCTCTCGATACACATCAGCGGGCTTCATGCGCACAAACATCGATATTGACGATGACTTGCTGGAAGAGGCCATGGCGGTCTCCGGCCTCGCCACCAAACGCGCAACCGTGGAAGAAGGTCTTCGTCTTCTCGTCGCCGAGCAACGCCGCAGGGAAGCGCTGCGCGCTCTCGCCGGCATTGGCTGGGAAGGTGACCTGAATGCATTGCGCCGAGACGATACCGGCGCTGCAGCGTGATCGTCGTCGACACGTCGGTCTGGATCGGCCACTTCCGAGATGAGATTAGCCCGGCGGTGACAAAGCTGCGCGCCGTCACGCACCCAAACGACATCATCGTTGGCGATCTAGTCCTGCTCGAATGCCTGCAGGGCGCGCGGGACGATACCCACGCAGTGCGAATGGAAGCAGCATTGCGCGCCTTTCGCCTGGCGCCAATGTTGAGCGTCTCTCTGGCCACTGAGGCCGCGCGTCGCTATCGGACGTTACGCGCGCAGGGCGTCGCGCCCCGAAAAACAAGTGATGTGATCATCGCGACGTTCACGCTTGTGAACGGCTATGCCCTCCTGCACCAGGATCGGGACTTTGATGCTTGGGCCATGCATTTTGGTCTGCAGTTCGCGTGAGCGGCAACTTGGGCCAAGGCCGCCGCAAAGACCGTTCATACCCCTAAGAAAAGAAAACGGGACAAACTGGGCCAATCTGCTGATTTTTAGCAAGTTAAAGGCGTGTCCCACGCATACCCCAAGCGCTTTTGCGCGTGGGGCTTCCCGTGTCCCATGAGTTTTGATGATGGCCCATTTTGTGCCGCGCGCGTTCGTGAAAATGTGGGCAGACACGGAGCATCGAAGGGATGCCGAAGGCTGCGCATACCGACGAAGCTGAACGCCGATTCCGATCCAGGCCGATCGGTCAATCCGATCCAGGCTAAACACTGAATCCGACGAAGCTAAACAGGCAATCGCAAAAAATCATGATTGAATGGGGAGATCGGCCTCCTTGGATGATCTGCGGCGCAGTGAATGACCGCTGAGGGTGATGCGATGGGCGTTGTGGACCAGACGATCGAGCATCGCATCGGCGATGGTGGGGTCGCCGATGCGGGCGTGCCAGGCTACACCTGTCGAACGACACCCAGATTTACGAGATAAGGCGACACCCAGTCTTACGAATTGCTGTCGTCGCCGGTCGTTCCGGTGGTATCGTCCGGGGTGGGGTCCGGGGAGGGGCTCAGTTCCGCGGGTTGAGCGTTTCTTCCAGGCCGCGGAGGCGATAGCTGCGGCCACGAATATTGAGGACGTGAGAATGGTGCAGGAGCCTGTTGCAGATTCCGATGTGAAGGCGCCCACCATTCCGGGGAATAGGCGCCCGGGCATTCCGCTAAATCGACGCCCACCCGTTCCGACAAATTGGCGCCCACCCCGATGTTCGGGTTTGGGGTCCTGAGGGGTCAGTGATGACGGCCGCGGCTGTAGAGCATCGTCCCCTCAACTGTTGGACAGGGACGCCATGCCAGCTGCGACGACGAATGGCGGGACATCGTTTCCGCGCTCGGCCATGCGGCGCGGCTCCCGCATCAGGCGGGCGATGGGTGTGGATCGGCGTGGAAAAAGGACCCCGCGTATTGCCTCAGGAAGAATTGTTACTCTGGGGGTCGGCATAATCATGCGGTGAAAAGCAATGCGCTCGCGGCATTATTGGCGGTGACGACCCGGAAGGCGGGCGTAGCCCGACTGGAGGGGCGTCACCGCTGCGGCCGGCGACACGTCCATGCGGCTCAAGGTCTGAGTCTTGGGAAAAGCGCGTGGCTTTGGCCCTTAGCTTCGTCAGAAGCCGCTGCACGATCGAGTGCTGCTTTTGATCAAATGTCGCGGGATCGATGACGCCCAGCCGGCCAAGAATGGCGAGCGCGGTGATTGCCGGCTCAGCCGCAAACCAACCTTCTATTGCCGCAAGATGTGGATCAAGCTTCGAGGGCATGCGGATCCGC
>JBILMQ010000358.1:0-3287 GCA_044375455.1 Caulobacterales bacterium | reverse complement strand
CAGCGCACAGGTTACCGGCTGCGTGTTCGAAGTCGAGGGCGGGAAAATCATGATTGAAGATGGGTGGCGCGAGGGCCCATGGGTTGACAAGGGCGAACGGTGGGAGCCGGGCGAGATCGGTCCAGTGGTCGCACGCCTGCTGGAGCAACGCACGCCGCCACGCAAGGTTTGGGGATCTTGAGCGGATGGAATTCGCACTGACTTCAGAGCAGCGTATGATCGCCGAGACGGCGGCTGCTTTTTTCAGTGAGAAGGCAAGCCTGGACGCAACGCGCGCGGTCATTGCCGGGGATGGTTTCGACCGGGCGCTCTGGCGCGCCGGCTGCGCCGAACTCGGCATTGCTGGCGTTCTGGCGCCTGAAAGCGCCGGCGGCGCTGGACTGGGCATGGTGGAGGCCGCGACCGTTGCGCAGGCTGCCGGCAGCACTCTCGCGGCAATTCCGCTGCTCGGCGCGGCGATGGCGGTCCGCGCGCTGGCATGCGGCGGGAGCGATGCGCAGCAGCGCGAATGGCTACCGGCCATCGCTGCAGGCGAGGCCATCGCGGGCGTGATCTTCGGGCATGGTTTGTCCGAAACCGAGGGCCATTTGTGGGGCGTCATTGACGCTGTGCCCCATGCCCATGTTGCGGATCTGCTGATCCTGTGCGACGGCGCAAGGGCATTTCTGGTCCGAACGGCCGACCCGGGACTGAGACGGGAACGCATGGGCGCGCTTGACGCCACCCGCCCGCTCGTCCGGATCGTGCTCGACGGCGTCCGCGTTGAGGGGCTGACCGGCGGGTCCGATGCATGTCAAGCCGCCTACCGCGCCGGTCTATTGATCCTGTCTGCCGAAGCCGTCGGCGGTGCTGAGGCGGCGCTCCGGGCGACGGTCGCCTATGTGCGAGAACGCCATCAGTTCGGTCGTCCGATCGGTTCATTTCAGGCCGTCAAGCATCGGCTGGCTGATAGCACCGTGAATCTTGAGCAGGCGCGCTCCGCCATGTTCTGGGCTGCATGCGCCATTGATGAAAATCATTTCGAGGCTGAACTCGCCGTCCACGCGGCGAAGGCTTTTTGTGCGGATACCTATTTTGGCTGTGCGGCGGACATGATTCAGCTGCATGGCGGCATTGGGTTCACCTGGGATCATCCAGCACATCTTTTCTTTCGCCGCGCGCGATCCATACAGACGCTGCTCGGGGATAGCGCGTCGCATCGCGAAGCAGTTGCTGCCCTGACACTGGACGCTGCGTCATGAAGCTCGGGTTTTCTCCTCGCGAGGAGGTGTTTCGCACCGACTGCGCAGCCTGGCTGACAGACCAGCTTTCAGGGCCCTTTGCGGACATCCGGGGGATATCCAGTCTGGTTGACAAGCCTGAGCGCCGTCGTGATTGGGAGCGTCAGATGGCCCAACACGGCTGGTCCTGCATCGGCTGGCCGGAGGCCTGGGGCGGACGGGATGCTACCATTGCCGAGCAGGTCATCTTTGCAGAGGAATACGCGCGCGCGGGCGCGCCAAACCGGCTGAACCATATTGGCGTGGAGCTGATTGGCCCGACGATCCTTGCCTTCGGCACGGATGCTCAAAAAGCGCGATTCCTGCCGGACATCGCATCAGGAGACAGCATCTGGTGTCAGGGCTACAGTGAACCCGGCGCCGGTTCGGACCTCGCATCTGTGCGGACACGCGCGCGGCTTGAGGAGGGACAGTGGATTGTTGACGGACAGAAGGTCTGGACCAGCCTCGCCCAGTTTTGCGATTGGATCTTCATTATCGCCCGTTCAGAACCCGGTTCTGTGGGGCAGAAGGGCCTGTCATTCCTCCTTCTGCCCCTCAATCAATCCGGCGTGACGATCCGACCGATCCGACAGATGAATGGCGAGGCTGAATTCAATGAGACGTTCTTCGATGGCGCGCGCTGCGATGCGGCTGACATCCTTGGACCGCCTGGCGAGGGCTGGAAGATCGCCATGGCTCTGCTTGGTTTTGAGCGTGGCGTTTCAACCCTCGCCCAGCAGATGCAGTTTCGCAATGAACTCAATGCGGTCATTGCGGCGGCGCGTGCGAATGGCAAGGCGGGAGATGTGCTGATCCGTCAGCGGATTGCAGATGCCGAGATCGGGCTGCGGCTGATGCGCTACGGAGCGCTTCGCATGTTGTCCGGCGCGGATCCGACCGCGATGCAAGGCCCGGCTCTGACCTACAAAATCCAATGGGCCACCTGGAGACGCAATCTCGGCGTCCTGGCGATGGACGTTCTTGGGCAGTCCGGCGAGATGTGGCCGCTTGACAGCGATTGCCTGCCGCTGCTGCCAAATCTGTTTCTGTATTCCCGAGCGGACACGATTTACGGCGGCACGAACGAGATCCAGCGCAACATCATTGCCGAGCGAGGGCTCGGTCTGCCGCGGGAGCCGAGGGGAGACACATGACGGCGATATCGATTGAAGCGCCCAAATACCCTCCGCCACGAGATATTCTTCGGGACAAGCGCGTGATTGTAACTGCGGCGGCGGGCACCGGCATCGGCTACGCCACTGCTCGCCGCGCGGCAGAGGAAGGCGCGTATCTGCTGATCAGCGACCACCATGAGCGCAGGCTGTGCGAAGCAGCGGAACGGATAGAAGCGGCCGTCGGCCGGCGGCCCGCCACATGCCTGTGCGACGTCACCGACCAAAGGCAGATCGACGCCCTGCGGGACTTCGCAGTCCAGTTGCATGGCGGCGTGGATGTTCTTGTCAACAATGCCGGCCTGGGCGGGGAGGCGAGGGTGGTCGATATGACTGACGACGCCTGGGCTCGGGTTCTTGAAGTCACGCTGACGAGCGTCTTCAGAATGTCCCGGGCCTTCTTGCCTGTCATGTATGGACAAAGAAATGGCGCCATCGTCAACAATGCCTCAGTCCTGGGTTGGCGGGCGCAAAAGGGCCAGGCGCACTACGCCGCAGCTAAGGCCGGCGTGATGGCTTTCACGCGGTGTTCAGCGCTTGAAGCCGCCGAATACGGCGTCAGAGTCAACGCCGTTGCGCCGTCAATTGCGATGCACCCGTTTCTTGCCAAGGTCACGAGTGACGATCTGCTGGCGGAGCTGTCAGCCCGGGAGGCGTTTGGTCGCCCTGCAGAGGTTTGGGAGGTGGCGAATGTCATCATTTTCCTTGCCAGCGATCTGTCAAGTTTCATGACAGGCGAGGTCCTGTCAGTTTCAAGTCAGAGGGCCTGACCGATGAGCGTGCGGGTTTTTGCAAAAGTGACCGACTTGTTGGGTCAAGACGGTGCGAGGTTCGGTCCAACCGACTGGCTGTT
>JBILMQ010000357.1:0-3300 GCA_044375455.1 Caulobacterales bacterium | reverse complement strand
TGCAGGCACAGCCGCGGCTTGGACAAGGCTGCACCACCCCGTCGACACCGCGTTCCCTATTCACGCCCGGCGTGCCGGGCGACCGTCTGCGCCATCCTCTAGGCGCTTGCAGGCAGGCCTGTCAAACGCGTCCGCATGTCACACCGCAACGATTGGGACGCCCGTGTCCCGCCAAGCCTCGACGACTTCTTGGACATCGCGCAGGACTGCTACGCTGAACTGCCAGCGCAATTTCGCGCTCTGGCTGGAGACATCATCTTCCGGGTGGAGGAGTTTGCCAGCGATGCGGTCCTTGCGGACATGGGGATCGACACTCCCTACGAGCTCAGCGGGCTCTACTACGGCGTCGACCTTGCGCAACGCAGCCTCGCCGATCCAGCTCCCGTCCAGCCGATGGTCTTTCTCTATCGGTCGCCGATTCTCGCAGAATGGTGCGAGGCTGGCGACCTGCCGCTCGGCCAGCTGATCAGCCACATCCTCGTGCATGAGATCGGCCACCATTTCGGCCTTTCAGACGAGAAGATGGAGGCGATCCTGGCCGTCGCCGACGGTGCGCACGCGCAGGAATGAGGAGTGCGGCGCCCAGCGCCCAGTCCTGGTGCGCCCAGTCCTGGTGCGCCCAATCCTGGTGCGCCCGATCCTGGTGAGCTCAGTCCTTGGCGCGCTCGACATAGCTGCCGTCGTCGGTGGAGACGATCACGCGGGTTCCGGCCGAAATGTGCGGCGGCACCATCGTGCGCACGCCGTTCGACAGGATCGCCGGTTTATAGGACGACGACGCTGTCTGCCCTTTGACCACTGGCTCCGTCTCAACGATCTCGAGGGTCACGCGCGCCGGCAGCTCCGCCGACAACGCCGCCCCGTTGTGTGTGAGCAGGAACACTTCCATGCCCTCGTTAAGGTAGGCTGCGCTGTCGCCCAGCAACGCTTTCGGCGTTTCGACCTGCTCGAAGGTTTCGGGATTCATGAACACAAAACTATCACCAGAATCATAGAGATACGTATGCTTGATCTCTTCCACGAACGCCTTTTCGAGTGGGTCCGTGGTCTTGTAACTGTGGGTCACCTTGGTGCCGTCGGAAATCCGGCGCATCGAGATTTCTGTGGTCGGCGTGCCCTTTCCGGGTCGGAACGTCTCAAAAGAAAGAACCACGTAAAGCTTGCCGTCGCTGAGTTCGAGAACATTGCCTTTGCGCACGTCGCTTGCGATCACTTTGACCATGATGACCCTTCCGGTATGGGGACCGCGGGCCGTTCGCGGCCAACGCAGATGAGGGAATAGGTGAGTGGGCGCCCGTCATAGCCGCAGTCTTCGGCCCGGCCAAGCGGGCATCCCATGACGCGCGATGCCCGCAGCGGCCGAGATTCCGCGGCCCCCCGCGCTGCTGCTTCCCACGGTGCAAGTCCCCCGGGTGCAAGTCCCCCGGGTGCAAGTCCTTGGTGGGATCGCGCGCGTCACGCCGACCGTCGGCCGGGGCTGCTTGCGCGGGTGCGCATCACACGGGCGTTGCGCGCCTGGTTCGACGCCGCCGACTTCACCCCGGTCGAATGCGCTCAGCTCGTCCCGACGCCTGGCGGAGAGACCCATCTGCACGCCTTCGCAACCACCGCCGATCCGCAAGCTGGCGGCGCTGCGGACCGGCCCGCGGCGCAGACCGGGGCAGGGCGCAGGCTTTATCTCCATACCTCGCCGGAATTCGCCGCCAAGCGCCTGCTGGCCGCCGGTGAGACGCAGATCGTCGACTTCGCCCGCGTTTTCCGCAACCGCGAGCGTGGTCCGCTGCATGCGCCAGAATTCACCATGATCGAATGGTACCGCGCGCATGCTTCCCTCGAGACGGTCATGGCCGACGCCGTCGCCTTGTTGCGCGTCGCCGCCGCCGCGACGGATGGCGTGCTGACTTGGAAGGGTCGGCGCATCGATCCGGCGGCGCCGGTCGAGCGCCTGAGCGTGGGGCAGGCCTTTCAGCGTTATGCCGGCCTGGATCTTTTCGCCTCCATCACTGCTGACGGCGCGCCCGAGCGCGCCCGGCTCGCCGCCAGCGCTGCGGCGATCGGCGTGCATGCGCGCGATGACGATACGTGGTCTGATCTGTTCAGCCGCATCCTGACCCAGAAGATCGAACCGCATCTCGGCTGGAGCGCGCCCTGTCTGCTCGTCGACTATCCGCTCTGCGAAGCCGCCCTTGCCCGTCAGTCGCTCCATGATCCGCGCGTCGCCGAGCGGTTTGAACTTTATGTCGGGGGGGTGGAGCTGGCGAACGGCTTCGGAGAACTTACGGACCCGGACGAACAGCGTCGCAGGTTCCTGCGTGACATGGACGAGAAGGAACGCCGCTATGGCGAGCGGTATCCGATCGATGAGGACTTTCTGGCGGCGCTTGCGCACATGCCCCCTGCCAGCGGGGTGGCTCTGGGGCTGGACAGGCTGGTCATGCTCGCCGTCGGCGCCCAGCGCATCGATCAGGTGCAGTGGACTCCCCCGATTTGGTGACGCCGCTGGGTGCGCGCGGCGCAAGGCGCCCGCCGCGGCACATTCGGTTCAGCGTGACTGGCGCGCAAGCGCCTTGGCGGCATACATAGCCTCGTCGGCGCGCTCCAGAATAACGTGCGCCTCGTCCGTGTGGTCAAAGGTGTAAGCGCCCGCACTGGCCGAGAGCGCAATCCGGCGGCCTTCGTGACGCAGTGGAAGATCGGAGATCCGTTGCACCAGGCGCTGTGCTTTCAAGCGCCCGCTATCGAGATCAGATTTTGCCAGAATGACGCCGAATTCGTCGCCGCCAAGGCGTCCGACGACGTCGGACTCCCGCACACTTGCCTTGAGGAGCGCGGCGACAGCTTTGAGCGCCGCATCGCCGGCGGCGTGGCCATGCAGATCATTCAGCGCCTTGAAACCGTCGAGGTCGATGTAAATCAGGGTCGCGCTCACCCGATAGCGTGCTGCAAACGAGGCGGCGCGCTGCAATTCGCGCTCGAAGGCGCGCCGGTTGAACACCGGGGCCAAGGGATCCAGATCGGCGAGTGCTTCGGCTGCAGCCAGCCGCGCGCGGGTCTGCTTCAGCTCCGCTTCGAGCGCGATGATGCGTGCTTCGAGCTGCGCGCGCGCGCCTTGGCGGCGCGTCACGCGCGACGTCGCTGCAGGCGCCTTGGCGCCTGGAGATGGAGGACCTGCCAATGGAGGACCTGCCAATGGAGGACCTGCCGGTGATCCCTTGGACGCTGATGCTTTCGGCGCCCGTGCGTTGGCTGCCTGCGCTTCGGCCGGCGGGGCGCCGCGCGCCGCCAGCCGCGCTTCTGGGC
>JBILMQ010000098.1:0-11069 GCA_044375455.1 Caulobacterales bacterium | reverse complement strand
CTCAACATGATAACCGCCGCGCTGCGAGGCGCCCTTCGCCTGAGGCGCCTTCCATGCGCTGAGCCCGCCGGCTGTGCGGGAATATGGGCGTGTGCGAGCCTTCATATCGGTGGCCAGACGCGCTATACTTGTCAGATAAGGGCTGCGTCGGGAGACACACGATGGGCGGGCAGGTGCGGCGACGCGGAGCCGCCGGTGCGGCAGGGTTGACGCTGGCAGGGTTGATGTTGGTCGTACTGCTTGCCGCCTGCGGCGTGCAGAAGGCCCAGGCCCCGTCGCCGTCCGCGCCCCAGACGACCGGCGCGCAGAAGTCGGCCCTCCCGGAGAGGTCGCCAGCGGAAGCGGCCGGGCCGGATGGGTCGTCAGGCGCGCCACCGCCCTCAGGCGAGGCCGAGGCCCCTCAGGCAGGCGGCGGTCCTGACGAGGAGGGGACCGGTCGCGGGCGCGAGGATTACGCAATGGCCGAGCCCCCGGAGCGTGATGCGGGCGAGGCCAACACTTTCGCGCCACCGCTCGAGGAGCCCCAGACGTCGCCTGGCCCGTCGCCGACTTCCCGGTTGCCGACGTCCCCGGCGCCGACCAACCCTCGTCCCAGCGCGTCTCCGCCTCCGCCTCCGCCCGGGCCCCTGCCCGAGGTCCAGCCCGCCCCGCCGCCGAGCGAGCCAGAGAGGATCCAGAAGGTCACGGTTTACTTCGGGACGGATCGCGCCTTGGAGACGGTTCGCGGCGCGCGCGTGTTTGGCCGGTCCGAGGCGACCGGTCTGTACTACGGCCTTGTCGATGTCACCATTCCTCCCGGCCACAAGGAGGGTGAACTGGAAAGTCCGCAATGGTGGCGCTTCGAATTCACCGCCGATCCTGAGAAGCACGTGACGTATCAGGGTTACACCTTGATGACGCGGGATGTGTTTTATCAGCGATTGCGCGATGCAGTGTCGAGGTCCCGGGAGAAGCAGGCTTTTGTCTTCGTGCACGGCTTCAACACAAGTTTTGAGGACGCTGCCCGGCGAACAGCGCAGCTGTACAAAGACTTGCGCTTCGACGGCGCGCCGATCTTCTATTCATGGCCCAGCCAGGCTGAACTCTCCTTGTTCGGATATAATCGCGACGTCACGCTGTCCGCCCGCACGGAACCGCGGCTTGAGGCGTTCCTCAAGGAGGTCGCCGTGCGCACCGGCGCGCGACGGGTTCATCTGATCGCCCATTCGATGGGGAATAAGGCGCTGGTCAACGCCCTGGCCCGCATGGCGGCGAGCCGCTCGCAGCAGACCGCGCCCCTGTTCAACCAGATCGTGCTGACCGCGCCAGACATCGATCGCGAAGTGTTTCTCGATCTCGCGCGGCGTATGCGTGGCGCAGGACAGCAGGTTACCCTGTACGCCTCTGCGAACGACAAGGCGCTGCAGGCGTCCAAGAGCTACAACGGCTTCGCCCGGGCCGGCGACGCCGGCGCCTCGATTATCGTCGCGCCAGGCATCACCACGGTTGACGCCTCCAATGTCACGACAGCGGTGTTTGATCTTGAGCACAGCTATTTCGCCAGCGAGAAGGATGTGCTGACTGATCTGCGCACACTGATCTCGACGGGACGTCCCGCCGCCCAGAGAGGGCTCAAGCCGGTGTCGGCGCCGTCGGGCGGGGCGTATTACGTTATCGATTAGGGCGCCGCCCGCCCCCAGTGTCGCAGCAAGGCGTGTCTCGGAAGAAGGTGTCTCGGCAGGGGGGCTCTGCAGGGATCAATTGTGCGCTTTACCCAGGGGGCGCGCCTGCGTTGCAGCCGGTGTGTGCCTGCCGTCTGCTTACCTGCCATGTTCGTCCCTGATGGGTTCATCCCCGCTTTGTTCGTCCCCGCTTCGTGTGTCGCTTCGAGGTGCTGGCCGCCGGGCTGTGCCGGCGCTGGTCGCCGCTTGATCATCGTCATGTATGGTCAGCTTGTACCCCTCATGGCTGGGCTGGAAGCCGAGTCGCTCATAGAACCGATGCGCATCCATCCGAGCCTTGTTGGACGTCAGTTGCATGATCCGCGCGCCCCGGCGACGGGCCTCGGCGATGGCAAACCGGATCATCGCCTCGCCAAGCCCCTCGCGCCGGCGGCGCGGCCCAACCCGAACAGCTTCTATTTCGCCGCGCGTCGCGCCTTGCAGTGCGAGACAGGGGATCAGGGTGAGTTGAAAGGTGCCGATCACGGTCTCGCCCTCAAGCGCAACGTAGATCGTCGTGTTCGGGTCCGCGCTGATCCGATCCCAGGCCGCCTCATAGGGGGCAAGATTGGACGGCGTTTCCCGCAACGCGCCGATTGCATCATCGGCGAGAAGCGCGACGATAGCTTTCAGATGCGCCGCCTCAGCGGGTCGAAAAACCGCAGGCGCGCTGGCGAGAACCTTTGACATGGCGCAATGATAACCCATCCGAGCACGGATTTCCAGCTGGGCGGCGCTCGGCGGCGGCCGCGCCCAGTGCCCCAGGCCCAGCGCCCCAGGCCCGGCTCAGTCGCCCCTGCGCGGCGCAATCAACGGTGCGATGATGAAACCTGCCGCCGCGCCGCCCAGAGCCAGCTGCCAGGGCGAGTGGCGTTCATAAAGACGCAGCAGATCCACCAGCAGCGGCAGGCTGATGCCGGCGATCAGCATGACCGTGGCGGCGGGAAGAAATCGACGCGCCGGGCCTGTCGCCGGCGCCCGCTCCGCAAGCACGATGAACGCGGCAAGGAGGGCGCAGATTGGCGCCGCGCCGCCGTAGGCAAGCACCTCCCGGTCGAGGCTGGTCCAGACCAGCAATTGACCGCCTGCAGCTGCGCCGGTGAAAAAAACCAGTGGCATTGCGCCGGCCCGCAGGGGGCCGCGTCCCGCCATCTGCGCCACCAAGGACCCAGTGACGAACACCAGCAGGCCGTCGACGCCCACCATCATCGCCCCGATCAGAAACAGCTCTGGGCGAAACGGATCGTTCAGCATCAGCACGTTCGACTCTAGATGCACGAAAGGATGCAAGACAAGGCTGGCCGGCGAATAGGGCAGGGGGCTCGACTGCACCGCGTAAAGAGTGGCTGTGGCGTAGATCTGCTCGACCGTCGTGGGAAACGGCAGCAGCCGCAGGACGAACATCGCCGCCATCGCGCTGGCCAGCAATGCCGCGACCGGGGAAACGCCAAGGACGCGCAGTCCGCTCACCGGTCCGTGCACACGCCGCCGCACAGCGCCGCCTCCACCAGGACCAAACGGTCATTTCCGAAGTACATGTCGTCCCCATTTACAAACATCGTCGGAGAGCCGAAACCGCCGCGCGCGATGAGCTCGTCGGTCGCCGTGCGCAGCCGTTCCTTCGCCTCTGGCGTCTGAGCATAGGCAAGCCCATCCGCCGGATTAAGGCCCGCCGTGCGCGCACACCGCGCCAGCGTTTCAGGCTCTGAGATGTCCTCAAGGCGGCTCCAATAGGCCTCAAAAACGGCCCTGGCGAAAGCTGGCAAAGCTCCTTGGTCGAGCGCCCAGTAAGTCATGCGCATGGCGCGCACCGCGTTCACCGGAAACACCGGCGGCTGGCCGATATGCACGCCGGCAAGGCGCGCCCAGTCCTGGAGGTCCTTGACGTAATAGCGCGCCTTGACCGGATTGGGATTGGCCCGTGCGGCATAGACCGTATGGTTCACCGCGTTGAACACGCCTCCGACCAGGACAGGGCGCCAGATCAGCAGTGCCCCGGCGCGCGCGGCGAGCGCTTCGATCTGGCTGAACGCCAGAAAGGTCCAGGGACTGGAGCAATCGAAAAAGAACTCCAGGTGCGGGCGTGCCGGCTGTGCGTTGATCTGCGATGACATATCAGACATCCCCGGGCTTTCTGCAGGCCAGTTTGCAGCAGGCCAGTTTGCAGCAGGCTATTGCGACATGCCGCCCTGCCGCCCGCCCGCCGCTGGCGATCATGTCAGGCCAAGGCCGTGTTCAGCGAATATTTTCTTTTTTCGTGTTTGCTCAACAGACAGTGCGAGCTTGGCCTGTCCAGGGCTCCGCCGCAAGCGGCGGTGATTGTGGATAACGTCAGGTAAATCAATGTTGTGATGCTAGCTTATCACCGCGCGTCAAGGCCGGTGAGCGGCTTGAGGCAGGCGGGTGCATCGCCTGTGGCGGACAGACGGCGCGCCGGTGGCGCGCCAAGCGCCTCAGGCGCGTCCGTCGCAGGCGTCAGCGCCAGTCAGCCTCAAGATCAGGAAACGGATCATGAACCTGCTGCAGCGCCTGATGAACCTTCAGCTTGACCCGGCGCCGCCGCTGCCGACGGTGAGCTTTCTGCTCGCGGCCGCCGCGCTGACCGCAGCAGCGGTTGTCGCCGCGCAGGACGCTTCCGCACAAGAGTCAAACGCCGCCTTCGAGCGGCCCTACGGCTTTGCCTACGGTGAGGAAACCCGCCCCTACGACGCATACTCGCGCGACGCCGCAGGCAACCGGCTGATCGTGAACGGACGCATCGTGCTCGGCGGCGATCTGTCCACTCTGCCGGCGACCATCGGACTCTTCGGAGACATCAGTCAGGACACAACCGCGCTCGGTGGTTTCGGAACGACCCTGGCGATCGGCAACCAACTCAATGTGATCACCCAAGGTGATTGGAACACGGTCGTACTGAACGTCACCCAGACCAATAACGGCGATATCACCGCATGCACCGGGGCGACGTGCATCGCCAACAAGAACTAACGGCCCGAGCGATAAGGGAAACTGCCCATGACCCGTACCCACCTCCGCCTTACGGCCCCCGCTGGCGCGATGCTATGCGCGCTGGCCCTGGTCGGCTGCGCCGTCTCGCCTTCGGCGAGGCCTTCGGGCCTGTACGCCCGCCCGATCGGCAATGCGCCGGTCGTCGCCAATCCGACCCCGTACACCCCAGCGCTTGTCTGTCTGGGCGATCACGCCCGCGCCGCCAACGCGCCGGCGCCGCGGATCGCCGTCGGCCGGATCCTCGATTATACTGGAAAAGAGGATTTTGAAGGCGGTCGCAAGATCACCCAGGGCGCATCCCTCATGGCGATGTCCGCCTTCGCCAAGGCCGGCGCGCGGCTGGTCGAGCGTTTCGACACCTCTGTCTCGGAACTTGAATTGAAATACGCCAACAACAAGCTCATCGGCGATGCGGATACAGAGTACCGTAAGATTGTGGCGGGCTCGGTTCCGGGGTCGGACTATTATCTCGTGGGCGGCGTCACCGAACTTAATTACAATATCCGCTCCAGCGGGATTGACGCTTTCGGCGGCGACGTGGACGCGAGCGACCCCAAAGGACGCATCAACGCGAAAATCTATGTGATGAATATCGGTCTCGATCTGCGCCTCGTGGACACGCGCAGCCTCGAAGTGATTGATGTCATCTCCTACCAAAAACAAATTCTGGGCCGCGAAGTCGGCGCTGGCGTGTTCACCTTCTTCGGGGACAATGTCATCGATATCGGTGTGGGCGGACGCGCCCAGGAGCCTGTGCAGCTCGCCGTGCGCGCAGTGGTGGAGCGCGCTGTGCTTGAAATGATGACGAACCTCTACGGCGCCTCCGGTCCCTCGTCCTGCGCCGGCGTGCTTCGGTCTGATCCGCTGGCGACCAATGGCGCAACGGGTGACTTCATCCCTGCGTACGACAACCTTCAGACAAACAACGCCCTGACGCGTGATGATGCGGGGCGCTGGCATCCCCGGCGAGATCCGGATATGCGCACCGCGCTCAAGGGGCGCACCCAGTAACGGTTCAAAGCTGTCTTGGCAGGCAGTCCTGGCGGCGTCCGCTGATGCGGGCGCCGCTTCTCTTTTTTTTGGGGTCTTGGCGGGGCAGACGGCTTGGCGCGCCGGGCGCGAGATGCTTGAGTGAAAGCCATGTCAGACAAGATCGTGCGCATCGGCGGCGCCAGCGCGTTCATCAACGACTCGTCAATTGCTGCGCCGCAGCTTATAGCTGAGGGTGTCGACTATCTTGTCTTCGACTATCTCGCCGAAGTCACCATGACGTTTCTGGCGCGCGCCAGGCGGGCCAATCCGAACGCTGGCTTTGCAGCGGACTTCGTCGACGTGGCGATGCGAGAAAACCTTGCCGAGATCGTCCGGCGCAAGATCAAGGTGGTGGCCAACGCCGGCGGCCAGAACCCGCAGGCCTGCGCCAGGGCCCTGCAGGCGCTTTGCCGTGAACTCGGCGTGTCGCCCAGGATCGCCGTCGTTGAAGGCGACGATCTTGCGGATCGGGCAAGTGAGTTCGCGCGCCGCGGCGTCGTTGAGATGTACTCAGGCGCGCCATGGCCAGGTCAGGTGCTCAGCATCAATGCTTATCTCGGGGCGTTTCCAATCGCTGCTGCGCTGGCCGCTGGCGCGGACATCGTCATCACCGGGCGTGTTGTCGATTCCGCCCTGACGCTCGCTGCGCTGATCGTCGAATTCGGATGGACCGCTTACGACCTCGACCGTCTCGCCCAGGGGTCTCTTGCAGGTCACATCATCGAGTGCGGCGCCCAGGCGACTGGCGGGCTGTTCACCGATTGGCGCGAGACGCCGGATTGGGCGAATATCGGGTATCCGATCATCGAGTGTTTCGCTGACGGGCGGTTCATCGTAACCAAGCCACAGGCCACGGGCGGTCTGGTCTCCCCGGCGACTGTGGGCGAGCAATTGCTTTATGAGCTCGGCGACCCATCTGCCTATCTGCTGCCAGACGTCGCGTGTGATTTCAGGCATGTCCGCCTGCGTCAGCTGGCCAATGACCGCGTCGAGGTCACCGGGGCGCGCGGGCGCGCGCCGAGCGGACGCTACAAGGCATGCCTCACCTACCAGGACGGCTGGCGCGCGATTGCGGTCATGCCGGTGATCGGCATCGACGCCGCCGCCAAGGCGCGCCGGCAGGCTGACGCTGTCCTGACGCGAACACGGGCCATGTTTCGCGCCCGCAATCTCGGCGACTATCGTCGCACGCTGATTGAGATCCTCGGCGCGGAGGCGAGCTACGGCGCCCATGCGCGCGCCGGCGCGACCCGTGAAGTGGTTTGCAAGATCGGCGTTGAGCATGAGGAGAGGGCTGGCGTCGAGCTGTTCATCCGCGAATACGCCTCCCCGACGACGTCGATGTCGCCAGGCTCGACCGGTTGGTTCGCCGGCGTGCCCCAGCCGTCGCCCGTGGTCGGCGTCTACTCCTTCCTGGTTGACCGGTGCGAGGCGCCCGCGCGCATCACGGTGAACGGCGCAACGTCGGTTCTGGAGGCGGACGGGCCGGTCGGCGATACCTCAGGCCTGTCCGGCGAGGCCGGGCCGACGGCTGTGCTCAGCGAAGACACCGCGACGGTCCCGCTGATCCGGCTCGCTTATGCACGATCCGGCGACAAGGGAGACACCGCGAACATCGGCGTCATTGCGCGCCGGCCTGAGTATCTGCCCTACCTGCGGGCCAACCTGACCGCGGAGACGGTCGGGGCGCATATGGCGCATCTGTTCGAACCAGGAGAGGCGGCGCGCATCGAGCGGTTCGAGCTGCCGGGATTTGATGCGCTCAATTTTCTCCTGCATGGCGCCCTTGGCGGCGGCGGGGCAGGTTCGCTGCGCGCCGATCCTCTGGCCAAGGGGCTCGCGCAGCAATTGCTCGACATGCCTGTGCGCGTTCCAGCCAGCCTGCTCTAGGGGCGCGCAAGGTCCGGACGCGGCGCGCCGAGCCATGCGCCGAGGAGCCCATTGACTGTGTCCGGGGCTTCCTGCTGCACCCAGTGGGACACGTTTGGCAGGCGGCGCACGGTCAGGTCGCGGACAAGCCCTTCATAGCCCTCTGTTCCACGCACGCTGAGGGCCGCGTCGGCCTCGCCCCAAATCAACAGGGTCGGCGTGTCGATCGGGCGGACCACACCTCGCGCGAAGCGGGCCATTGGGCCAGTTACGCCAAAGTTGGCGCGATAATAGTTGACCATCGCCGTCATGGCCCCGGGCAGCCGGGCGTTGGCGGCGTAGGCGTCAAGCACCGCCGGACCGAAATTCGTCTTGTCGACGGCCATGTCGTAAAATGCACGCCGCACGCCGCGCGCGTCATTGGCGGTGAGCAGCCATTCGGGCAGCCATGGGGTTTGGAAGAACGCCACGTACCAGCTCTTGCGCCGCTGCTCGCGGTCGGTGCGGATCAGGTCGAAGAACACACCGGGGTGGGGCACGTTCATGATGACCATCCGATCGAGCGCGCGCGGGGCGTCCGCCGCGAACGCCCAGGCGATCAGCGCGCCCCAATCATGCGCGAGCAGGGTGACAGGACGGCCCCGGGCGCCCGCGTCAATCAGGCCGGCGACATCGTCGATAAGCCGGTCGATCGCATAGTTCGCCACGCCGCGCGGGCGGCTTGAGCCGCCATAGCCGCGCAGATTGGGCGCCCAGATTTCGTAGCCGAGCTTGGCCAGAAAGGGCAGCTGAAAGCGCCAGGACTGCTTGGATTCAGGGAAACCATGCAGGCACAGGGCGAACTTATCTCCGCTGCCGTCGATGTCGGTTTCGAACGTCAGTCCATTGGAAGGGATGAATTCGGTGCGCGCCATCACGCCAACAGAACCCAGGCTGGGGCGCAAGGCAAGGGCCGGTTGGCCGCGGCCTCAACTGGCGGGCGCCAGCCGGGCACATGGCGCGGACGGCGCGCATCCAGGCGGACCACACCATCCGCCGCGGACCCTGTTTGTTCCTGCTCGCCGCTGTCCGCCGATGACCGCTGAATCGCAAGGCAGGCATCAGTTTTCTCCGAAATCCCCGCCCGCCTCTGTCCATTGACCTTCGCCCTCAGCCCACGCACCAGTGTCAGGAGGAGCGTGGGTTCAGGGAGACACTTTCGGGTGCGTTCCGGGTCTGTCTGCAGATCGGCAGCACGCCCCCGCCCTACCCACGTCGCCCCTGTTGGCGGAGATGGCGGTACACAACTTCACGGACCGGGTGATCCGGCCGACCACGGCGCCGGGCATCTATGCCGACGGCGACGGGCTCTATCTGCAGGTGTCTGTGGACAAGGACGGCGCGCCGCGACGGTCCTGGCTGGTCCGTTTGGGTGTGTCCGGCGGCAAAAGCCGCGATATGGGGCTCGGCCGCGTCGACCGGGGCGAAGCGTCGGGTGGCTTCCGTCATGGCGGGCTGTCTTGTGCATTCAGCAAGCGTTGCACCGCTGCGCGCAGCGGCGGCAAGTTCACCGTACTCGTGAACCGGATGCGCTGCGGGCTGAACATCCTCGTCGCCGTGCGCAAGGCGGTTGCGCATGCCGATGACACCGCCCCACGGCATGGAGGGTTCGGCCGCGGTGATCGATGCGGGAAGCCTGTTGGCCGCCTCGCCGATGAGAATGAGGTTCAACGGTCGGGGTCGTTCGCCTCATCGGGCAGATCGAGTTCGGAATTGAGCTGAGCGTCCACGGGAATGAGCCAGTTGCGGCAGTTGGCCTCGATGCCGTGGCCCGCATGATCGACCAGCGCCACCTGTGCGCCCGACGCCTTGGCGCGGAACGCGCAGCACAGCGCGGAAATCCGCGACCTTGAGATCGGACCGGAGGTCGATCGTCTGGAAGCCGGCCTGCCGCAGCGCGGACGCGACATGGCGCGCGTCGGTGGGCGGGTTCGTCAGCTGCCCGGCATTGGCTTAGGTCGCATTGACGATGACCAGCGCCGCGAACGCCATCACACGGCTTGCCCATCCCACCGAGCGTCCCCGCCACTGAAGCGCACACCGTGCGACCAAGTCCCCAGACGAACATGGCGGAAACACCGCGTCAGGCGGGGAGCATGCGCGCAGGGCAGCATGCGCAGCGGGTCGCGGGCCTGCGTCCAGGTCCGGCCAGGAAACCCGCCCCGTTTTGCCCTTCCTTTCGTGGGCAGGCGCGTGGGTGGAAACAAAGAGGCGGCCTGCAACTGTTGCCCCCATCATGGTTCGCCGGACACCCCATCCGCCAATGGCAGTTCATCCCCGTTCGCCAGCGGCTAGCCAAGACCCTGAAAAGCTTCGAAATATCAGATATTGGGGTGGCGACCCGTTCGCGGCCGGCCTCTTGCGTGCGCCACCAACCGGCGCCAAAAAGGGGGACACAAAGGGGGACACAGACGAAGCGGCATGGCGTTGACCGACCGGCAGATCCGACAGGCCAATCAGGTGGGCGTCTTGATCGACGGCCTGGGCCTGCGTCTCAAAATCAGCGCCACCGGAAACGGGGCGCTGTCGAAGCGTTGGGCGCTGCGTTACACAAGCCCCGATGGTCGTCGCCGCGAAACCGGCCTTGGCGGCTTTCCCGAGGTCAGCCTCTCGGAAGCCCGCAAACGCGCCGCAGGCCTCCGGCAAGACGTACGCGCAGGAATCGATCCGCTCGCGGCCCGCACCAATGCGCGGAAAGCGCGCATTATTGAGGCCGCCCGCTCGCTCAGCTTCGCCGACTGCGCCGCGCGCTACATTACCGCACACGAGGTTAGTTGGCGGAATCCAAAGCATCGGCAGCAATGGTCGAACACGCTTTCGGCCTACGCATTTCCCGTCTTCGGCGCGCTGCCGGTTGATCAGGTCGACCAGGCGATGGTGATGAATGCGCTCGATCCAATTTGGACCGTGAAACCCGAGACCGCCAGCCGGTTGCGGGGACGGATTGAGGCGATCCTCGATTGGGCCAGCGTGCGCGGCTATCGTAAAGGCGACAATCCCGCTCGCTGGCGTGGCCACCTGGAAAAGGCGCTCCCGGCTCGAGCCAAGACGCGGCGCATAGAGCACCACGCCGCGGTCCGGTTCTCCGAGATGCCGTGCTTCTGGGCGGCCCTGGCTGCTCGAGAGGGAAACGGAGCGGATTGCCTCAAATTTCTGGTCTTGACCGCGGTTCGCTCAGGTGAGGCTCGCGGCGCGCGCTGGGGCGAGATCGACGTTGGGGAAAGGGTTTGGACCATTCCGGCGGCGCGAATGAAAGGCGGCCGGGAGCATCGCGTGCCCCTCTCCGACCCGGCGCTCGCGGTTTTGGAGGCGCGTAGGGCGCTCTCACGTTACCGGTTAGGGACGGCCGACTTGGTGTTTGAGAGCGATTTGCGCGCGGGTGCGGCGTTGTCCGACATGACCTTGGGCGCTGTCCTGAAG
>JBILMQ010000097.1:0-11118 GCA_044375455.1 Caulobacterales bacterium | reverse complement strand
AACACCTTTGGCCCCACGATGTGAGTCGTCAGGAGGCGCCGGATGGAAATGCAGCGGGTCGCAGACAATGGGCGATTGACGCGTCGCCGTCGGGCAGGTGTTACTCCGGTGATGTCTGAACGCGCGCCGGATCTTGTTGACGTCACCAGAGATGCAGGCCTCGGCGCCTCGTATGAACGCGTTGCTCCGGCCGGCGTCGGCCCTGCGTTTGAAGTCGCTCCCCCGCGCGCGGGCGACAGTCCCTTTGTCTACGCTTCGCCGCATTCTGGGCGACGTCAGCCGGCCGATCTCATCGCCGCCGCCCGCATATCTGCGACGGCGCTCAAGCGGATCGAGGACGCCTATGTCGAGGAGTTGTTCGCCGCCGCGCCCGACCATGGCGCGCCGCTGATCCACGCCTTGGTCAGCCGCGCCTATCTCGATCTCAATCGTGAGCCCTATGAACTCGATCCGGCCATGTTTCGCGACAGGCTGCCCGATCACGCCAATATCCGATCGCCACGCGTCGCCGCCGGGCTTGGGGCCATCGCGCGCGTCGTTGGTGATGGAGAAGAAATCTACGCGCGCAAGCTCACCCTGGCAGAGGCGGAGAAGCGGATCGCCGAGGTCTATAGACCCTACCACGGCGCTCTGGCCACTCTCCTTGACCAGGCCAGAACCCGCTTCGGGCTCGGCGTGCTCATCGACTGTCACTCGATGCCCTCGTCCGGCCCCGGCGGCGTCCAGCCCGGCGCGGACGTGGTTCTCGGCGATCGATTTGGGGCGTCATGCCATCCCGGTCTGACCGCGGAAGTGGAGCGCATCCTGCGCCAGATGGGGTATCGCGTCGCGCGCAACACGCCCTATGCGGGCGGACACATCACCCAGACCTATGGCCGACCGCATCATGGCTTGCATGCGCTGCAGATCGAGATCAATCGCGGGCTCTATATGGATGAACGCACGCTCGAGCGCCGTCCTGCGTTCGCCGCGCTGCGGGCTGACATGGCGCGGCTGATACAGGCTCTTGCCGCCACAGTGCCCGCTCTTCTGCGGCGCTGACGCCGCCCCATTGACCGGGCGTGTACGGCGCGCGAGACCGCACGCATGACGATACGGCCGTGAAGATGCTGCCTTGAAAATTCCGCCGTGAAGAGGCTGCCATGAAGATGTCGCCATGAAGGTATTGCTGGTCGGTTCGGGCGGTCGCGAGCACGCCCTGGCCTGGAAACTGTCGCAAAGTCCGCTGGTGCGCGAGATCGTCGCCGCTCCAGGCAATCCAGGCGTGGCGCGTCATGCGCGCCTTGCGCCCATCAAGCCTGAGGAAGTCGCTGCGCTGACGGCCCTCGCAGTGGCGGAAGCTGTTGATCTCGTCGTGATCGGGCCGGAGGCGCCGCTCACCCTTGGTCTGGCCGATCGCCTGCGCGAGGCTGGCGTTCCTACCTTCGGACCAAGCGCTGCGGCGGCGCGTCTGGAAGGCTCCAAGGCGTTCACCAAGGCGGTGTGCCGGCGCGCCGGCATTCCTACCGCCGCGGCGCACACCGTCACCACGCCGGCCGAGGCGATGGCTGCGCTTGACGCCATGACAGGGCCATTTGTTCTCAAGGCGGACGGTCTGGCGGCCGGCAAGGGCGTGGTGATCTTGGCCGATCGCTGCGAAGCCGCCCGCGAGGCGCAGGCCATGCTTGCCGGACGTTTCGGCGACGCCTCCAAAACCCTTGTGATCGAGGAGTTCCTGGAGGGGGAAGAGGCCTCGGTCTTCGCCATCTGTGACGGGACGAGGGCGGTTCTGTTCGACGGGGCCCAGGATCACAAGCGCGCATTCGACGGCGATGCGGGACCCAATACGGGCGGCATGGGCGCCTATTCGCCGGCGCCTGTGCTGACGCCGGACATCATGGACAGCGTACGCACACGCATCATCGAGCCCGCCCTCGCCGAGATGCGCGCTGAGGGCGCGCCGTTCATCGGGGTTCTGTTCGCCGGCGTGATGATCGGACGCGACGGTCCCAAGCTGATCGAGTTCAACGTGCGTTTCGGCGATCCGGAATGCCAGGTGCTGATGATGCGCTTTTCCGGCGATCTCGCACGCCTGTTGCGCGCGGCAGCCCTCGGCCGCCTGGCCGAGGCTGAGGCGCCCGCCTTTGATCCCGCCGCCGCAGTGACGGTGGTCTATGCAGCCAACGGGTATCCCGAGGCGCCGCGCAAAGGCGACGTCATCCGAGGCGTTGCAGCCGCCGAGAGCCTTCCAGACGTGATGGTCTTTCACGCTGGCACCGTGTCCACGCCGGATGGTCGCCTGCTGTCTGACGGCGGGCGCGTGCTCAATATCTCCGCCCGTGGCGCAACGCTGCGCGAGGCGGTCGAACGCGCTTACGCAGCCCTCGCCTCGATCGATTGGCCGCACGGCTTCTATCGCCGCGATATCGCCGCGCGGGGCCTCGCCCGGTGAGCGGGGCCGCGCCTCTTGGGATCATTGAAGGCTTTTACGGCAGGCCATGGTCATTCGAGGCCCGTCAGCACGTGACCTCGACCCTGTCAGGGGCGGGCTATGGTTTTTACCACTATGCGCCAAAGGCCGATCCCTATCTGCGCAAACGGTGGGATCAGCCGTTCCCTGAACCGGAGGCTGAGGCGCTGACGCGCTTTGCCGTGTCTTGCCGCGCGCTCGGCATGCGGTTTGGCGTCGGCTTGAGCCCTTTTGAAGTCTTCAATCGCTTCAACGCCGCCGCCAAGGCTGCGCTTGCGGCCAAGCTCGCCGACCTAGACGCCATCGGCATCGACGACCTGGCGATCCTCTTCGATGACATGCGCAGCGAGCGCCCCGACCTCGCGCACGTCCAAGCTGAGATCGTCCACTGGATTGCCGGGCGTACGACGGCGACGCGGCTGATCATGTGCCCGACCTATTACAGCGATGACATCATCCTCGATCGAGTGTTCGGGCCGCGGCCACCGGGCTTCCTGTCCGATCTCGGTCGAGCCCTCGATCCTGCGGTCTGCATCTACTGGACAGGACCTGAGGTGTGTTCACGCGAGATCTCGCCGGGTCATCTGGCGCAAGTCGCCGATCGTCTGCGACGTAAACCCATTCTGTGGGACAATTATCCGGTCAATGATGGTCCGCGCATGGCGGAGCATCTCCACCTGCGCGCGTTCACAGGCAGGGGGCACGCCATCGCACGCAGCATCACTGCCCACGCGGTCAATCCGGCGCTGCAGCCGACCCTGAGCCTGATTCCGGCCCTTACGCTGGCGGCGGCTTATCGCGAGAAGGACCGCTATTGCTATCATGAGGCCTTTCGCAGCGCCGCACGAACCGTGCTCGGGGCTGACTTCGCAAAGACGCTTGAAGGGGACATTCTGTCGCTCGACGACGCAGGGCGCGATCGTCTTGACGACGCACGTCGTGCTCGATTGCGCGCCCGGTATGAGGCAATCGATCATCCGGCGGCGCGCGAAATCATGGCGTTTCTCGACGGGGCCTACGCAATGTCTGCGCTGGAGGTCGAGACCCAATAGGCCGGCCAAAGCCGACTTCTGCTCGAACCTGCCCTTGTCAGCGCGTCTTGGCGGGCGGCGGCGGTGGTCGTCTTGGTCAATGGATCAAAGGGAGCGCGGAAGTTGGCGGTCATCTGGCCGTCCGCCTGAGGAGCAGTTCGACCGCCGGTCATTGAGCAGGCGGCGTTTGCGATCAGGTTTCTGGCGCGCGACCAGTCGCTGCGGTGTGCGCGCGTTGGCGAAACTCCACGTGCTGGTCTATGCAGGACTGCTCGGCCGGCGCGCGCCGCGCGATCTCGTTCAGGCAAGGATAGTGTTTTCGCGCCACGCGCGGGCCACGCGGTCGTCGAGGTGTGCGCCGATGCCGCCGGGCGCCTCGTCAATCTTCATCGCGTTGATGCGCGCGCCGAGGCGCTTGTGCGGCGCGCAGCCGCTTAATGGCGGCCTGGCGCGCGCGTCGCCTGTCGGCATGGCTGGCCAGCAGCGCCTGGCGACGCAGGCCGGCAGCTTGTCGTCAAAGCGCAGATATCTGAGCAGCTGCGTGACCAGCACCTCCAGAAGCTGTGTCCACACGCATTGGGTGCAGGCGGGCCTGCGACCCCGGCAGTCGCGATGGAGCCGGTGCAGTGGCTGAAGACCTGGCGCGTCTTCTGGATCCCGCCGACCACCCGGCAGCCATCGGCGGCGCAAGAGGTCTTGCTGGCGAAGGCGACGTCGTGCGTGGCCCAGCAGTGCGTCTCCCGATGAGGCGAGGTGAGGCGGCGGTCCCGGGTGACGCTCGACAGGCGCGGATGGTGTTGGCGCGGTGTTCGCACGTATCGTTGTGACGCATGGTTCTGGCGCCAACGCGCAATCGGCGAGCAGTCCGCGCACTTGGCGGCCCCGGCTGGCTCTTGCCCGGTGAAACCGCGACGGCGCGCGCACTGCCTCAGACCCGGCCCCGCACCACTGCGCCCATCAGGCTCGCCCACCGCGCGAACGCGCCAAGGCCCTGAGGCTGGCGCAACAGCCCTGGCGTCAGCGCGACATAGGCAAGGGCGGGCAAGGCCCGAGAGGGCAGCGCCGCGCCCAGTCTGCGCGCCAGGCGGTGATGCGTGGCCGCGATGGCGGCAAGGCGCCCCGCCGCTGTGGCGAAACCCGGCGCGCCCGGCGCGACGTCTTCATGGCGCAGGCCTTGATCGTGCGCGAACTCCGCAGGGGTCAGGTTGCGCCCTTGGCTTGCCCACACCGAAGCGGACCGCAGGATGCCCGTGAGCGCCCAGGCAAGACCTGCCTCCCGCATCGCGGCGCGGGCCTGCCCGTCGAAGATGGACCCCGGAGCAAGAACCTGGGCCGCCAAACCGATCAATCCTGCGGACGAGCGCTCTGCGTAGGAGGTGAAGTCAGCGAGGGTCGGAAACGGCGCCGGCTCCAGGTCCTTCTCGCGGGCATCGATCAGTGCATCAAAGGCCGGTCGCTCCAGCTTGGCGTCGCGGATCACTTCGGCGAGAGGGGCCGCAAGTTCGTGACGGCGACGCAGCTGCGCCGGCCGCGTGTCGGCTTCGAAGATCTCAGCGAGTGTCTCGCGCCACCAGTGCAGGCGGATCGCGCCGAGCATCGGTTCGCGCACAACCTCGCGGATACGGGCGATCTCGTAATTGAAAGCATACAGCACGGCCAATCCGAACCGCGCGCGACGCGGCGCAAGCCGCGCGGCGTCCCAGCGGTGCGGGTCAACGCGCGCCACATGGATCGCAAGCATCGCGCTCAGCTCAGGCTGTGTCGCATTGCCTTGAGTCATCAGGCCTTGAGTCATCAGCGGGCGGGCATCAGCAGGCGCGTCACCGAGAAGCTCTGCCGCGCCGTCGTCCCACAAACAAACGCCCGGGCCGTATCCATGGGCCCGGGCGCATGTTCCAGCAAAGAGCCGGCATCACCCCCACATTGTCTGGCGCATCGCCATCGCCGCCAGCATGGGAATGGACAGCAGCATATTGGTGCGTGAGAACAGCATCGCCGTGCGCGCCGCCTTCTGCTTCTCCTCCGGCTTAAGGTCCGGATAGGCATTGTTGATGTTCAGCGCCCTCTGCTGGTTTGGCCAGATCACGAACCAGACATTGATAAACATGATCGTGGCGAGCCACATCCCGATGCCGATAAAGGTCGTGCCGGGTCCGCCGCCAAGCGCGCCGAGCAGGTAGGCGTCGACAAGATAGCCGCGCCCGACAGCCACCAGGATCCCCGTCGCCAGGGTCAGGAGCGCCGCCCAGCGGAACCAGAACAGCGCCTCCGGCGCAATGAACTTCCCGACGGCGGGCTTCAACTCGTCCGGGATCTTCGGCATCGTGCGGATCTGGACGAAGTTGAAGTAGTAAAGCAGACCAATCCACAAAATGCCAAAGAACACATGCAGCCAGCGCATGCCTGCGTGCGCGAGGATTTCATGCGGGCTTTCTGCAATGTTGGACTGCGGCACAAACGCAATGATCAGGGCCAGCGCCAGGAGGCAGCTGACGATCACAGTGTTGCGGAAATTGGATAAGAGCGCTGCCATCAGTGGCCTCCAGCCTGAATCACCAGGATCTGATATATACTGAGCCTCACGCTCGCGTCACGCATGCGCGCACTGCGGTGTGGGGCGTGGCGCCCGTCAGCGCGCCTTTACGGCCGCGCCGCAGCGGCTTTGGCCGCTGGCGTGTCCTCATCGCCGCGGATGCGTCCCACCCCCCACAGAAGGATGATCGGGGCCGCCACATAGATCGACGAATAGGTCCCCACGAAGACGCCGAAGATCAGCGCATAGGCAAACGGCGACAGGGCCGATCCGCCCAGCGCCAGCAGACCGACCAGCGCAACCAGCGTCGTCAAGCCAGTGATGATGGTGCGCGACAACGTCTCGTTGAGCGACAGGTCGATGATGTCCTTAAGCGGCAGCTTCTTGTATTTACGAAGATTTTCCCGGAATCGATCGAACACCACGACCGTGTCGTTCATCGAGAAGCCGATAATCGACAGCAAGGCCGCAATGGAGGTCAGCGTGAACTCCATTTTCGTAACGGTGAAAAACAGGATGGTCAGCAGCACATCGTGCATCAACGCCGCCACCGCCCCCAGCCCGAATTGCCACTCGAACCGGAAACCGACATAGGCAAGCTGCATCAGGATCGCCAGTCCGAGCGCGATCAGACCGCCCTGAAGCAGCTCCGAGGACACCTTCGGCCCGACGAATTCAACCCGTGGGAACGTGGCGTCGGGCCCGATTGTCTCCTTGATCGCCACTTGCGCCCGCCCGACAAACGCGCCTGTGTTCTGACCCTCAGGCGTTTCAAATCGCACCAGCAGATCGGTCGGATCGCCAAAATTCTGCACCTGCACGTCGCCCAGACCCAGGTCGCCGAGGCGGCTGCGTACGGCGGCGATGTCGATCGGCTGCTGGTCGCGCACTTCAATCAGCGTGCCGCCCTTGAAGTCGACGCCGAAATTCAGCTCCAGCGGCTTCAGCACAGACGGCGCCACGGTGTTGGGCATAAAAGCCGCAACCGAGACGAACATCGAAAGTGCGCCAAGCACACAGGCCAGGCCGGAGACGATGCCGAACGGCAAAGCAAATCCAGTGAAGACAAAGTTCGTCTTCTTCGGGATCATCCGACCAAGCGGCCACCATGTGGATTGATTGTCGCGGGTACCGCCAAACATCGCGCACCTATACCGGAATGGACTTCGGACGGACGGCGCGGAACCACCAACCGATCAGCACCTGGCTGATCAGCACTGACGTGAAGACCGATGTCAGGATGCCGACCGTCAGGGTGATGGCGAAACCGCGCACCGGGCCGCCGCCGAATTGAAACATGATGAGCGCCGCCAGAACCGCGGTCAGGTTGGAATCGATGATCGTCGCGATCGCCCGCGAAAAACCGGCCTCGATGGTCAGCACAGGACCGCGCCCGGCAGCCTGCTCCTCCCGCATCCGCTCATAGATCAGCACGTTGGCGTCGACCGCCATGCCCATGGTCAGCACGAGGCCGGCAATGCCCGGCAAGGTCAAGGCAGCCCCGATCGCGGACATGAAGGCGACGGTGAGGATCAAATTCACGACCAGCGCGACGATCGAGATCAGACCGAAAAAGCCATAGGTCAGCCCCATAAAGGCGATCACCATGACACCGGCGATGAGACAGGCCAGGAAGCCCGCGCGCACCGCATCGGCCCCCAGTTCCGGGCCGACAGTTCGCTGCTCGGCGACGTTGAGTTTCAGCGGCAGGGCGCCGGCGCGCAGCAAGGCCGCCAGATCCGACGCCGATTCCACCGTGAAGCCGCCCTCGATCTGGCCTGAGCCGCCGAGAATGGCGCTGCGAATCACCGGCGCCGTGATGACCTTGCCGTCGAGCACCACTGCAAAACGCTGGCCGATATTGGCCTGCGTGGCGCGTCCGAAGGCGCGCGCGCCGCGATTGTTGAACTGGAATGTGACCACTGGCTGGTTCATCTGATCGAAGGAGGGCTCGGCGCGGATCAGGTCCTCCCCGGAGACCAGAGCCCTGCTTTCGATCACGATCGGGAAGCCGCTGTCGTCGGGCAGGGCTTCGCGCCCCGGGGGAACCCGACCGGCGGCAGCATCGCTCGGGGTCACGCTGCCGTCGACCATGTGGAAGGTCAGCACGGCGGTCTGACCGATCAAATTTTTGAGCCGCTCGGGATCGCTTTCCCCAGGGACCTGGACGAGGATCCGATCCGTGCCTTGCCGCTGGATCGAGGTTTCACGGGTCCCCAACGCGTCAATCCGGCGGCGCACCACCTCCATGGACCGTTGCACCGCGTCGCGGATCCCGGCTTCGGCGGCTTCCTGGGTGTAGGCGATCGTCACCAGCCCGTCGGGCGTGGTCTGGATGTTGAAGGCCACCGCGCCTGTGGCGAAACGCGAGGTCTGCGGCACCGCCGGCACAATGGTGCGCAGCCGCTTGGTCGCTTCTTGCAGATCGGCGGGATTGGTCAGGCGCACACGCGCCGCCGTGCGGTCGCTGCCAAGCCCGGTATAGCCAAGGGCCGGCTTCTCGCGCAGGACGCGGCGCATGTCGTCGGCGAGGTTCTTGTACTTCTCAGTGTAATAGCTCTGCCGATCAGCCTCGAGCAGCAGGTGAGATCCGCCCTGCAGGTCCAGGCCGAGCGACATGGCGTTTTTCGGCATGAAGCCTGGCAAGGCTGCGCGCTGGTCCGGCGTCAGGACGTTGGGCATGGCGAAAACCAGCCCTAAGGCGGTGACGAACAGAACAAGCGCAATGCGCCACCGCGCGACGTGCAGCATGGATCAGCTCTTGGGCGAGGGGTCGTTGGCCGCGGCGGGCTCGCCGCGTCCGCGCACCTCTGAGATGGTGCCCTTCACGACCCGCACCACAGTGCCCGGAGACAGCTCCACCCGCACCTCATCAGCTTCAACCCGGTCCACCTTGCCGATCAGGCCGCCGGACGTCACGACCGTATCGCCCTTTTTCAGCGCTGCGATCATCTCCTGATGCTGCTTCATACGCTTCTGTTGCGGGCGGATCAGCAGGAAGTAGAAGATCACGAGGATCAAGACGAACGGCAAGAGCTGCAAAAGGATCGCCGTTGTCGGATCGGCGGACGCCCCGGCCGGGGCGGTCTGGGCATAAGCTGCGGGGAAAAACATGCGCGCCTCACGTCATGCGGCCTGCAGGGCCGCCTGGGTTTTTGGTCCGCATCCGGGCGGAACCGAAGCCGCCATGCGGCTCGCCTCTCCCGGAGCGCGAAAGCGGCCGGACTATAACGAGGGGGCGCCCGAATGCAACGCGCCGGCGCTGCGACCGTGACCGGCGTCCCCACTGGCGACCCGGCTGGCGCGCAACTGGCGTTGCTGCGCCGCATTGCTGACGCGCTCGACCGGCTGGCCCCGCCGGCGCTGAGCACACCGGATCTGGCGGGCGCATGGTGCCATATCTGGCGCTCTGGTCAGCGCAGACTCGCGCCGGTGGATCGTCCTGACGTCGTCCGCGGCGACCTGCTGATCGGGCTTGCGGATGCAGCCGAGGCGCTGCGCGCCAACACCAGCGCCTTCGCGCACGGGTTCGCGGCCCAGAATGCCCTCTTGTGGGGAGTGCGCGGCGTCGGCAAGAGCGCGCTCGCCAAGGCGATCGTCGCAGAGGTCGCCGCGCAGCAACCGACCCTGCGCCTCGTCGAGGTGCGGCGGGAGGATCTGAAGGATCTTGCGCAGATCATGGAGGCCGTCGCCGGCGCGCCGTGGCAGGTCATTGTCTTCGTCGATGATCTCTCTTTCACCCCAGGCGACGAGACCCCGCGGGCGCTGCGCCCGGTGCTCGAGGGCGGCGTCTGCGGCCGGCCGGCCAATGTCATCCTCTACGCCACCTCAAACCGGCGCCACATCACCGAGCGCGACGCCAGCCATGTCGAAACCCGCGACCGCTTCGTCGCTGAGGGCGAGGAGGAGCAAATCGCGCTTGCCGACCGCTTCGGCTTGAGGATCGGCTTCCACCCGATGGACCAGGAGACCTATCTTGCAGTGGTGGCCGCCTACGCCGACGCAGCCGGGCTTGACGACCCCGGCGAGCGCCTTGCGATGGAGGCGCGTTTGTTCGCCCTGGAGCAAGGCGGGCGCTCTGGTCGGGTGGCGCGACGCTTTGTTGAGGCCAAGGCTGCCGCCTGCGGCCGTACGACCCGCTTCGGCGCCGATTAATCGCCGGTTCAATGCTGCAGGCTAGAACTGTCTCCGGGGGCGCATCGCTTCCAGCCGGAGCAGCGGGTGAAACAGGAATTCGCCTCGATTGAGGACAACTGGGCGGCGGCCCGCGCGCTCCTTGAGGGCCTTGCGCCACAGCGCCCTCTCGCCGTGCTTGAGGCGGGCGGCGGGTCGCACACGAATGTTGGCTTCCTGAAGGACGCCCAGTTCACCGTCATTGACATCAGCCCGGAACAGATCGCCCGCAATCCATACGCGACCAACGCCATCGTCGCCGATATCGAGACCTACAAGGACTACCCTCAGGCATATGATTTCATCGTGCTGAACGACGTGCTTGAGCACCTGAACAGACCTGACCGGGCGCTCGATCATCTGCTGCCTCATCTTGCGCCGGGAGGCTTTCTGGTTATCGGGGGACCGCAGCCGACATCGTTTAAGGGGCTGTTCACAAAATTCACCCCGCATGCAGTCCATGTCTGGTTCTACCGCGCGGTTCTGCGCGACATGAACGCAGGAAAGCCCGGCTATGCGCCGTTCAAGACATTTCTGCGCCTCTGCATGGCGCCGGGTCCGCTGACGGCGCGCGCTGCGGCTGCAGGACTGAAACCGGCGCATCTGGGCCTGTCCCATCCGAGCTTTATCCTGGCGCGCATGGAACGCGTCTCGCCGCTCCTGAAAGAAGTTTATCTCGCCGCCATGGCGCTCCTGCGTCTGCTCACCTTCGGGCTCTGGCGACCCGACCTGACCGATATGATCCTGGTTTTCCGCAAGCCAGGCTGAGCGCCGCAACGCTGCGAAGCGTCACGCTGATTGACCAGTAAGGTTGGTCAGGCTCGGCTCGCCGGCGCCTGCCGGATGGCCATAAGCGACTTGGTGAGGCCGAAGACGCGCTCCGCGCGCTGCTCCGCGTCAGGAAACAGAACACGGAACATCGTGCGGTCCGG
>JBILMQ010000005.1:0-36354 GCA_044375455.1 Caulobacterales bacterium | reverse complement strand
TATCGGCGGCGAGGCCGAGACGGTCCACGACACGATCGAGAGTGGCCGCCTCCACCCAACCGACGACGTCTTCCATCTGTCGACACCAGTGGCG
Organism: Caulobacterales bacterium; assembly: GCA_044375455.1. Taxonomy (GTDB): domain Bacteria; phylum Pseudomonadota; class Alphaproteobacteria; order Caulobacterales; family Aquidulcibacteraceae; genus JBEIHX01. The sequence goes on along the minus strand of JBILMQ010000005.1, from coordinate 36,260 downwards.
CATTGGTGCGGGAATAACATCTATGCGTGCGCGTCGTTCCAGCTTTTCACACCGAGCGCGCTGCCGGTGCCTGGTGTGCCCGCCACCGCATGCCCGAGGGCGCGATATTGACGATTCCATCGCTCTGGGCGGTCGCGCAGGACTGGTATGGCGGCTACCTCGATCTGCCTTGGCGAAAACGAACAACCGATGAGGCCCGACAACAGCTCTTTGCCCGGCATGGCTTCACATCGAGCTTCTGGTCGATTTAGGCCGCCCGACAGCGTTGCAGCCTCCGCAAACTGCTTGCCGCCCTCGAGCGGATCGCCGGCGCGCCCGAGTTCGCACGCGAGCGGGTCGAATACACGCCGCCGGTCAGGATCCATCCCGTAGTTCCACATCGTCGTCTACGTCGTGTCGAGCGACGGCGTGGAGGTGATCCGCATGCGCTACCGCAAAGAGGATTGGACGAGCGACCCGGTCGACAACAGGGACGCATGAATGCCGCAGCTCTTCGCGAACACCGCTCCATTGCGCGCCGTAATTCTCGAACGCCGCGCGAGAGGCAGCGTAGGCATCGACTGCGCACGGCTTTGCACGCGACAGATCAGCTCACCTCGGCTCGCTCCTTCGGTGGTGACCGAGCGATGCCCCGAGATTTTCAGCGATTTTTTCGCAGAGAAAAATCTGTTTGTTTTCTGGTGGGTGTACCAGGATTCGAACCTGGGACCCGCTGATTAAGAGTCAGCTGCTCTACCAACTGAGCTATACACCCGACCCGCCGCCTGACCAGCATGACGCGAGGGGGCGGATGTGCCGCAATTCCGGGCGCGGCGCAAGCAGAAACGTCGCCCGGCAGCTGTGTCTGCGTGTTGCGGCAAGCGGGAAGACAAAGCCCTCCCGTGTTGGCGCGACGGGCCAGCTGGCTGTCTCCTTGCGTCAAACGAAGCTGTCGTCGGCCGACGTTCTGGTCCGCGCCATCACGCCAGATCACCCCATCGGTGCACCCATGGGTGCTGTCCGTCACCGGCCGGTGTCGTGGCGCGTTCGCCCAAAGGTGGCCCGCCAAGCCTGAGCGTTCGGTCGCCCGCGACCTGCCGGATGTGGGCGAGAGGCGTCTGCCAGCGGTGCGGGTCAAGAGACTTGGCGCTGCTTTTTCACGCGACATGCCGGCTTTTGTTGGCTGACCGAAGCTTCGCCGCGACGACAGTTTCTCGCTCTGGGGCGAGGTTGGCCTGCGGCGTCTCCTGCCCGTTGCCTGCAGCCGCGTCATCCAGGCCTTGTCGGGCGGTTCAGACATGGCATTCTCGCCGCTGCGAGGCCGGCCTGGAACACGGCCCGAAGGGAGAAGCGCCATGACGCCGCTTGTGATTTTCGCTATCGCCATGGCGACCTTCATTCTCTTGCACTCGGCCATCGCGGGATCGCCGGTGCGCAGCGTGCTGGTCAGGGCAATCGGCGAACCCGCCTACCGCGGGGTTTTTTCGCTCGCCTCCGTCGCAGCGTTCGCCTGGGTCGTCATTGCCTATGGCGCAGCCCGCGGTGATCCGACAAACGCGGTGCTGTGGACGACGCCGGACGCCGCCCGGCCGGTCGCCATCGGGCTCATCAGCGTCGGTCTCGTCATCGGCTTCGCCGGCCTGTTGACCCCCAGTCCGACGGCGGTCGGGTTTGAAGGCATGCTCGCCAAAAACGAACCGGCCAAGGGCATGACCCGGATCACCCGCCATCCGTTCCTGGTCGGCGCGAGCCTGTGGGGCGCTGGCCATCTCATCGTCAATGGCGACAGGGCGGCGATCGTGCTGTTCTTTGGCGTCTTCTATGTCGCCCTCTCCGGCATGCGCTCGATCGACCGCAAGCGTCGCCTGCGCGATCCAGAAGGCTGGGCGAAGTTCGCAGCGGCGACGTCGATCATTCCGTTCGCCGCGATTGTTCAGGGGCGAAACAGGTTCGTGTTCCGTGAGACGGCGATGCAGGGTGTCCTGGCGCTTGTGATCGTCTGCGCGCTTGTGTGGTTTCACGCCAGCCTGTTCGGCGCGCCAGCGATCGCCGGCCTCGGCTAGGCGGCGCGTCGGGCCGCCGATCCTCTGCTGGCGGGTTGTTGGCGCCTCATGGCGGCGGGACGCCCATGAGAGCGTCGAAGACATCGGCGCGCCAGGCCTCACGCTGCGGCTCATAGGCTGCGAAATTGGTGGCGAAGTCGTGATGACACCATGCCTGGCCGGTGGTCTCCGCCGCCTCGCGCACCACGCGCAGCCAGGCGGCGCGATCGCTTGCGGGCGCTGCGATGTGCACGCCGAACTCGCCAAGCAACATGGGAATTTGGCGCTCGCGCGCCCAGTCGGCCGCCTGCCTGATGTCCGCGCGCACCTGCGCGCGGTCCTGCGCCGTTCCCCAGCGCCTGCCGCGCGGCGGAGGGTTGTCCAGAAACTCAGCCCCCTGAACCGTGAACTCCCAGGGGGCGTAGTAATGATGCGTCGCCACAACATAGGGATCGCGAGGCGGCGTCCACCCCTCCAGACGGTCGAACCAGTTCCATTCGGGCGGGCCGAAGATCAGCGTGCGGGTGGGATTGGAGACGCGGATCACGGCTGTCAGGTCATCGGCCACGCCCTCCCACGCCGCACCGCTCAGCTGGCCGTTCGGTTCATTGAAGGGCTCAAAAATCAGATCAGCCGGCCAGTCTGCGTAATGGCGCGCGATCTGGTCCCAGATCGCGATCAGCCGGGCACGGTGTCCGGCCGGATCGGCAGTCATTTCGTCATAGTTGTGCAGCGTGAAGATGACGGCAAGGTTTTGATCGAGCGCCAGGCGGAACACATGGTCGGCCCGCGCGAAGATCGCGGGGTCCAGCCGGTAAGGCGGAGTCTCAGACGCATAGGCCGACCATTGGATCGGCACGCGAATGGCGTCGAAGCCAGCGCGTGCGACGGTGCGGATGTCGGCGTCGCGGATGCGATATCCCCAGTCGCCCTCGCGGGGGGCGTCAAGGGCATTGGCGAATTGCATGCAGCGGCGCACCGGAAAATATGGTCTTGAGGCCGCCTCCGTGGCGACGGCGGCGGCAGGCGTGTCGCCCCCGCGCGCAGCCGCATCCGATGGGCCTTTGCAGCCGGTCAGGAACGCCGCGCACGCAACAACTGCGCCCGCGACGCCGGCAAACCGGCGTACCCGCCCGTCTGCGTGGAACGGCGCCGAGGTCTGCGATAGCGTGACGCCGCGCGACGCGCCAAGTCGCCGGTTCATCCTTGCCCCTGCCTGCGGCTGGGGGTGCATCACCCGCATGAAGCGACCTTTCCTTGCCCGCGGCGCCCCGGCGAGTTGCCAAGAACGCAGCGCCTCATTAGCGTCCCGCGCGCCTGGGCGGCAGAGGTCTGCAGCACGCGCGTCGCCCGCCTGCGGGCGCTAGAATGGATTCCAGGGGTCATGTTCGACAAGATTCTGATCGCCAACCGCGGCGAAATCGGCGTTCGCATCATCAAGACGTGCCGGCGTCTCGGCATTAAGACCGCCATCGTCTTTTCCGAGGCTGACCGCGACTCGCTTGCGGTCGAGATGGCTGATGACGCCGTTTTCATCGGACCTGCGCCTGCCGCCCAATCCTATCTTGTGATCGATAAGATTGTTGCCGCTGCGCGCACCACGGGCGCCCAGGCAATTCATCCTGGGTTTGGCTTTCTTTCAGAAAAAACCGAGTTTGCAGAGCGCCTTTTGGCGGAAAAGATTGCCTTCATTGGCCCCAATCCGAAGGCCATCTTCGCGATGGGTGATAAGATCGAATCAAAAAAGACCGCCGCCGCCGCCAAGGTGTCGACCGTTCCGGGCTATATTGGCGAGATCCGCGACGTCGACCATGCCGTGGAGATCGCCGAGGACATCGGGTATCCGGTGATGATCAAGGCGTCGGCCGGAGGCGGGGGCAAGGGCATCCGCGTCGCCTATGACCGCAAGGAAGTTCTCGAGGGGTTTCCAGCTGTGCGCGCCGAGGCCAAGAACGCCTTCGGCGACGATCGCATCTTCATAGAAAAGTTCGTGCTCAATCCGCGCCACATCGAAATCCAGGTGATGGGCGACAAGCATGGCGAGGTCATCCACCTCAATGAACGCGAATGCTCGATCCAGCGTCGCAATCAGAAGGTGATTGAAGAGGCGCCTTCGCCTCTGCTCGATCCCGCCACCCGGGCGGCCATGGGAGCTCAGGCCGTCGCTCTCGCCAAGGCAGTCGGCTATGACAGCGCGGGTACGGTGGAGTTTGTCGCCTCTGGCGTCGACCGCAGCTTCTACTTTCTGGAAATGAACACGCGTCTCCAGGTGGAACATCCAGTGACGGAGATGATCACCGGTCTGGACCTCGTCGAACTGATGATCCGGGTCGCTGCGGGTGAGAAACTGCCGCTGAGCCAGTCGGACGTAAAAATCGATGGTTGGGCGATCGAAAGCCGCATCTATGCCGAGGATCCTTATCGCAACTTTCTGCCATCGATCGGACGGCTGAAGCGCTATGTTCCGCCCACTGAAGGCAGCTCCGGTGGTGTTTCGGTGCGAAATGACGCAGGCGTGCGTGAAGGCGACGAGATCTCGATGTTTTATGATCCGATGATCTCAAAGCTGATCACCCACGCTCCCACGCGGCTTGAGGCGATTGACGCGCAAGCCCAGGCGCTCGATCACTTTGCGATCGACGGGATCCAGGACAACATCGCCTTCCTTGCCGCCGTGATGGAGGAGGGGCGCTTTCGGTCGGGCGACATCACGACTGCCTACATCAAGGAGCAGTTCCCGCAGGGCTTTCTCGGCGTCGCACCGACGCCGGGCCAGGCGATGCAGCTCGCGATCGCCGCAGCTTATGCGCAGGCGCTTATCGACGCCCGCGCAAAACGCGTCAGCGGACAGCTCAACGGCATGCAGGGCGGACGCGAAGACTGGGTTGTGAGCCTGCATGGCGAACGTCACGAGGTGCGCGTCGTGCTGTCTGGCGCCGGCGCGGAGGTGAAGGTGGGCAAAGCGAAGGCGCAAAAGCTTGAGACAGCCTGGCAGCCCGGCGATCGTTTGATGAAGGGGCTCCTCGCCGGCAGGCCCTTCGCAGTCAAGATTAAGCGTAAGTCTCCAGGGTTCGAGGTGCGCGTGCGCGGTGTGCACGCCCATGTGCTGCCGGTTCCTCCCCGTGTGGCCGACCTTCTTGCCCGCCTGCCGGAGAAGCCGCCCGCCGACACCTCGCGCTTTGTTGCGTCGCCTATGCCCGGTCTCGTTGTCTCGATCGATGTGGTCGCCAATCAGGAAGTGAAGTCCGGCGAGGCGGTTTGCATCATCGAGGCGATGAAGATGCAAAACATCATCCGCGCGGAGCGCGACGGCGTGGTCAAATCCGTCAACGTCAAAGTCGGCGACCCGGTCGCCGCCGACGATGTGTTGGTCGAACTCGCGTGAGTGATCCAGCCAAATGGCTGCTCGGCTTCGGCGGGCGCATCGGGCGGCGCGCGTTCTGGCTGGGCCTTGTGATCGTCGCCATTGTCGGCAGCGTCGATCAAGCCCTCTCTGGTTTCGTCAAGTTCGCCGTCGGGCTTGTGGCGCTGTGGATGTTCTGGGCGCTGGTGGCCAAGCGCTGCCATGACCGCGGCAGATCGGCCTGGGCCGCGGTTGCATGGCTGCTGCCGCACAGTGTGCATTGGCTGATCCTGGTCGCCCCGCTGGCCGGCCTTGGGGCCCTGGCGGCCGGGATGTTCGGATTGGCGGCCGGGCTTGGACTTGGCGCGGCTTTCGTCATGCTCTGGTGGTTTGCTGGCGCTGTGTGGTTCGTCGTCTCACTCGGCGTGATGTCCGGCGATCGCGCGGCGAACCGGTTCGGCGCGCCGCCGCTGGGCTGAGCCGGCAGAGTGCGCGGCGCACAGGCCTCCAGGCGGGCCGGCTCACACGCTCGGCCTGTGGCGTGTGGTTGGCGCGGCCTGTGTCAGGCTGTCGCAGCGCATGATCGGGCTGCATATCTGTTGGCTGCATATTTGTTGGCGGCGTCTTTGTTGGCTGCGTTTTTGGCTTTGCACGTCTCGTCATGCCCAAGGGTTAAAGCGGCGGGTTCTGGTCGCATGCCGCCTTGATGCCGGGCTTCGGCTGTGTCCTTGTAGCGCGCATGCGTTCAAGAGTTCGCTTGCCGGAGATCCGTTCATGCATCGACGCGAGTTTCTATTGACCAGCGGGGCCGTTGGCGCTTTTGCCGCGATGACAGGCGTCGCCAGCGCCTCGCCCGCCCGGCCCTCCGTCGACACCCTGCTCGCGCCCTGGCGCGGACCGCTTGGCGGAACTCCGCCCTTTGACAAGGTCAATGTCGCGGACATCGAACCCGCGATCCTTCGCGCGATGGACCTGCACCGCGCGGAACTCGCCGCCATCGTCGCCGATGCCCGCCCACCGACATTCGACAACACGATTGCAAAAATGGAGGATTCCGGACGGGCCCTCGGGCGCATCTCGAGCATTTTCCAAACCTACACGTCGACCATGAATGGCTCAGCGATGAAGGCGGTCGAGGCCGAGATGAGCCCGAAGTTCGCTGCGTTCAGCGATGAAATCACCCAGAACGGGCCGCTGTTTGAGCGGGTGAAGGCGGTCTATGACGCCCATCAGTCATCCGACCTCACCCCTGAGCAAAAGCGCCTGACGTGGGTGACCTATAATCGCTTCGCCCGCCAAGGCGCCGCTCTGAGAGCGGAGCACAAGACGCGCCTTGCAGACATCAACCAAGCATTGGCCTCAGCCTATACGAAATTCAGCCAGAACCAACTGGCCGACGAGGAATCCCAGGCCCTTGTGCTGGAGGCGGAGGCAGACCTTGCAGGCCTGCCGGAGAGCGTGAAAGCCGCTGCCGCCGCGAGCGCACAGGATCGCGGGCAGACTGGCAGATGGGCGTTCGCGAACACACGGTCGGCGATTGAACCCTTCCTTGTCTATTCAACGCGGCGGGATCTGCGCGAGGCAGCGTTTCGTATGTGGACGTCGCGCGGTGCAACCGCTGGCGACCGCGACAACCGTCCGGTTATCGTGGAAATTCTCAACCTGCGCATCGAACGGGCCAAGCTCCTGGGGTTCCCCACGCATGCGCATTGGATCCTTGACGCCAATATGGCCAAGACGCCGGAACGCGCCATGGATCTGATGATGCGGGTCTGGCGCCCGGCTGTGGCGCGCGTGCGCGAGGAGGTGAGCGACATGCAGAAGATCGCGGACGCCGACGGTGTCCGGATCGCCGCCTGGGATTATCGATATTATGCGGAGAAGGTCCGCAAGGCGAAATACGATTTCGACGACACCGAATTGAAACCCTATCTGCAGATGGAGAAAATCCGCGAAGGCATGTTCTGGGCCGCCGGTCAGCTCTATGGCCTGCACTTCACGGAGGTCAGCCAGGCCCCGATCTATCATCCGGATGTGCGTGTCTTTGAAGTCACGCGCCGGGGCGAGCGCGTTGGCTTGTGGTATTATGATCCGTATGCCCGCAGCGGCAAGCAGTCTGGCGCGTGGATGAGCGAATACCGCACCCAGGAGATGTTCAAGGACCACGTGACGCCCATCGTCTCCAACAACTGCAATTTCGTGAAGGCGTCCGGGCGCGATCCCGTGCTCATTTCCTGGGACGACGCCTCGACCATGTTTCATGAGTTTGGCCATGCGCTGCATGGGCTCAATTCGGCGGTGCGCTATCCGACGCTCGCCGGCACCAACACCGCGCGCGACTTCGTTGAATTCCCAAGCCAGATAAACGAGCATTGGCTGTCGACGCCTGAGGTGCTCAATCGTTTCGCGATACACTACAGGACCGGCCAGCCAATGCCCCAGGCGCTCATCGACAAACTTGAACGCGCCCGCACGTTCAATCAGGGGTTCGCCACGGTCGAGTATCTGGCCAGCGCGATCTATGACATGAAGATCCATTCGCTGGAAACGCCGCCGGCTGATCCCGTGGCGTTCGAGACGGCCGCCATGGCGGAGATCGGCATGCCCCCCGAAATCGTGCTGCGACACCGGCCCACCCATTTCGGGCATATCTTTGCGGGCGACGGCTACTCGGCAGGCTACTACGGCTATATCTGGGCTGATACGCTGACGGCAGACGCCTTCGAAGCATTCACGGAAGCGGGCGGAGCCTACGATCCCGTGATCGCCAGGCGTTTCCACGATACTGTCATGAGCGTCGGCAATACGGTCCCTCCGGAAGAGGCGTTCCGCAATTTCCGCGGCCGCGACGTGCAGGTGGAGGCGCTCATGCGCGATCGCGGCTTTCCAGCGGGGTAAGCTGCTGCGGGGGCGGCGCAGGATGGGCGAGCGAAGGGTCTGCCAGATTTCCTCTCTCAGTCCGCACCGGATGTTCCGATTTCATGACGTGCGCCCGTCCCTGCGCCGTTGCGTTGCAGCCGCGCCTTTCTGGCCATGCCGTTCTGGCCATGCTTTTCTGGCCGCGCCGTTCTGGTTTGGCGCTGCGGTAAAGCCCTGTATGCTGTCAGAAAGAATCAACTGAATGCGGGGGTCGGCGCTGCGCGCGCCGTACGCAGGCTCCCCTGATAAGAGGTTTGCTCGCCATCGGCGTGCCGCGCGAGGGGCGCAGACAGAGGAGATGAACATGGACGTCATGGGCCTTTTGTTTTCCGCCAAAGGGCGGCTTGGCCCGAAGGGCCTGTGGACAGGCCTTCTGATCGTGCTGGGACTCCAGATTGCGATGAGCCTCACCGTGTTCGTCGCGCCTCTCGGCATCATGATGTTCGTCAGCTTCGCATCGATCATTTTGCTGTGGCCAATGGCGTGTGTGCTGGCCAAGCGGTTCCATGACGCTGGCCTCAGCGGTTGGCTTGCGGCTGCCGTAATTGTCGGCACCGGCGTCCTGTCGATGATCGTATCTCCCTTGATAATGACCCCGCCCACACCGCCGACGACGACTGACCTTTCGGAAGTGGCCGCCTATACCCGCACTGCGGCGCAGCAAACCTTTCTCCCCAGCACGCTGCTGAGCATCGTGATCTGCGGCATCGTCGGCTTCGCCATGGCAAGCCTCAAGGCTTCGCCCGGAGACAATCAATACGGGCCGCCGCCTGCTGTATGACTGGGGCGTCCATGGTCGGTGACCTGATCCACGGACTGCGCCGCTGGTGGAGCCCGGATGGGCGGATCGGCCCTGAGGCGTTCCTTCATTGGTGGCTATTCATCTTCGGGGTTCAGGCGCTGTGCGGTGCGGCGCTGATGATGGCGCCGTTCTGGGTAGCTGTTCCGCTGGCTGTGGTGTCGCTCCTCGGGGCCTGGTCAGGTCTGTGTCTGATCTCCATGCGCTTCCACGACGCCGGAATGAGCGGCTGGTGGACCGCGCCAACGTCGATCGCCGGCGTGGTCGTCTCCTGGTGGCTGGCGCGCGCCGCGGACGTCACGCCGCGCATGGGCGGTCTTCTGGATCTCAGCTTCTCACGTTCTGACACCCAGTCCTTGTCCGATGCGGCGCAGCAGGCGGCGAGCGATGGCTTTGCGACGACCCTGGCCATCAATCTGGCCGTCTGCGCCGTGATCGGGGTGGCGCTTGCATGGATGCCTGAAGATGGCCTCGACAATCCTCATGCCGCCGCTGACGCGCAGCTTGGACCTCTAGGCGACTGAGCGCGGCAGGCAGCAAACCTGTCTAGAATGAAAAAAGATCAAGTTGGCGATCTTTCGCGCAGGGCGCACGGAAGTGCCGGGTGTCGCTGGGATGCGGGGGGCCCGCGAGCCCCAGGCGTTCGCTCGCCTGATTAAACCTGAATCGGATCAGGCGTGCATAGCCCCCTTGGCCAGTCAGTCGCGTCGACCATTCCGGGTCGTAATCCCTTCCGCCTTGCATCTCGCGCACAAGCTTAAGCACGCGCCGTGCGCGATCAGGCGCATGGGCCTCCAGCCATTCCCGAAACAGATCCTTGATTTCAAGCGGCAGCCGCAGCGCCACATAGCCTGCGCGTGAGGCGCCCGCTGCGGCGCACGCTTCCAGGATTGCCTCGATTTCATGGTCGTTCAGGGCCGGAATGACTGGCGCGACCATCACGGTGACGGGAACGCCGGCGTCGGCGAGGGCTTTGATGGTTTCGACCCTTCGCCGCGGCGTTGCAGCGCGGGGCTCCATGATCCGGGCAAGACGGTTCTCAAGTGTTGTGACTGAAACGGCGACCTTGGCCAGGTTGAGCTTCGCCATCTGGGCGAGGAGATCGAGATCGCGCAGCACGAGCGCAGACTTGGTGACGATGGCGATGGGGTGGCGAAATCGCCACGCTGTCTCCAGCAGCGCCCGGGTTATGCGCAATTTTCGCTCCGACGGCTGATAGGCGTCTGTATTCGCGCCGATCACGACGAGTTTCGGCTGATAGCCATCCTTGCCCAGCGCCTTTGCAAACAGCCGCGCCGCATCTGGTTTGAAGAAGAGCCTGCTTTCGAAATCCAGACCGGGCGACAGTCCGGCATAGGCATGCGCAGGACGGGCGTAGCAATAGATGCAGCCATGCTCGCACCCGCGATAGGGATTGATCGTGCGCTCAAAGCCGAGATCCGGGCTCTCGATCGTGTTGATGATTGTTTTCGCCCGCTCACGCGTGAGCACGGTCTCCAGGCGCGCCGTCTCTTCTGGGATCTCCCATCCGTCGTCACAGGCGTCATAGGCGAAGCGCTCATAGCGGCCGGATCGGTTTGACGCTGCGCCGCGGCCTTTGCGCGCTTCAACGCCCGGGAAACTCTCGCCTGGCGCACCGTCGATCGGGGAACGCGCCCGGCGACCCAACGGGCCAGCGCGAGCGCCCTGGCCACGTGGCTGTGCTGCCGCGCCCGATATCCCCGGTGCGCCTGATGTCCGGCCTTCAGGCGCATCAAGTGCAGCATTCCGGCCCCCGGACGTGACCGCCCCGGATGTGCGGCGGCCTGATTTCAGGGGGGGCGACCCGAGTGGGCCTGCTTCCGAAGTTTCGGTCTGCAGGCGGCGTGGTGAGATGTTTCCAGACTGCGGGTCTCGCAACCCGTCTCTCGTGTTGGCCGCCTCGGCGCCATTGCCTTCGTTGCGGATCGCCGCAGCCCCTGCGCCGCCCAAGCCTGAATGCGCAGCCCCTGAGGGCGATGGGCCTGAGGGCTTTGCGCCTGAGGGCTTTGGGCCGGCCTGCGTCGCGCCCCGGCGGGCTTGCGCGGGGGGCAGTGGGGCTTGAGCGGGCGCAGAGCCTTCACCGGAGCGCGACATAAACGCACTTTACGCCCGGATCGGAACAAAGCAAGAACTTAATACCGCCGCGAGCCCGCCATGCCAGCGCCATTGAGGTTAACGCCTGTCCCGGTGTTGGGAACGTCTCGCGACTCATCCTGTGAGCTGCGATGGCAAAATCTGCGCCGGACAGAACACCGCCGCCCGCAGCAGCCGTGGTTTTCCGGCTGCCGGAGAACATCGCCCATTGGGCGCCGTCTGGCGCGGCCATGCTGATGTCAGCGTCACCGGAGGTGGATGGCGTCGGCGCCGGCAGTCCCTGGGGACGGCTGGCCATCCGCACCACGTTGCGCGGGGTGCTGGCGCGTCGTCACCGCGCAACGATGACATATCCGCTGATCGCGGGCATGGTCAGCAGCATTGTTTTGCGGGCAGCCGTTAGGAGGGCGTTGCCGGGCTTCTTGAACGTCACGCCGTATTGGCGGGTGGTGAGGTCAGGCGGGCCGTTGAACCCGAGATGCCCGGCGGCCTCCACGACCGGCAGCCACGTCTTGGCGTGGAAGGCTTCCGAATTGCGACAGGCAGCAGGGAGAAACGTATCGTGAAGAACTTGGACCCGAGATTGGCGCGGGTGTGAGGATGCGCCGGACGGATCTTGCATGTTGAGCGTCGTGATCCCGACGCTGAACGCGGCGTCTGACCTCGCGCAAACTATCGCGGCGTTGACGCCGGGGCGGGCCAGCGGTGTGATCGAGGAGATTGTCGTTGTCGATGGCGCATCGCGCGACGACAGCGCAGTGCTGGCCGCTCAGGCCGGCGCGCAGGTGATCACCAGCCCGCCGGGGCGTGGAGGACAATTGCGGCTCGGCGCGGGCGCGGCGCGCAGCGATTGGCTCTTGTTTCTGCACGCAGACACCCGGCCTGATCCGGGCACATGGCGGGATCCTCAATTTCTCGGGATCCTCGCTGCCGCGGGCGGCAGGCCAGTCGAGCGCGCCTGGTATTTTCGTCTGGCCTTTGATGACCCAGGCGCCAGTGCGTCGGTCATCGCATTCGGGGCCAACATCCGTGCCCGCGCCCTGGCTTTGCCGTATGGAGACCAGGGTCTGTTGATCCATCGCCGGCTCTACGACGCGGTCGGCGGCTATCGCGCACTGCCGCTCATGGAGGATGTAGACCTCGTTCGCCGCCTTGGGCGCAATCGGCTCGCCGCACTGCAGCTTGCCGCGACGACAAGTGCGGCGCGCTACCGCCGCCAGGGCTACTGGCGGCGCGTCGCTGGCAACGCCAAGCTGCTGGCGATGTATTATGCGGGCGTCAGTCCGGAAGAACTCGCCCGTCGCTATGGGTGAAAAGTCGCTTGTTGTCTTCACGAAATGGCCGGCCATGGGCGTGGCCAAGACGCGGCTGGCGCGCGCCATCGGCAAAAGCGCGGCATGGCGGATCAACCGCACGATGACCGCGCAGCTCCTGCGTCGGCTCGACGGCCAGCGGTGGCGCCTGGCGCTGGCCGTCTCCCCGGACATCGTCCTAAAAAGGCCCTTGCCTGGACTTTGGCCGTCGCGCCTTGTGCGCCGACCACAGGGCGGCGGGGACCTTGGCGCCCGGCTCGAGCGGGTATTGCGCGCCGCCACAGGCCCGATTGTCATCATCGGCGCTGATGCGCCTGATGTCTGTGCGCGTGACATCTGGCACGCCTTCGAGGCGCTGCGGCGAGCCGACGCGGTGTTTGGGCCGGCGGTCGACGGCGGATTTTGGCTGATCGGGCTGCGCCGGCGCATTGCCCGCCGCGTCGACCTGAGCGGTGTGCGCTGGTCAAGCGCCCACGCTCTTGCTGATGTGGGTGCGCGGTTGCCGGTAAAAACCGCCTTTTTGCGCAGGCTGGTCGATCTTGATGACGACGCAGCGTATCGCACTTGGCGCGCTGCACGCGCGGCGCGCCGCATGGCGCGCATGGCAGACGGGGCTGCAGCCGGGAAGCAAAGGTGAAATGGGCGCCGCGCCGCTGTCAGACGCCCGCCAGTCCCCCGTTTCCCATCCGACCGTTTCCGATCCGTCCTTTGCTATCCGCCTGAAGAGCCGCAGGCCACTCCTGGTGAAGCGCCCCCTGGCCATCCCTTGCGGCTCGCCAGCGGCGGTCGCCGGTCACTCCAGGGTCCGTTGGGCGCGATGCGCCAGATAGAGCGCGCGCAGCGGCGAGATTTGCGGCTGTTTGCGGGGAACGCGCAGGACACGGCCGATCATGAACCCTGCTGCAGCGGCGCCCAGACATGTCTGAGCTGCGCCTCCGACGCCGAGCGCATCCGTCACGCCAAGCGCCGCCATCAGACCAGCAAGGCCCGCTGCGACGCCAAGGAGCGTGCGGTAAAGCCGAGCGGTGGGAAGCCGTGACTGCTGGTCAGACATGTTCGCCTCGTTCCGGAGTGAGACGCCGAACTGTTCGCAACGCAAGAGCGGGGCCGTGGCTGTGGCGTCGCATCCCTGCAGCGCCGCAGCCGCCTCGCCGAAATGGAAACCGCTCGCCCCAACTCATGCCCTGACGCCGCTGCCCGCCAAACCACTGCCCGCCAAACCACTGCCCGCCAAACCACTGCCCATTGTGTGCGCGCGAACGGCGGGCCAAGATCACGTATGCATCTGATCCGCCTCGTCGCCGCCTGCGGTCTCGCCCTTGGTCTTGCCGGTTGCGCGAGCAGCCCACCCATTTTGGAAACTGACCCGGTCGAAGAAACGAGCGGGCTTTATGCCGACTATCTGCGCGCCGGCTACGCCGATCGCATCAATGACGCGTCGTCGTCGGCCTACTATCTCGGCAAGGCGCTCAAGCGGGCGCCAGCGGATCGGGACTTGATGGAGCGCGCCGTCATCAGGTCGATGGTGGCCGGCGATGTCTCGGGGGCCGCTGCCCTGGCGCGCGGGCTCGACAGCGTGCCGCAGGCGTCCCCCACACGCGCAGATCGGCCGAGCCTCGCCGCAACGATCGGTGCGCTGGCGATCGCGGGGGACGCGCTCGCGCGGGGCCGGGCGCGCGCGGCGCGGGCAGCCCTTGAGGGCCGCGATCTCGGGCCATTCAACATGATCATGGCGGACGCGCTCGTGGCGTGGTCGTTCGCGGCGGAGGGAAAGACCGATCAGGCATTGAGTGTCCTGAGGGCCAGCCCCCAAGGCGGCGGGCTCGAGTTTCTGACGGCGTTCCAGCGCGCGTTGATCCTGGACTATGCCAGACGCGACGCCGACGCGATCGCGGCCTATGAGGAAGCCTGGGATGGCGGGGTGCGGCTCGCCCAAGGCCTCGACGCCTACGGCAGGATCCTCGAGCGGAACGGAAAAAGTCTGCAGGCCCTGGAACTCTACGCCCGTTACATTGAGGAGGTCGGCGATAACCCGGTCATCCTTCAGTCTATCGCGCGGGTGCAAGCCGGCCGCCCCCCCGGCCGCTTTGTGACAAAGCCGAGCGAGGGGGCGGCGATGGCTGTCTTCGCGCCCGCTGCGGCGCTGGCCGCAAGCGAGGTCGATGACGGCATCGCACGCGCTTATCTCCAATTGGCGCTCCGGCTCAATCCGCAACTGGACGCCGCCCGCGCCATGTTGGCTGCGGAACTCGAAGACATCGGACGCGGGGGCGATGCGATCGCCATGTTCATGCTTGTCCCGCGGTCGTCGCCATATTTTGCCGCCGCCCGGATCGAAATCATGTGGGAGCTGACCCGGCAGGAGCGCTTCGACGCCGCGCGGGCTCTGGCTGAGGAAACTCTGGCGCTGGCGCCAAGTCTCATCACGCGGGTGGCGTTTGCTGATTTCCTGCGCGCCCGCGAGGACTGGGCGGCCAGCGAGCAGCTTTACGATGCGGCGATCGAGGACGAGGGCGCGGCGGCATCCTGGCGCCTCTTTTTTTCCCGCGGAGCGGCGCGCGAACGCCTTGGTCGTTGGCCGGAGGCCGAAGGCGATCTGAAAAAGGCGCTGGCGCTCTCGCCCGACGAGCCGGAGGTGCTGAACTATTTGGGGTATTCCTGGGTCGATCGGCACGAGAACCTGAATGAGGCGCTCGCCATGATTGAGCGCGCCGTGACCTTGCGCCCGAATTCAGGTTTCATCGTCGACAGCCTTGGTTGGGCTCACTTCAAGCTTGGCGCCTTTGACACTGCCGTGCGCTATCTTGAACGGGCGGTGGAGCTGTCCCCTGGGGATCCCACGTTGAATGATCATCTGGGCGACGCGTATTGGATGGTCGGACGCCGTATCGAAGCGCGCTTCCAATGGACGCGCGCTCTGACTTTGAAGCCCTCGGACACGGAGCGCGCGCGGATCGAAGTCAAAGTTCGCGATGGGCTCGCCGCGCCCGCCGCGCCCGCCGCCGCTATCCCGGCGCCGGCCGGAGCGCAGCCCTAAATGATCAGGCGACTGGCCGAAGAAATCGCCGCCGCCAAGGTGAACCTCAGCCTCAGCGTGGGGCCGCAGCAGGCGAATGGTCGCCACCCGCTGGACAGTCTTGTTGTTTTTGTCGACGTCGGAGAGCGGGTGATCCTGGAGCATCTGGCGGCCAATCCGCACGGTGTGAGCTGCGCAGTCTGGGCGACAGGCCAGTTCGCCGGCTCATTGACCGAGTTTTTGTCAAATGGCGGCGAGGCGTCCGTGGAAGCCGCGTTGTGGGCCTATCTCGACGAAGCGGGGCTGTCAGGCCTGGAGACCGGTGTGCAGCTGGTCAAGGAAATCCCGCTCGCGGCCGGCCTCGGCGGGGGGTCTGCCGACGCCGCCGCGATGCTTCGGTTGCTGCATCGCCTGTTGGAGCAACCTTCCGCTGCGTGGGAGGCGGCGCTTGCTGCGGCGACACGCGTCGGCGCCGATGTGCCGGCATGCCTGCTGTCACGACCTGTTATCATGCGCGGGGAGGGTGAACGCCTTCTGCCAAGTCCGCCCTTGCCGCCAATGGCGCTGGTGCTGGTCAATCCCGGGGTCGCCTGTCCGACCGGCAGTGTCTATCGGTCGTTCGACGCGCTCGGACTTGGCGGGGGGTTTGCAGAACGGGATCTTGCTGCGCCCGCGGATTTCGATGCCTTGGTCGGCGAACTTTCCCGCCGCCCCAACGACCTGGAGCCCGCCGCCATCGCCGTTCAGCCGGTGATCCGACATGCGCTCAGTCTCGTGGCCGGCGCGCCCTGGGTCGAGCTCGCACGTCTGTCCGGCTCGGGGGCCACGGTATTCGGGCTGTGCCGCACCCTAGGTGATGCGCAGGCGGCCGCCGACGACATCCTGACGCAGGAACCCGGCTGGTGGGTTCGTGCGGCCGCCGTGATGGCCTGATCGCAGGCAGCCCCAGCGCGCCGCAGCGTTAGGCCTGAAGGGCAGGGGCGTTCATCTGCCACTCCGTCCGGAGCGCCCGATATGATCGACCCGATACGCGCGACCTGATACGCTTAGTCTGATGTGGTGGGCCCGCCACGGAGAGCCCGACACGGCGTTTTCGATGCGTCGAGCCGCAGTCTTTGGGCCGGAGCCTCGGGGCCGCGGGTCCTGGCCGTAAGGGCGCAGGTCTCACTGCAGCAGGAGAATTGGGTCGCCGCAGTGTCGTCAAGCGCCGATAGCCGGTCGTTGGCTGATACGCAGTCTTTGGGTCTGAGCTTTGCCGCTTCGTCGGCGGGCGTTGGGCTTGTCGCCCCGCCGGCTGAAAGGAAGTCAGGCGCGAAGTCGCTGCGGCCCGAGGTGGGGATGTCGGCCTCCCGCCGGTCAGCTGCGACGGATCATTTACGCCGCTTGACCTTGTCCCCCACCAAGAGTATTCCGGCGCGCTCTATGGGGCCGGCTGTGGCGGGATCACCTCGCGTGTGATCGCCAGACGCGGACCCCTCAAGCAGGCTCGACAACCTCAACCTTGTCGCCGGTTCGCCGATGCGGGGGCTTTCCGCAAGGCGGTTCGGCGCTTGTCGTTTGGCGCAGGCCCAAGGTCTGGCGCGAGAATGGTGGTCGGTCTGCTCGAACAGGCGTCGGTTGTCGGGCGAAGCGCATGCTGTCGAGCCTGGGGATCGGCGGCTGGTGTGTCGGCCGATGGGCGGCTGGCGACGGGGCACAGGACGGGTAAGGCGAAGGCGAATGCCGACCATCAATCAGCTGATCCGCAAGCCGCGCAAGCCGCTGGCGACGCGCAACAAGGTTCCAGCCCTCAAGGGCTGTCCGCAGCGGCGCGGCGTGTGCACGCGTGTCTACACGACGACTCCGAAGAAACCGAATTCGGCGCTGCGCAAAGTGGCCAAGGTGCGTTTGACCTCAGGTTATGAGGCCGTTTGCTACATCCCGGGCGAAGGCCACAATCTGCAAGAGCACTCGGTGGTGCTCATCCGCGGCGGCCGGGTGAAGGACCTGCCGGGGGTGCGCTATCACATTCTGCGCGGCGTCCTCGACACCCAGGGCGTCAAGAACCGCAAGCAGCGCCGTTCGCACTACGGCGCCAAGCGTCCGAAATAAGGAGAGCCGGCATGTCGCGTCGTCGCCGCGCCGAAAAGCGTCCCGTTCTGCCGGATCCCCGTTTTGGGGATGAGACGCTCACGCGCTTCATGAATATCGTCATGTATGAGGGCAAGAAGTCCGTCGCCGAGACCATTGTCTACGGCGCCCTGGAGCTGATGGAGCGGCGCGCCAAGCGGGAGCCGCTGAGCGTATTCCATGAGGCCTTGGAGAACGTGGCGCCGGCCATTGAGGTGCGGTCTCGCCGGGTCGGTGGGGCCACCTACCAAGTGCCGATGGAAGTGCGCCCCGAGCGCCGCCGCGCGCTCGCGATCCGCTGGGTGGTGTCGGCTGCGCGCGGACGCAACGAAAACACCATGACTGAACGGCTGGCGGGCGAGTTGCTCGACGCCGCCAACAACCGCGGCACGGCCGTGAAGAAGCGCGAAGACACCCATCGCATGGCGGAAGCCAATCGCGCCTTCTCGCACTACCGCTGGTAAAGGACGACCATGCCCCGGCAATATCCCATCGAGGACTACCGTAATTTCGGCATTATGGCGCACATCGACGCCGGAAAGACGACGACGACGGAACGCGTCCTGTTTTACTCCGGCAAGTCCCACAAGATCGGCGAAGTGCATGATGGCGCCGCGACGATGGACTGGATGGAGCAAGAGCAGGAACGCGGCATCACGATCACTTCGGCCGCGACGACCACGTTTTGGCCGGGCGCCGACGGCCGGATGCACCGTCTTAACATCATCGACACGCCTGGCCACGTCGACTTCACCATCGAGGTGGAGCGTTCACTGCGCGTGCTGGACGGGGCAGTATGCGTCCTTGACGGGAACCAAGGCGTCGAGCCGCAGACCGAGACGGTCTGGCGCCAAGGCGACAAGTACAATGTCCCGCGGATCGTGTTCGCGAACAAAATGGATAAGCTCGGCGCGGATTTCTATCGCTGCGTGGATGATATCAAGACCCGCCTCGGCGCGCGCCCCGTGCCGATTCAACTGCCGATCGGGATCGAGTCGTCCTTCAAAGGGGTCGTTGATCTGGTCGAGATGAAGGCGATTGTCTGGGAAGAGGAGTCGCTTGGCGCAAAATACCATGATGCGCCGGTTCCTGACGATCTTCTGGAGAAGGCCAAGCAGTATCGCGGTGAACTCATCGAAGCTTGTGTCGAACTCGACGATGCTGCGATGGAGGCCTATCTCGAAGGCCAGGAGCCGGATATCGCGACGATCAAGAGCCTGATCAGGAAAGCCGTGATCACCTCCGCTTGGTATCCTGTGCTGTGTGGGTCGGCATTCAAGAACAAGGGCGTTCAACCTCTTCTGGACGCGGTGGTCGCCTATCTGCCTAGCCCGCTGGATCGTCCGGCGATCAAGGCGATTGATGCGCGCACCGAGGAAGAGACGATCCGCAAGGCGTCGGATGATGAGCCCTTCTCAATGCTCGCCTTCAAAATCATGGACGATCCGTTCGTTGGAACGATCACGTTCTGCCGGATCTATTCAGGCAAGCTGAACTCTGGCGACGGCCTGATGAATTCGACGCGCGAAAAGAAAGAGCGCGTTGGGCGCATGTTGCTGATGCACGCCAACAATCGGGAAGACATCAAAGAGGCCTATGCCGGCGACATCGTCGCGCTGGCTGGTCTGAAGGATGTGCGCACGGGCGATACACTGTGCGATCCGAATAAGGCCGTCATCCTTGAAAAAATGGAGTTCCCCGAGCCCGTGATCGAGCTGGCGATCGAGCCGAAATCGAAAGCGGATCAGGAAAAGCTCGGCGTGGCTCTGGCGAAGCTCGCAGCAGAGGATCCTTCTTTCCGGGTGTCGACAGACCAAGAGAGCGGTCAAACGATCCTGCGTGGGATGGGCGAGCTTCACCTCGACATCAAGGTCGATATCTTGCGCCGCACCTACAAGGTCGACGCCGCGGTGGGCGCGCCTCAGGTCGCCTACCGTGAAAAGCTCGGCAAACGCACGGAAATCGACTATACGCACAAGAAGCAGACAGGCGGCACCGGGCAATTCGCCCGCGTGAAGCTGATCTTCGAGCCCGGTGAGCCGGGCACTGGTTTCGTGTTCGAGAACCAGATCGTCGGTGGGTCGATCCCGAAGGAATTCATTCCCGGCGTGGTCAAAGGTCTTGAGTCGTCAAAGGATAACGGCCTTCTCGCCGGCTTCCCGATGATCGACTTCAAGGCGAGTCTGATCGACGGCGCGTTCCACGATGTCGACTCCAGCGTGCTGGCGTTTGAAATCGCCACGCGTACGGCCTTCAAGGAGCTTAAGGACAGGGGCGATCCGCGCCTGCTTGAGCCGATCATGAAGGTCGAAGTCGTGTCTCCCGAGGAATATGTGGGCTCCGTGATCGGCGACCTCAATTCCCGGCGGGGCATGATACAAGGCCAGGACATGCGCGGCAATGCGACGGTCATCAATGCGATGGTCCCGCTCGCCAACATGTTCGGCTATGTGAACTCGCTGCGCTCCTTCAGCCAAGGGCGAGCCAGCTTCACGATGCAGTTCGACCACTACGAGGAAGTGCCGCGTGCGGTGAGCCAGGAAGTGCTCGCCAAGCTCGCGGGCTGATCCGGAGGCGAACCGAAGTCCGGGGGACGGGGGAGCAATCCCTCGCAAACTTTAGTCAAGGCCAGTGAGCCACAGCGAAGGAGCTGCCGCGAAGGCGGGAGAGACAGGATGGCGAAGGAAAAATTCGAACGCACCAAGCCGCACTGCAACATCGGCACTATCGGTCACGTCGATCATGGCAAGACCACGCTGACTGCGGCCATCACAATGACGCTCGCCAAGCAGGGCAAGGCGAAGGCCATGGCCTATGCGGACATCGACGCGGCGCCCGAGGAGAAAGCTCGCGGCATCACAATCAACACGGCCCACGTGGAGTATGAGACGGACAACCGTCACTACGCCCATGTCGACTGTCCCGGTCACGCTGACTACGTGAAGAACATGATCACGGGTGCGGCTCAGATGGACGGCGCGATCCTCGTCGTCTCCGCCGCCGACGGTCCGATGCCGCAGACGCGTGAGCACATCCTGCTCGCCCGTCAGGTCGGCGTGCCGGCGCTGGTTGTGTTCATGAACAAGGTCGACATGGTCGACGATGCGGAGCTTCTCGAACTCGTTGAGATGGAAGTTCGTGAACTGCTGTCGTCCTACGAGTTCCCGGGCGATGATATTCCGATCGTGAAGGGCTCTGCTCTGGCGGCGGTTGAAAATCGCAACCCTGAGATCGGCGAACAGAAGATCCTTGAGCTCATGGCTGCCGTGGACCGCTATATCCCGCAGCCCGACCGTCCAATCGACAAGCCGTTCCTGATGCCGATCGAAGACGTGTTCTCGATTTCCGGCCGTGGCACGGTTGTGACCGGCCGCGTTGAGCGTGGGATCGTGAAGGTCGGCGAGGAAGTCGAGATTGTCGGCATCCGGCCCAACCAGAAGACGACTGTCACCGGCGTCGAAATGTTCCGCAAGTTGCTCGATCAGGGCCAGGCTGGCGACAACATCGGCGCGCTGCTGCGCGGCGTCGATCGGGAAGGCGTCGAGCGCGGTCAGGTTCTGTGTGCGCCTGGCTCGATCAAGCCGCACAAGAAGTTCGCGGCCGAGGTGTACATCCTGACGAAGGAAGAAGGCGGCCGTCACACGCCGTTTTTCACCAACTACCGCCCGCAGTTCTATTTCCGCACGACCGACGTGACCGGGATGTGCAAGCTGCCGGAAGGCACCGAAATGGTGATGCCGGGCGACAACATTGCGATCGAAGTTGAGCTGATCACGCCGATCGCTATGGAAGAAAAACTTCGTTTTGCGATCCGCGAAGGCGGCCGGACCGTCGGTTCGGGCGTCGTGTCAAAGATCCTCGAATAGTCGGCAGGCAAGCGGCGCGCCGCCAACATGTCGGCGCGCCTCTTTCTGTCGCCGGAGCCGTCGTGGCTCCAAGCGTCAACGGGTCGGGCTCTTCGCCCACAAGGCAGACAGATATGCAGAACATCCGAATCCGCCTCAAGGCTTTCGATCACCGCATGCTGGATGTGTCCGCGCGCGAGATCGTGAACACGGCAAAGCGAACCGGCGCCAATGTGCGCGGGCCTGTGCCGCTGCCGACCCGCATCGAGAAATTCACGGTGAACCGCTCGCCGCACATCGACAAGAAGTCGCGTGAGCAGTTTGAGATTCGCACCCACAAGCGGGTGCTGGATATCGTTGACCCAACGCCGCAGACAGTGGACGCGCTGATGAAGCTCGACCTGTCGGCTGGCGTTGACGTCCAGATCCAAGTTTTGGGGGCGTAACATGCGCTCGGGCGTACTCGCCAAGAAGCTGGGCATGACACGGGTGTTCGCCGATGACGGTGCGCACGTGCCTGTGACCGTGCTGCAACTCGACTCCTGCCAGGTGGTTGCGCAGCGCACCGCCGACCGTGACGGCTACACTGCTGTGCAGCTGGGCGCCGGCAAGGCCAAGGCCAAAAACACGACGAAGGCCGAGCGCGGCCACTTCGCAAAGGCTCAGGTCGAGCCGAAGCGGCGTGTCGCGGAGTTCAAGGTGTCGCCCGACAACCTGATTGAGGTGGGCGCGGAGATCACCGCAGACCATTTCGTGCCGGGTCAAAAGGTCGATGTGTCCGGCGTCACCATCGGGCGTGGGTTCACCGGTGCGATGAAGAGATGGAACTTCGGCGGTCTGCGGGCGACCCACGGGGTTTCGGTGTCGCACCGGTCGCACGGCTCCACCGGCCAGCGTCAGGATCCGGGCAAGGTTTTCAAGAACAAGAAAATGGCCGGGCATTATGGCGTCGAGCGTGTGACCACGCAGAATCTGGTGGTCGTGCGGACGGATGTTGAACGGGGTCTTATCCTGGTGCGCGGCGCCGTGCCCGGGCCGGAAGGCGCATATGTTGAAGTGCGCGACGCCGTGAAGCAGGGTGCGCCCAAAGACGCGCCGACGCCCGGCGCCTTTCGCAAAGCGCAAGGGGCTTAAGTCATGAAAGTCGACGTCAAGACGCTCGATGCGAAAGCCGCTGGCTCGATCGAACTCGATCCGGCGATTTTCGGCCTTGAGCCGCGCAAGGACATTCTGGAGCGCGTCGTGCGCTGGCAGATGGCCAAGCGGCAGGCCGGCACCCATGACACCAAAACGCGGTCGGAAGTGAACCGCACCAAGTCCAAGATGTACAAGCAGAAGGGCACCGGGCAGGCCCGTCACGCATCGGCCAATGCACCGATCTTCCGTGGCGGCGGGCGCGCGCACGGGCCCAAGCCGCGTTCGCACGCGCACGACCTTCCCAAGAAGGTGCGGGCTCTCGGTCTTAAGCATGCGCTGTCCGCCAAAGCTGGCGCAAAGGCCATCCTTGTGATTGATGACGCACGGCTCGCTGCGCCAAAGACCAAGGCTCTGAAGGACGGCTTGGCGAAGTTGGGCGTGGCGAACGCGTTGCTGATCGGCGGCAAAGAGCTTGATGCCAACCTGAAGCTTGCTGCGCGCAACATCCCGAACTTCGACGTCTTGCCGAGTGCCGGAGCCAATGTTTACGACATTCTTCGTCGCCACACGCTCGTGCTGACCAAGGAAGCCGTTGCTGAACTGAACGCCCGTCTCTCGGCCCCGGTCACGTCAGAGGCTGCGCCGGTGAAGAAGTCGCGGGCGAAAAAGGCTGACGCGCAAGGGGCTGACGCATGACCCTCGACAAGCACTACGACACGATATTGGCGCCCGTCATCACGGAAAAGACGACTCTGCTCAGCGAGCAGAACAAGGTTGTTTTCCGGGTTCCGCTTGCTGCCTCGAAAGACGAGGTGAAAGCTGCGGTTGAGGCGTTGTTCAAGGTCAAGGTTACGGCCGTCAACACCGTCGTGACCAAGGGCAAGACAAAACTGTTCCGCGGTCGGCCCGGTAAGCGGTCTGACACCAAGAAAGCGATCGTGACCCTGGCTGAAGGCCAGGCCATCGATGTGACGACGGGGCTCTGAGCCATGGCTTTGAAGACCTTCAATCCGACATCGGAGGGGCGTCGCCAGCTGGTGATCGTCGACCGCTCCGACCTGCACAAGGGCCGACCCGAGAAGTCTCTCGTGGAGGGTCTGACAAAATCGGGTGGGCGCAACAATGCCGGGCGTGTGACCGCCTTCCGTCATGGCGGCGGACACAAGCGGCTCTATCGCAAGATCGATTTCAAGCGCCGGCGCTGGAATGACCCGGCGACGATTCTGCGTCTGGAATACGATCCCAACCGGACCGCTTGGCTGGCGCTGATCCAGTACAAGGACGGTGATCTTGCCTACATCATCGCGCCGCAGAAAGTGAAAGCTGGCGACGTCGTTGTGGCTGGCGAGCAAGTCGACGTGAAGCCCGGCAATGCGATGCTGCTCAGGAATGTGCCGGTCGGCACGATCGTGCACAACATCGAGTTGAAGCCAGCGAAGGGCGCGCAGATGATCCGCTCTGCCGGGTCCTACGCGCAGGTCGTCGGGCGTGATGCAGGGTATGTGCAGCTGCGTCTTGCCTCCGGCGAGACCCGAATGGTGCAGGACACCTGCATGGCCACCATCGGCGCGGTCTCAAATCCGGACAACATGAACGAGAATTGGGGCAAGGCAGGTCGCTCGATCTGGCTTGGCCGCAAGCCGGCCGTGCGCGGTGTGGCGATGAACCCGGTCGACCACCCGCATGGCGGCGGTGAGGGTCGCACGTCGGGCGGGCGTCATCCCACCACGCCGTGGGGCAAGAAGACCCGTGGACCAAAGACGCGCAACAACAAGAAGACGGATCGTCTGATCATCCGTCGTCGCAACGATAAGAAGGCTTAACGACGATGCCGCGTTCTATCTGGAAAGGCCCGTTCGTCGACGGATACGTCATCGCCAAGGCGCAAAAGGCAGGGTCCTCACCGCGCAAAGAAGCGATCAAGACATGGT
Organism: Caulobacterales bacterium; assembly: GCA_044375455.1. Taxonomy (GTDB): domain Bacteria; phylum Pseudomonadota; class Alphaproteobacteria; order Caulobacterales; family Aquidulcibacteraceae; genus JBEIHX01. Next base: position 11,712 of record JBILMQ010000005.1, on the reverse strand, counting down.
CGCGCCGCTCCACCATCATGCCGCAATTCGTCGGCCTGACCTTTCAGGTGCACAATGGGCACAAGTTCATCCCGGTTCTCGTGAGTGAGGACATGGTCGGACATAAGCTCGGCGAGTTCGCTCCCACGCGCACCTATTTCGGTCATGGCGCGGACAAAAAAGCCAAGAAGAAGTGAGGGCCTGACCTATGTCCAAGCCGAAGGCTCCGTCACGTCAGGCATCCAACGAGGCTCGTTCTGTGGCCAGGATGCTGCGCGTTAGCCCCCGCAAGCTGAACCTCGTCGCGCAGTCGATCCGCGGCCTGCACGTGCAGAAGGCGCTCAATGAACTTGCCTTCTCGCCCAAGCGGATCGCAGCCGACGTGCACAAGGCGCTCAGGAGCGCAATCGCGAATGCAGAAAACAATCATGGTCTCGATATCGACCAGCTGGTCGTGTCTCAGGCCTATGTGGGCAAGAATCTGGTGCTGAAGCGGATGCACGCCCGCGCCCGCGGTCGCGGCGCGCGCGTCGAGAAGCCGTTTTCTCAGCTCACCATCGTGGTTCGCGAACAAGAGGAGACGGCCTGATGGGTCAGAAGGTCAATCCGGTCGGTCTTCGGCTCGGCATCAACCGCACCTGGGATTCGCGCTGGTATGCAAACACCGGCGAATACGCACGCCTGCTTCACGAGGATATCCGGATCCGGAAATATCTTAAGGAGAAGCTCGCGCAGGCCGGCATCTCGCGCATTGTGATCGAGCGGTCGTTCAAGCGCTGCCACGTGACCATCTACACGGCCCGTCCCGGCGTGGTGATTGGCAAGAAAGGCGCGGATATCGACAAGCTGCGCAAGGATCTTTCGAAAGTTGCGAGTGGCGAACTCACGCTGAACCTGATGGAAGTGCGCAAGCCCGAGGTTGATTCCAAGCTTGTCGGCGAGGGCATCGCCCAGCAGCTCGAACGGCGCGTAGCTTTCCGCCGGGCAATGAAGCGGGCCATGCAGTCTGCCATGCGTCTCGGCGCTCTTGGCATCCGCGTCAACGTGTCGGGCCGGCTCGGCGGTGCGGAAATCGCCCGTATGGAGTGGTATCGTGAAGGTCGTGTGCCGCTGCACACCCTGCGCGCGGACGTCGATTATGCGCTGTCTGAGGCGCACACCGCCTATGGCGTGATCGGCGTGAAGGTCTGGATCTTTAAGGGCGAGATCCTCGAGCACAACCCGATGGCCCAGGACAAGCGGGCTCAGGAAACCGGCGAGCAGCGCGCACGGTCTGATCGTGAGGGCGCGCCGCGCCGCGAGCGTGAGGACCGCCCGCCCCGCGGGGATCGTCCGGACCGGGGCGGTCGCGGGCGTCGCCAGCGTGATGAGGCGACTGCCTCTGGCGAAGGCGAGGCGTAAGGACGAACGTCATGTTGCAGCCGAAGAAAACCAAGTACCGCAAGGCCCACAAGGGTCGGATCAAGGGCGCTGCGACGTCGGGCGCCAGCTTGGCGTTTGGGTCATACGGCCTGAAGTCGATGGATCCCGAGCGTCTTACGGCGCGCCAGATCGAAGCAGCGCGTCGCGCCATCACCCGTCAGATGAAGCGTCAGGGCAAAGTGTGGATTCGCATCTTCCCTGACGTTCCAGTGTCTAAGAAGCCTGCCGAAGTGCGCATGGGTTCGGGCAAGGGGTCTCCTGAGTTCTGGGCGGCGCGCGTCAAGCCGGGACGTATTCTGTTCGAGATCGATGGCGTCGCCGACGATGTGGCGCGCGAGGCGTTGCGTCTGGGCGCGGCAAAGCTTCCGGTTCGCACCAAGATCGTGGCGCGCATCGTCGCCGCCGGGGAGGCGTTGTAATGGCCAAGAAGATGGAGATCACGCGCGGGCTCACCCCCGACCAGCTGCGTGATCAGCTCGCGACCCTCAAACGCGAGCAATTCAATTTGCGTTTCCAGCAGGCCACCGGCCAGCTCGAAAACCTTGCGCGCGTACGTCAAGTGCGCCGTGAGATCGCGCGCGTCAACACGGCGCTGCGCGAAAAGGCCGGCGCCGGCGTGGCGTAGCTTCAGGGGTTGGAGAAGTAACAATGCCGAAGCGCGTGATGCAAGGCGTGGTCGAAAGCGACAAGGGCGACAAGACCGTCGTTGTACGGGTGGAACGCACGTTCCTTCATCCCGTGCTGAAAAAGACGGTGCGCCGCTCGAAGCGCTATCATGCGCATGACGAAGCCAATTCCAACAAGGTTGGCGACGTTGTGCAAATTCAGGAATGCCCGCCGAAGTCGAAGTTGAAGCGGTGGGAAGTGATCGGTCGCGTCGGGGCATGATCCCGATACGGATCGGTTGGAGGACGGATCAATGATCCAGATGCAGTCCAATTTGGACGTGGCGGACAATTCAGGCGCGAAGCGCGTTATGTGCATCAAGGTGCTTGGTGGTTCAAAGCGTCGCTATGCCACAGTCGGCGACATCATCGTGGTGTCGGTCAAGGAAGCCATTCCACGCGGTCGCGTGAAGAAGGGCGATGTGCGCAAAGCGGTCATCGTGCGCGTGTCGAAAGACATCAAGCGCCGCGACGGGTCGGTGATCCGGTTTGACCGCAACGCGGCTGTTCTGGTGAACAACCAGGGCGAGCCGATCGGCACGCGTATCTTCGGACCGGTTCCTCGCGAATTGCGCGCCAAGAACCACATGAAGATCATCTCGCTCGCGCCGGAGGTGTTGTGAGATGGCTGCGAAGGTGAAGAAGAATGATCGTGTCGTCGTGCTCACGGGCAGGGACAAGGGCAAGATCGGCCGCGTCCTCAAGGTGATTCCGAAAGAGGACCGCGTTGTTGTGGAAGGCGTGAATATCGTCAAGCGCCACACCAAGCCGTCCATGGCCAACCCCAATGGCGGCGTCCTGCAACGTGAGGCTGCGATCCACGTGTCGAACGTGGCGGTTGCTGATCCGAAAACCGACAAGCCGACGCGCGTCGGGTTCAAAATCGTTGACGGCGCGAAAATCCGCGTCGCCAAGAAGTCCGGCGAGAAGATCGATGTCTAAGGACCAAACGCCCCGGTCCGGCTATGAGCCGCGACTGAAAACCTTCTACCGCAGCGAAATTCGCAGCCGGCTGAAGAGCAAATTCGGCTACTCGAATGACATGCAGATTCCCGGCCTGGAAAAGGTCGTGATCAACATGGGCGTCGGCGAGGCTGTCGCTGATTCCAAGAAGCTCCAGTCTGCGATCACTGCACTGACCGCGATCACCGGACAAAAACCGGTGGCGACGCGGGCGCGCAAATCGATCGCTCAGTTCAAGATCCGCGAAAACATGGCGGTCGGCTGCAAGGTCACGCTGCGCAAGGATCGGATGTTCGAGTTTCTCGATCGGCTGGTGACCATCGCGCTGCCGCGGGTGAAAGACTTCCGTGGACTTAACGGAAAGTCGTTCGACGGACGCGGCAATTACGCGATGGGGCTCAAGGAACACATCGTGTTTCCCGAGATCAACTACGACAGCGTGGATCAGATCTGGGGTATGGACATCATTGTTTGCACGACGGCCAAGTCTGACGCGGAAGCAAAGGAACTGCTCCGCGAATTGAACTTCCCGTTCCGGAACTGAGAGCGCACCCATGGCTAAGAAGAGCTCCATCAACCGCAATGCGAAGCGGGAAAAGCTTGCCAAGCGCCTCGAGGCGAAGCGCAAGCGCATCAAGGATATCGCGTTGGACGAGACCCGGCCTCCGGAAGAGCGGTTCGAGGCGCGTCTCAGACTCGCTGCGCTGCCGCGCAATTCTGCAAAGAACCGTGTGCGTAACCGCTGCGAAATCACCGGTCGCCCGCGTGCTTTCTATCGCAAGCTGAAGATGTCCCGGATTGCGCTGCGCGAGCTCGCGAACCAGGGGCTTATCCCCGGCATGGTCAAGTCCAGCTGGTAAGGGGAAGTCGACGATGAACTTGAACGATCCCATCGGGGACATGCTCACGCGGATCCGCAACGCGCAAACGCGCGGGCGCTCCACCGTGACCACGCCGGCTTCCACGTTGCGCGAGCGGGTGCTCACCGTGCTCGCACAGGAAGGCTACATCCGCGGATTTGCGGAGATCGAGAAGGACGGAAAGCGGGAGATCGAGATCCAGCTGAAGTATTTCGAGGGATCCCCGGTGATCTCCCAAATCAAGCGGGTCTCAACGCCTGGCCGCCGGGTCTATTCGTCCGTGCGCGATCTGCCGCTTGTGCGCAACGGCCTTGGCATCTCCATCGTGTCGACGCCGAAAGGCGTCATGTCGGACACGGCTGCGCGCGCCGAGGGTGTCGGCGGCGAAATCATCTGCACGGTCTACTAGGACCGATCGGTACAGGACGAAGGTCATGTCGCGCATTGGCAAGAAACCAATTCCGGTCCCGAGCGGGGCGCAGGTGGCGCTTGAGGGCCAGACCGTGAAGGTCAAGGGCCCGAAGGGAGAACTCGCAGTCACGCTGGTCGACGATGTCGTGGCGAAGCTCGAGAACGGCGCCGTGTCGCTGTCGCTGCGCCATGAGACGCCGCGGGCGCGCGCGATGTGGGGCATGTCGCGCACCCTGGTCGCCAACAATGTCCAGGGCGTCACCGACGGGTATGTGAGAACGCTTGAACTCGTGGGCGTCGGCTACCGCGCCGCGATGCAGGGCGCAAACCTGCAATTGCAGCTCGGCTTCAGTCATGACGTGGTCTACGCGCCGCCCGCCGGGGTGAAGATCGAAACCCCGAAGCCGACGGAGATCCGCATCAGCGGCGTCGACAAGCAGAAGGTCGGTCAAGTCGCGGCGGAGATCCGCGCCTATCGCCCGCCCGAGCCCTATCAGGGCAAGGGTGTGAAGCACCAGGGCGAAGCGATCCGCCGCAAGGAAGGCAAGAAGAAGTAAGCCATGGCCAACGCGAACAACAAAGACCGCCGCGCGCAGCGCCTGCGCACCCGGATCAAGAAGGTGGCCAATGGCCGCCCGCGCCTTTCGGTGTTCCGCTCCGCGAAGAACATCTCGGCTCAGATCATTGATGACGTCAGCGGTCGCACTCTGGCCGCAGCCTCGTCTCTGGAAAAAGACGTTGCGCCGGGCGCCAAGTCCGAAGAGGCCGCCCGCATCGGTGCGCTGATCGCGGAGCGCGCCAGACAGGCTGGCGTGACGGCCGTGGTGTTTGACCGCGGCGCCTATCTTTATCACGGCCGGGTGAAAGCCCTCGCCGAAGCCGCCCGTGCCGGCGGCCTCGAATTCTAAGGAGCAGTCAATGGCCCGGCGTGGTGAAGAACGCACAGGCGGCTCGGACCGCGAACGCGATACGGAATTTGTCGATCGTCTGGTCGCGATCAATCGCGTGGCGACCGTGGTCAAGGGCGGCAAGCGGTTTGGCTTCGCCGCGCTTGTCGTTGTCGGCGATGAAAAGGGTCGCGTCGGCTTCGGTCATGGCAAGGCGCGCGAAGTGCCCGACGCCATCCGCAAGGCGACCGACGAAGCGAAGAAGACGATGGTCCGGGTGCCTCTGCGTGAAGGCCGTACCCTGCATCATGACGGGCGCGGGCGGTGGGGCGCCGGGAAAGTGGTGCTGCGCGCAGCCCCGCCCGGCACCGGTCTGATCGCCGGCGGTCCGATGCGGGCCGTGCTTGAGGTGCTGGGCGTGCGTGACGTCGTCGCCAAGTCGCTCGGCTCGTCAAATCCGTACAACATGGTGCGCGCGACGGTCGACGCCCTGAGGGGGCAGGTCAGTCCGCGCCATGTCGCCAACAAGCGCGGTCTGAAGGTCGCTGACGTGGTCGGTCGTCGCAGAGATGGCGCCTCGGCCAATGAAGCGGTCGGTGCGGAAGGCTGAGGAACAAGGTCATGGCCACCAAGAAGACCATCACAGTAAAGCGGATCGGCAGTCCGATCCGGCGTGAGGCCAGCCAGCGTGCGACGCTGCTCGGGCTCGGTCTCAGCAAGACCAACGCCGTGCGTGAGCTGGAGGATACTCCAGCAGTGCGCGGGATGATCACCAAAGTGCGCCACCTCGTCGAGGTGGTCGGCTAGGGAAAATGATGCGGAGCAGGCGGTCTGCGTCAGTCCTGTGCGGTGCGGCGGATCAGCCGGGCGCCAAAACAGCGGCGGAGCGGACGTCGGATCCCAGGGAGCGCATGCCATGAAACTGAACGAACTCGCGGACAATGAGGGCGCGCGCAAGGACCGTATGCGCGTCGGGCGGGGCGTCGGCTCCGGCAAGGGCAAGACCTGTGGACGCGGCGTCAAGGGGCAGAAGTCTCGGCGCGGCGTCCGCATCAAGGGCTTTGAGGGCGGCCAGATGCCCGTGCACATGCGCCTGCCGAAGCGCGGCTTCAACAAGCATCGGCGTGCGCGCTACGCGGAAATCAATCTCAGCCGCCTCCAGAAGGCAATCGACGCCGGCAGGCTTGACGCCAAGGCGCTCATTGATGAAGCAGCGCTCATCAAGGCCGGTCTGGTTCGCCGGGCCTGGGATGGCGTACGCCTTCTCGGTAAGGGCGATCTCAAAGCCAAGGTGAAACTGGAGATCACGGGGGCCACGGCCGGCGCCATCGCGGCAGTCGAAAAAGCCGGCGGCAGCGTCTCGGTGAAGCAGAGCGAGGTTGCGGCGGCCTGATCGCGCGCGCATCTTTGCTCGACATCGCGTTTCGAAACCGGTTTCGCGCGCGCCCGCCCGTCAGCTACGCGGGCGCGCTCTCAGGGTCTCTCATGGAGCAAGGGCCAGCATGGCTTCCGCCGCCGAGCAACTCGCCGCCAACCTGAATCTGTCCACCTTCGCCAAGGCGACGGAACTGCAAAGCCGCATCTGGTTCACGCTGGGCGCGTTGATCGTCTACCGGCTCGGCACCTACATCCCGATCCCCGGCATCGACCCGCAGGCGTTCGCGAACGCATTTCAGAACCAGGCCGGGGGCATCCTCGGCATGTTCAACATGTTTTCCGGCGGCGCGGTCGAGCGGATGGCGATCTTCGCTCTGAACGTGATGCCCTACATCTCAGCCTCTATCATCGTGCAGCTGATGACAACCGCGGTTCCGAGCTGGGAAAAGCTCAAGAAGGAAGGCGAAGCTGGACGTAAGCAGCTGAACCAGTACACCCGCTATCTGACGGTCGTGCTTGCCTTCTTCCAGGCGACGGGCATCGCCATGGGGCTGGAGCGGTCGCAAGGAATTGTGCTCAATCCCGGGCTGTTTTTCATCGCTACAACTGTCGTGACGCTGGTCGGCGGCACCATGTTCCTGATGTGGCTCGGCGAGCAGATCACGGCGCGCGGCGTCGGCAACGGGGTGAGCCTGATCATCTTCGCCGGCATCGTTGCGGCAATGCCGACTGCGATCGGTCAAGCGCTCAATCTGACCCGGGTCGGCGACCTTTCCTGGTTTGCGCTTCTTGTGATCCTGGTGATCGTGGTCGCGGTGATCGTCTTTGTGGTGTTTGTGGAGCGCTCCCAGAGGCGGCTTCTGATCCAGTATCCCAAGCGCCAGCAGGGCAACCGGATGTTTCAGGGCGAAAGCTCATTCCTGCCATTGAAAATCAACACCTCCGGGGTGATCCCCCCGATTTTCGCATCGTCTCTGCTGCTGCTGCCGGCCACTTTCACCAGTTTCGCCTCCGAAAACAGTCCCGAGTGGATCCAAGCGATCGCCGCCTCAATTGGCTATGGTCAACCGTTGCACATGGCGCTCTATGCGCTCGGCATCATCTTCTTCTGCTTCTTCTACACCTCGATCGTGTTCAACCCGGAAGAGACGGCCGACAATCTGCGCAAATATGGCGGGTTCCTGCCGGGCATTCGCCCTGGCCGCAAGACGGCAGAGTACCTTGATTACGTGCTGACGCGCCTGACGGTGATTGGCGCCGCCTATCTGACCATCGTCTGCCTCCTGCCGGAGGTGCTGATCTCCTACTATAAAGTGCCGTTTTATCTCGGCGGGACGTCACTCCTGATCGTCGTGTCGGTCACGATGGACACCGTGACACAGGTGCAATCGCATCTCCTTGCCCATCAATATGAGGGGCTGATCAAGAAGACGCGGCTGAGGGGACGCAAACGGTGAACCTGATACTGTTCGGACCGCCGGCCGCCGGCAAAGGGACCCAGGCCAAGCGGCTTACAGCCAGCCGCGGCTTTGTTCAGCTCTCCACCGGCGACATGCTGCGGGCAGCGCGCGCCTCCGGCGCTGAACTCGGCCAGCGGGTCGCCGCAATCATGGACTCCGGCCAACTCGTTTCGGACTCCATCGTCATAGAACTGATCGACGCCGAGATGACAGCAAAGGCCGGCGCGCCGGGGTTCATCTTTGATGGATTTCCGCGCACGGTGGCGCAGGCGGAAGCACTGGACGCCTTGTTGGCGCGCCAGGGCGCGCGCATCGATGCGATCATACGCCTGGTTGTGGACGATGCGGCTCTGATTGCCCGGATCGAGCGGCGCTTTGCGGCTGAAGGCCGGCCCGACGACAATCCAGAAGCCTTCAAGGTTCGGCTCGCGGCCTATAACGGACAGACCGCGCCGCTCATTCCGTATTATCGCACGCAGGGCCGTCTTGTTGAGATCGACGGCATGGCGGATATCGACGCCGTCGCTGCGGAGATTGATCGAATTCTGGAACGCACACTTGCGCGGAGCGCGGACTGACCCGGCTTTGGAAAAGATGGCGTTCTCGGATGGCGGGTCGTTTTGCGCCGCCTGCCGACGGGCCAGCGGACCCTGTAGGAGCCGCAGCCGGGGGAGCTGCAGCTGGGGGGCGGACGGGGGCCTGGAGGATGCAGCAGGGATAGCAGGCAAATACGCGGCGCCAACCTGTTGACGCGGCGTTTTTCGCTTCTATACATACCGGCTCTCTGACGAGGGCTGAGCCTCGCCTGCCGCCGCAGGGCGCGCGGGCTCGGACTGTTCGCCGTTTCGTCCCAACAGAGCGGCCGGTTTGGGCAAGCGTCCCGTTGGCGAACATAGTGGGGCGAACACAGTGGATTTTCATGACGCGCCGCCTTTGGCGGCCGTCCGGTTGACGGAGATATGACGTGGCCCGCATCGCAGGCGTCAACATTCCAACCAACAAGCGCGTGATGATCGCGCTCACCTATATTCACGGCATTGGCGCAGCCAAGGCCAAAGAGATCTGTGAGAAGGTCGGCATCGCATCCGCCCGTCGGGTCAATCAGTTGACTGACTCGGAGATCCTCCAGATCCGCGAAACAATCGACCGCGACTATATGGTTGAAGGCGACCTGCGCCGCGATGTTTCGATGAACATCAAGCGGCTGATGGATCTCGGCTGTTATCGGGGTCTGCGCCATCGTCGCGGGCTGCCGGTGCGCGGTCAGCGCACGCACACCAATGCGCGCACCCGCAAGGGGCCGGCGAAACCGATCGCAGGTAAGAAGCAAGCGACGCGCAAATAGGCGCGTTTTACGGATAACGGCAGGGTCCTCACGATATGGCTCAGAAGCAGGAAACCACCCGGGTTCGCAAGCGCGAGCGCAAGAACATCGTCTCCGGCGTGGTGCACGTGAATGCGTCGTTCAACAACACGATGATCACAATCGCCGATGCGCAGGGCAATGCGATCTCCTGGTCCTCGTCCGGTACGATGGGTTTCAAGGGGTCCCGCAAATCAACCCCGTATGCTGCCCAGGTGGCGGCGGAAGATGCTGCGCGCAAGGCCATGGAGCATGGTCTGCGCACGGTGGAGGTTGAGGTCTGCGGCCCGGGTTCGGGGCGTGAAAGCGCTTTGCGGGCCCTCCAGGCGGTCGGACTGACTGTGACGGCCATCAAGGACGTCACGCCCATTCCGCATAATGGCTGTCGTCCGCCTAAGCGTCGGCGCGTTTAGATATCTCGTTCATTGCGACGCGCGGGGGCTGCGTCGCGCCTTCTGTCCGATTGGGGCGTCCATGCTGCTTGAGAAGAATTGGCAGGAACTGACCCGGCCGAAAAAGCCGGTTGTCGAACACGGCTTTGACCCGCAGCGCAAGGCGAAGCTGATCGCCGAACCGTTGGAGCGCGGCTACGGCGTCACACTCGGCAACGCGCTGCGGCGCGTTTTGTTGTCCTCGCTTCAGGGGGCGGCCATCACATCTGTTCAGATCGACGGCGTGCTTCATGAGTTTTCGTCGATCCCGGGTGTGCGCGAGGACGTCACCGATGTCATCTTGAACATTAAAGGCGTTGCGATGCGCATGACGGCCGACGGCCCGAAGCGCGTCACTCTCAAGGCGTCCGGGGCGGGCGAAGTGCGCGCCGGCCAGATCCAGACCGTTGCGGGCGTCGAAGTCCTCAACCCTGACCACGTCATCTGCACGTTGGATGAGGGCGGCGAGATCCGCATGGAGTTCACGGTTGCGAACGGCAAGGGGTACGTCCCGGCGGAACGCAATCGTCCCGACGATGCGCCGATCGGCTTGATCGCCGTCGATTCGATTTTCACACCGGTGCGCCGCGTCGCCTATCGCGTCGAGAACGCGCGCTCGGGGCAGATCCTCGACTATGATCGCCTGGTTCTTGAAGTGGAGACCAATGGCGGCATCAGTCCTGATGACGCCGTCGCGCTGGCGGCGCGCATCCTGCAGGACCAACTGCAGACGTTTATCACGTTCGAAGAGCCGAAGCAGGAAAAGAAGACGGTCGAAAAGATCGATCTGCCGTTCAATCCCGCGCTGCTCAAGAAAGTGGACGAACTCGAATTGTCTGTCCGCTCGGCGAACTGCCTGAAGAACGACAACATCGTCTATATCGGCGATCTGATCCAAAAAACCGAAGCAGAGATGTTGCGCACGCCCAACTTCGGCCGCAAGTCGCTAAACGAGATCAAAGAAGTGCTGTCCCAAATGGGTCTCCATCTCGGCATGGAGGTCGATGGGTGGCCGCCGGATAACATCGAAGATCTGGCGAAGAAGTACGAGGACAAGATCTGATCGGGCGTTCCCCGATCGGATAAGGACAAGATCATGCGCCACGCTCACGGCCACCGGAAACTCAACCGCACCGTCGCCCATCGCCATGCGATGTTCGCCAATATGGCGGCGGCGCTGATCAAGCACGAACAGATCGTGACGACCCTTCCCAAGGCAAAGGAGTTGCGTCCTGTGGTGGAGAAGCTGGTCACGCTTGCCAAGCGGGGCGACCTGCATGCGCGTCGTCTCGCGGTGGCGCGCCTGCGCGATGCGGATATGGTCAGGAAGCTCTTCGACACCCTCGGCCCGCGGTACAAGGCACGTCCGGGCGGCTATACCCGGGTCCTGAAGGCCGGCTTCCGGTTCGGCGACAATGCGCCGCTCGCGGTGATCGAGTTTGTCGACCGCGACGAGTCGGCCAAGGGCCTCGACTCAGGGCCCTCGCAGCAGGCAGAAACGGCCGACGAAGCGTAACTTTCGCAGGTCGTTGCGGATTGTGCGCCTGGGTGTGTCGCCGGAGCTCACAAAGACGCCAGGCGACGGCGAAGCGTGGCGTCTGGGGGGCGACGGTCGGGCCCCATGATCGGTCTGAGATGGTCCTCACTCTGCAGTGTCTGTCTGCAGTGGTTGTCTGCGATGTCTCTCTGCAATGTCTCTCTGCAATGTCTCTCTGGCGCATCCCGCTGATGTCTCGCCGGTACCGGCAGGGTGTGCGCTCGGGTGAGCGCCTGGGTGGGCGGCGCAACGGGGCCCAAGGCGGTGCAATCCGCTTGCGCGCGCGGGCAACAGAGGCGTGGACCGTGCTGGATGGCGTGCGCCTCTATCTGCCGGCAGCGCGACCTGTGTCGTCGC
>JBILMQ010000356.1:0-3327 GCA_044375455.1 Caulobacterales bacterium | reverse complement strand
TTGAGAATGTAGGAAACCGTTAAGGCACAGCTGAAGGACGCTGCCCGGGCCCACATCGGATCCAAGGCCAGGATTTCAACGCCAGCCGCCAGAACACTCGCATCGACAACAAAGGCCGCTGCCCCGGCAAGTACAAAGGACATAATCCGTCTGATCATTGCAGCCGCCAATACCTGCCGAAAAAACTGCCCGATGGCCCTGAGAATGTCCGTTGGCCGGCAACCAGCATCACCAACCAGCCTGGTGTCAACCAGCCGTTGACCGAACCTCAGCGCACAGCCTTGAATTATGGGATGGGCATTCACCAAAATCGTGTCGGGGAAGCTTTGATGGCGCTTTGGGTTCTTGGACGGGACGCCGGCCCCGCCTGAGTACCGTGGCGCTGGGATGGTGACCGATCTGCTTCACGAAATCATGCGGGCGACTTTGGCGGGGCTGGTTTTCGGGCCAGCTGACTGGCGCGCGTCGAGGACTGCGCCACCGAAGGACTTGAGGAGTTGCGGCGTTGCCTGGCGTTTGCGCAAGGGCGTGCAGAGCGCGAAGACCCTCCGCAAGGTCCTTCGTCTCAGCGACCTCGTCGTCTCATAGTCCCTGTGGCGTTGGAGCACGGATGTGCATCTTGATCGTTGTTGCTGCGCCCGTCCGGCGACCCCGGGTGCGCAACGGGGCAAGCAGCGTCCCGGGAGCGGATCGCGATCGACGGCAAGACTGTGCGCGTATCCAAGATCGCGTCCGAGGGATCAGGCGTGCTGCATCTCGTATCGGCCCGTGCGCCGGGGGCAGGCTTGATCCTTACGCAACGCTTGGTTGAGACAGAGTCCAATGAAAGCTTGGCCCCGCGGGTCTTCGCAGATCCAAGTTTGACGGCAGGCCTGGGCGTGCACCCCGAAGCGGCGATCGGGGGTGGTTGCATGGAGGAGCGCACGGGCCTGCTGCTCGCGTCGGCCGACTGGCTCAATAAGCGCGCTCCCGCCTGGAACGACTTTGCCTGCATCGTCGCGATCAGAGCCCGACGCACGCACAAGAAGACTTGCCGGACAAGCGGCCAGATCTCGCTAGACATCACATTGCGGGCGCCGGCGCCGGCGCTGCTGCCTGCTGCTGTGCGCGCCCATGGGAGCTTTGATAACAATCTGCACTGGATCTTGGATATCACCGTCAATGAGGATCAATGCCGGACTGGCAGGGATTGGATCCGAAACGACACCTCCGCAACAGGCCTTGCTCTCCTGGGCGAAGAGCCGCCCTCAACCTTCTGAAACGCCAGCCGGCAGTGCGCGCCATCGGCCGCAAATGTGCACGGGCCTCGATGAAGCCGGGGGGCAGAGCCTTGGTCCTTGCAGCTTTACGTATCGGGATTTGGGTCTGGACCGAACCTTTGATTGTCGGTTAGACATCGCGCCGTCGGGATGGGGCGGCAATTCATGGTGCGCATAGCAATTATCATTCCCGCGTATAATGAAGAAGCGACCCTGGCGGCCACGGTGAGTGAGTACCGGGCAGCCTTTCCCGAGGGGCACATCGTCGTCGTTGATAATAATTCGTCTGACGGCACCTATGCCACGGCGGTGGCGGCCCTTGGCGACTCGCCAGGCCAGGTGCTGCGCGAACAACGGCAAGGCAAGGGACAGGCGGTCAGGAAGGCGCTGTCCACTGTTGACGCTGACGTTTACGTTATGACGGACGCAGACCTCACTTATGAAGCAAGCGATGCGCGCCGGCTCAGCGACCACCTGATCGACGGCAGATGGGATATGGCTGTCGGCGACCGGGTTTCCTCCGGCGCCTACGCTGCGCAGAATTCGCGGCCTGGACACTCTTTCGGCAACGCCCTTCTCACGCGGTCGATATCCGCGCTGTGCGGCGCCAGATACCGGGATGTCCTCTCTGGCCTTCGCGTCATGTCGCGACCGTTCGTCAGGGCGCTCGATGTGCGAAGCGAGGGTTTTCAGCTTGAGGCCGAACTCAATATCATCGCCGCCCATCTGCGCGCGACGGTCGTCGAACAGCCTATTGCGTATCGTGCCCGGCCCGATGGCTCCGCGTCGAAGCTCGACACGATTGGCGACGGGATACGGATCAGCGCCTTCGCACTGACAAACTGGATCTCCTTCTTCCCGCTACAGATATTTTCGATCCTTGCGGTTGTCGCGGGGCTGCTGTCCCTGGGCCTAGCAGCTTACGCCTTTGCGGGTTTCGCTGCGACCGGTTTCACGCAAATGCCTTACCCTTCGTCTTTGGTCGTCTCGTTGACGGCGTTTCTGTTTTCCGTGCATTCCTTCTTCGCTGGCCTGATTCTTCACATTCTGAACCGAACCTTGCGACGTCGCGACATTGCAGAGTTTCTGGAGGCGAAGCGCCTATGGTCCGCAAGCCTGCCTGTGGCCAGCCCCGCCAGTCCAGGCGCGTCCGACCTGCCCCCACGCAGCGATTTTTCGCCAGCAAGCGCGCCTGCGCCTGCTTCCCCGAAATCTGTGGGCGGCAAACTGGCAGTCTGGATGCGCTCCATGCAAGTCCGCATAGCCGGCTATCTGACTCTGGCCTTGGCAGGCATTCTCAGTGTCGCCAACCTGGGCGCTGACCGGAACTGGGATCTCCTAAACTATCATCTTTACAACCCTTATGCCCTGCTGAACGGCAAGATCGGTCTGGATGTTGCCCCTGCTCAAATGCAGAGTTATTTCAACCCGTTCTTTGACTTGCCATTTTACGCTGGGTTCCTGTTCTTCAATGACATCCCCTTTGTGTTGGCCATGCTGCTCGCACTTCCGGTCGGCGGGGCTGCTGTGGTTTTCCTTCGTGGGACACGCTATACAACGTCGGCTGGAATGCCCCCCGGGATGGCCGCTGTCAGGCGCATAGCAGCACTTGCTGTCGGCTTCAGCGGAGCGGCAGTTGTCAGCACGGCCGGAACGACCATCAATGAAACGCCGCCGGCGGCACTGATACTTTTGGCGCTTGTGCTTGGCCTGCGCAGGATCGCCAGCCCATCTCCAACGCCATGGGCGATGCTGGCCTTGGGTGCGGCCGTGGGTGTGGCTGCTGGGGGCAAGCTCTCCTATGCCGTGCATGCGGTCGGCGTTGGCGCGGCATTCCTGCTGCTGATCGTGCGGCGGCAGGTGTCGCTGCAAGAGGCAGTTCTCGCCTTTTCCGGTGCAGTTGGCGGATTTGTTCTGACCGCGGGATGGTGGTCACTGATTTTGTGGAATGAGTTCGGGAATCCCCTGTTCCCGATGATGAATGATATCTTTAAATCGCCGTATGCCCTTATCCTTGATCATGTTGATCGGCGGTTCCTGCCCGAGAGCCTTGCAGACGCTGTGATGC
>JBILMQ010000355.1:0-3328 GCA_044375455.1 Caulobacterales bacterium | reverse complement strand
GCGCATAGATCACCCCAAGGGCGCCTTGATCGCGCAGTTGAAGCAGCTCATCAGCGGTCAGCGTAGCAAGCTTTTCCTCAGAGATCGCGAAGTAGTCGGCAATCTTCTGCGTTGGGCCTTCTTCGCCGTTGGGACCGCGCGGTGTGAACGTGACGGACTTGGTTTCGAACAGGCCCATCTGGTTCGCCACCTGGACGAATTGATCCGTGGCTTGGCGCTGGCGCTCGAACTCCTTGCAGAATTCGATCGCTTCAGCTGTGTACCGAGATGGCTGATCGCCCTCGAAGAACGGCACGTCCGGCTGCTCACCGATCATCGGGGCTGCCCGGTCGATGCAGACCAGAAGCCGGTCGGATCCTTCCGCTGAGGCGAAGACGAAGGGGTAGCGGCGCACGAAGGCCGGCAGATAGGCGTCGGGATCGGGCTGATCCTGGTCATCGACAAAAAGATTCTCTCCGGGACGCGCGCCCATCACCGCCAGCGGTGTCTTGGTGTCGCCGGCAAAGATGATCGGGTAGCTTGGAGCCGCCATGCCGAACTCGTTGACCGTCAGCGGGACGACGTGGCTTTGCCGCAAGAACGCGAAGGGGCGGTCGACGCGCTTGGCCCCGAGGTCGCGGTGACGCTCCAGAGAGAGCGGCTCTGGCTGACGATAAAAAAGCACATTGCCCGTCAGCTGGGCTTCGTTGGGTTGGCCGGCGTCCATCGGGCGCGCTCCTCTGCTCAGAAAATCTCCGCGCGGGTCCTAGCGCAAAGGCGCGGGGGCGACAACCGGCGAGGTCATCTGAACTGCTTGCGCTTGCAGGCCTGCTCGGCTCCAATTGCGCCACAAAGACGCCAGGTCGAGGGAGTATTCTTATGGCGATACAATATCCGGAAATCCTGTCGCTCACGTCGGATGGATTTGAGGGTGGCTATGGCGACCGCGAGACCATGCTCTACGCTCTGGGGATAGGGCTCGGGTCGGATCCGATGAATGAGAAGGAGTTGCCCTTCGTCTACGAAAATGGCCTGAAGGCGTTGCCCACGATGGCGACGGTGATTGGCTGGGGCGCCAACACGCTCGTCGGGCGTATGGGTATCAATTACCTGATGGTTGTGCATGGCGAACAGAAGCTGACCATTCACAAGACCTTGCCGAGCGCGGCTGCGATCACCGCGTCGGCTCGTGTCATCGCCGCCCTGGACAAGGGCAAGGACAAGGGCGCGGTGATTTACACTGAGACGACAATCTGGGAAAAAGGCGGCGACAAGCTGGCGACGCTGGTCGGCAGCACATTTGCGCGCGGCGACGGCGGATTCGGCGGACCGTCCGAGGGCGGACCTGACGCCCATGTCGTTCCGACCCGCCCGCACGACGCGCAGGTTGAGATCCCGACCCGGCCGGACCAGGCTCTGATCTATCGGCTGTCGGGCGACCGCAACCCGCTCCATGCCGACCCGAATGTGGCGAAAATGGCGGGGTTTGCGCGGCCGATCCTGCATGGTCTGTGCACCTATGGGATTACCTCGCGCGCGGTTCTGCAGACCTATGCCGATTATGATCCGGCGCGCATCCGTAGCCATGACGTGCGCTTCTCTTCGCCGGTTTTCCCGGGCGAGACCATCGTGACGCGGATGTGGAAGGACGGCGAGACGATTTCCTTCGAGGCCAGCGTGAAAGAGCGTGGCGTGACGGTGATCAAGAACGGCAAATCGATCGTTTCGGGCTGATTGCAGCTGGCGCCGGGCGCCCAGGCTCCGGCGGCTCGCTGATCCGCGTCCCGCGAAACGGCGTGATGCGGACCGTCCGGCGCTGGATTTTGTGGTCGCAGCGCGCACAGCCAGAGAGGGGGGCGGCCAGATATGGTCGTCGGCGCGTGCGGTCGGGACCGGGGCTGGTCGCCGCTTCGGCGGCCTGCAAACACGGGGTCATGGCGGTCGGTCCGGCATGCGGGGCGCGCAGACGAGTTCCCTCCGGCCATGCGCTCCCGCAGGTGGGGTGATGCGAAATCAGGCGGTCTGATTGGCGCCAGTGGCGCAATCGCCGCTTCCGGCTGCGCGCGCCTGCGGGGCGCACGGCCCTCGTTGGGGGGCGCAGAGGCGCGCCGCTGGGCCAGCGTTGCGCTTGGCATCACCCCGGGTGCGCCGATTGTCTATGCCGATGCCGAGCTCGCCTCAATTCATTGCGATGGTAAAAAATTATCGGTCGACAATCTCGGCCGAATGGCGCGATTTTAGGTTCAACGCAGCCCCGGCGGCGCCGGCTGACAGGAGGTCTTGATGATCTGCTCTACCATCTCAACTGCCGCAAAATCCCCGGCCGCAAAATCCCCGGCCGCAGCAGCTCCAGCCGCAGCAACTAAGGCCATGCTGGCGGGCGTGCTCGCACTTGTCCTGTCCGGCTGCACATCGCTGGCCGGAGGTTCGCAGAGAACTAATGGAGGCGCCGCCGTGCCGACCCCCCCGCAAGGCGCTTTCCAGTCACTTCCGGCGCCGCGCCCCGCTGGGGCGGCGATCGAGATCACCCGGGCCGACGAGGGCAAGACAGTGTCTGTCCCGGTCGGCGCCAAGGTGTCGGTGGCGCTCGTGGGGGTTCCGACTGCGGGGTATCTCTGGGGCGTCGCCGCCGCTCCGGAGTTTCTGGCCAAGGTCGAGACACTCGGCGGCCCCACGATTGACGCGCAACGCCAACCGGGATTTGCAGGCGGCAATCACTGGGAGGTGACGGTCTTCGAGGTCAAAGGCCCCGGCAAAGCGGATCTGGTGTTTGAGCAGCGCCGTCCCTGGGAAACCGATCAACCGGCGAGCGCCACGTTCCGCGTCACCATTGACGCGCGCTGAGGCGGGCAGCGCCTACGTCCGCTTTGCTGTCCCGTGGCTGGCGCCTTTCACAAAAGAACAGCTGTCAGCCTGGGCGATGTCTGGCGGCGGTCTGGTCCGCACCGGCTTTCCAGCATGGGCAGGCAGCAGGCGTCCTAAGCGCAGACCCCGCCCGGCGGGGATCCTGCTTAGCGCAGATCCTCGGCGATCATGGCCGCTGCCCGCTCTGCGATCATGAGGGTCGGCGCTGCGGTATTGCCGGACGTAATGAAGGGCATCACGGAGGCATCGGCGATGTGCAGCGCAGCGATCCCACGAACGCTCAGGCGGGCGTCCGTCACCGCACCGGGATCGCCATCCGGGCCCATACGGGCGGTCCCGGTCGGATGGAAGATCGAAGTTCCGATCTGTCGCGCTGCAGCCAGCAGGTCTGGCTCGGTTGCCGCGCCTGCGCTTGGCCCGGCTTCCTGCGGCTGAAAGCGGGCGAGCGCCGGCTGCGCCATGACGCGCCGGACGAGGCGCAGGA
>JBILMQ010000354.1:0-3330 GCA_044375455.1 Caulobacterales bacterium | reverse complement strand
GGCTGTGCCCGCCCCGCGCGACACCGGCTTGCCGGAGGGTCGCGATGCGGTTCTTGGCGGGCGCGAGCCCTCGACGGGGATCGGGCGCGTAGCTCAGCGGGAGAGCACCACGTTGACATCGTGGGGGTCACAGGTTCGATCCCTGTCGCGCCCACCATACATGAAGCGTCTGACCCGGCTGGACTTCCTCCTCTAAACCATTGCTTTGGAACGGTTTTTGCAAGGCGCAGAGACGCGTTCAGGACGTCGGATTTCGACCGATCTCGACCGACCAGACCGTCCGGCACCGGACGTTTTTATCGGGGTTTTTTCGGGGTTGGCCGGTTTCTATCGGGGTTCTATCGGGGTGCCGTGGGCGTCTGAGCAGCGCATTGGAGCGCTGGTCTCATGCCGAAAATCGCACGTGTCGCAGAACGTCTCACCAAGGCGTCGATCGCCAAGTTATCCACAACTAATGTTCGCTATCGCGTCCGGGACGCGGGGGCCGACGGGCTGATGCTTGTCGTCGAGGCGAACGGCCGCAAGCACTGGATCGTTCGCTATGTGGGCAGCGACAGCCGCCAGCGCGAAAAGTCGATCGGCGCCTATCCGGCGCTGCTGCCCGAACAGGCCAGGGAGGAGGCCCGGGCCCTGCGCCTGGCTGTGACGCGGGAGGGGGCTGACCCGATCGCAGCGGTCAGGGCGGCGCGCGTCGAGGCTGAGCGGCGCGAGCATGAGACCTTCGCCGCCCTCAGCGAGATTTACTTCAGCGCCAGCCAGACCGGCTGGCACGGCCACAGGCCCAAGGCCGCCTCCACCCTGCAGAAGGAGCGCTGCAACTGGGCCAAGCACCTCCTGCCGGCCTTCGGGCCGCGTCCGTTCGCGGAGATCAGCCGCCGCGACGTGATCGCCCGCATCGAGCAGATCGGGGGCGTCTCCGGGCCGGGCGCGGCGAACACCGCGCTGGAGGTGGTCCGCCAGATCTTCACCTACGCCGAGTTCAAGGGGCTCGTTGAGGTTCACCCCGCGGTGCGCATCCCGAAGTTCCACACTGAGGCGCGCGACGTGGTGGCCAATGACGTGCAGCTGCGCCGGCTCTGGCAGGAGCTGGACCACATCCGCCATGGCGCCCGCCGCTCCGCCGCCCACTCCGCGCGTGCGCTGCAACTGGCCCTGCTCACGATGCAACGCCGCGGCGAGATCGTCCGCATGGAGCGCGACCACATCGACCTTGAGCGCCAGCGCTGGGAGATCCCCAGGGAGAACAAGAAAGAGCGCCGCCGCAGCGTGACCCCGCTTTCGGGCTGGGCGATGGAGATCGTGACGGAAGCGATGGCCGAGACCGACGGGCCGTTCCTGTTCCCCGCGCGGGCGCTGGGCGGGGTGTCGGACGGCCCGATGGATCCGCACACCCTCACCACGCTCATGCGCCGCCTGCGCGCGCGGCTGCGCATCCGCGACCTCACCGTCCATGATCTGCGCCGGACCGGGCGCACCATGCTGACCGATGACGAGCGCTTCGGCGGCGAGGGCATCGACGAAGTGACCGCAGAACGCGTCCTCAATCACCGCGTCGGCTCGGAGGCTCAGGCCGCCTATGACTGGAACGCCTATCTCGGAAAGAAGCGGCGGGCTCTCGAACTGTGGGCGGAGGAGTTGAGGCGGATCGTCTATGGCGCGGCGCCAGGACCCGCCCGGGAGGGGATGGGTTCAGATGCGTAAGCGGACTGCGCTGCAGGTGCGCCTGTGCGGCGGGCGCGGGCGATCGCAGACGAGGTCATCGTCGCGCGTGCCGGGCAGGGCGCCGACGAGTGTGTCGAAGGCTGCAAACTCTTCTTTCCGGCCGATCAACGGCGCGATGCGGCGGGCCTCGTCGCGCATCTGGTTGAGCGCTTCGACGCCGCGGCGGCGAATGATGTCGTCGAGACGACGCTCCAGCTTCTCACGGCTCAGGGTCCGGCTGACGCCGCCGCGTTTTCGCGGGGGTGCGATAGTGTCGAGCCGGGCGCGGCCCGGCGACGACAGGCGCAAGCCGCCAATGAACGCGCGGTCGTCGTCCATGGGCGGCGGCCCTCCGGCATCCGGGCCTGAATGGCGCGCGGCCGGCCGCCGCGCACGCCCTCCCGGGATACAGGGAACGCCATCTTGACGGCGGCGCGCAAAAAGAACAAACGTAGAACATGGTTCAGAAGAGATATCCCGGCCTGCACCCGCCCGAGGAGCACTTTGAGCGCCTGCGCCCCTGTCGCGACGCGTTGCTCGCCATGGCGCAGGCCTACCGGCCGGGCGGGCCTGAATATCTCGCCCTCCACCGCGTCGTGCTGGCGCTGGATGATGCTGCCGGGACGGTGATGAACCGGCCGGCCTTCTATCATGCCGGCAGGCATTCGACGCCCGGGTGACGGGCCCGACGCTGCGCGGGGAGCAACGGCCGTCAGGGCTTGCCCCCGGAGCGGGGACGACGCGGGGTCTGGCCCCGCGCCGGGAGGGGTCATGCGGAGCATCGATGCCCGCGCTGCGGTGACGTGGCCCTGCCCGGGGCGGGGTCAGACCGCGCCGGAGCGTGTGGCGGACGGCTGATTCAGGCGGCGGTCGATGCCGGTGTGGGTTGCCGGTGCGGGTTGCCGATATGGGTGTCCACACGCGCGCCGCCTGCGGCGTCGCCGCTGATGGCCAGACGCAGCGCTGCCGCTCACGCCCGCCCGTCCAGCCCCCGCGCCGCGACTGTGTTGACCGCCATGCGCTTTTCGATGAAGGCGACGATGTCGCCATAGCGGTAGCGGATTTCCTTGAGGCCGAGTTTTACGAACGGCAGGTCCACCCGCCCGGTCTCACGCCATTTGGCGAGCGTGTCCTTCTCGATGCGGAGGAAGTCGGCGACCTCCTCGCAGGTCATGAGACGACCGGGGTCCTGCTTGAAAAATGTGTCAGTCATTCCTGGGCTCCTTCCGGTTTGGCGAAAAACAGGGACGCAGTACGCAGGGTGTCGGCGGAGGCGGTCTCGACCGACGGGCCGGATTCCGCAGCACCGCCGGAGGCGCGGCACTCCTGCACGCGGCGCGCGGCGCGCCCGGCCGTCAGCGTGAGGAAGCACTCGACGACGTCGCGCACATAGGCCTGCGTTTCCGGGATGGCGGGCACGCCGCGCGTGCGGTCGACGCGGCCGGGGCCGGCATTGTAGGCGGCGAGCGCGAGGCGGACGTCGCGATAGCGCGAGAGCATGGTCGCCAGATATTGCCCGCCGCCGCGCACGTTCTCGGCGGGGTCAAACGGATCGCGCACGCCCAGATCCGCCGCCGTGCCCGGCATGAGCTGGGCCAGTCCCCGGGCGCCGGCGGGTGAGACCGCGCG
>JBILMQ010000353.1:0-3331 GCA_044375455.1 Caulobacterales bacterium | reverse complement strand
GCGTTGCGCCAGGCTTTAGGCCGTTTCGCGACCGGGGTGACCGTGGTCACTGCCCGTGTGGCGGGCGGCAAGACCTATGGGTTGACGGTTAACTCCTTCACCTCAGTCTCCCTGGATCCTGCCTTGATCTTATGGTGTCTCGATGACCGGTCTGAGCGCTATTCAATTTTTGCAGGCGCCGACCACTTCGCGGTGAATGTCCTGGCGGCGTCTCAGCGCGATCTTGCGGAGCGGTTCGCCTTCGGGGATGACGCCCAGGCCTGCCAATGGGTCGATGCCGGCGCCGGCGCCGTCGCACCGGTTCTGGCCGGCGCCGTCAGCTGGTTTGACTGCACGCCGTTCCAATTGGTCCAGGCTGGCGACCATCTTGTGATTATCGGGGCCGTGAACCGGTTCCATGCGGGGGAAGGCGATGGGCTCACCTACTATCGCGGGCAGTTCGGCGCCGCCCGCGCTCTGACATCGGGGGAGGTCTAGGGTCATGGCGCGCTGCGCATTTATCGGGCTTGGCGTGATGGGCGGGCCGATGGCCGGTCATCTGGTGCGGGCCGGACACGACGTGACTGTCTGGAACCGTACGCCGGCCAAGGCGCTCGCCTGGGTAGAGCGATATGGGGCGCAGGCCGCCGCAACCATTCAGGAAGCCGTCAGGCAGGCAGAATTTGTGTTTGCCTGCGTCGGCAACGACAGTGATCTTGCATCCGTTGCAGATGCGGCGCTCCACGCCATGCCCGGCGACGCCGTGTTCGTCGACCACACCACGGCCTCGGCTACGATCGCGCGCAAGCTCGCACATGACGCCCAACGCCTCGGTAAGCATTTCATCGATGCGCCGGTTTCCGGCGGACAGGCGGGCGCGGAGAATGCGCGCCTGACAGTCATGGCGGGTGGTGCAGAGACCGCATTTGTGCGCGCCAAGCCGGTGATGGCCGCCTTCGCGGCCAACACTGTTCATGTCGGTCCGTCCGGCGCTGGACAATTGACCAAGATGGTCAACCAGATCTGCATCGCCGGTGTTGTGCAGGGTCTCTCAGAGGGCTTGCACTTCGCGCAACAGGCCGGTCTCGATGTGGAAACGGTCATCGCCGCGATCTCCAAGGGCGCGGCGCAATCCTGGCAGATGGACAATCGGTGGCGCACAATGCAAGAGCAGCGCTTCGATTTCGGCTTCGCTGTCGATTGGATGCGCAAGGACCTGGGGCTCGTGCTCGACGAGGCGCGCGCCAATGGAGCGCAGCTGCCCGTGGCCGCCCTCGTCGACCAGTTTTACGCCGAGGTGCAAGCGATGGGCGGCGGGCGTCAGGACACGTCGAGCCTGATCGCGCGCTTGCGCCGCCCAGCGCTCTCAGGATCGAGACCGGCGCCGTGACCTGAACCTTGATCTGCACCTTGATCTGCACTTTGGTCTGCACTTTGGTCTGCACTTTGAATTCTGGCGGGGCGCCAGCGTGCAGGCGGGCTTGAGGCCGTCTTCTCGCCCCGCCGCACAGGGTGGCTGCGCGCGTTCAGCGTCGGACGGAGAGGCTCACATAACCGTTGCGCGGCGCGCCAGGATCGACGCCGCCTCCGCCGCCCGGGCGAACCCGCCCGATGTAGGATCGATCGAACAGATTGTTGACGCCAGCCGCGAGCGTGACTGAGCCGCTCAGCGGCCACTCAACCGTGGCGTCGGCCACCACATAGGCCGGAATCTGGAACTCCGGCCGGCCATTATCGACACCGTTTTGTGTGCTGACGGACGTGACGAACAAGGCGGCTTTTCGTCCGGCTGGGTCTTGGTAGGCGAGATTGGCGTGCAACAGCGTCTGCGGGGCATATTGCGGCGTGAACCCCTCGGCCGGTCCCTGCGTGAACCGTGCGTCGAGGAGTTGCAAGTTCGCATTGAGCGTCAGCGTCCCCCCAAGTCTGGCGCTGGGTCTGGCGCCGGATCGGGCGAAGGGTGCGCCGAGGCCTGCGCCCCTAGGACCGATCAGATCGACGGCGAGCGCGAGATCAACCCCCCGGTTCTCCATGGCGCCGACATTCTGTCGTCGCGCCCCGCCGGGCCCGATTGCGCCAAAGCCGGCGGTCGCCGGAAGGGGCCCGCCAAGCATCCCGACCTGATCCTCCAGGCCGGCGAAGAAAGCCGCCGTCTCGAAGCGCGCCCATGGCGCGGGCGCCCAGCGCAGACCGGCCTCGTAGGAATGCGCGTAGCTGGACTGAAAGACGCCTGCACTATCCACTCCGGACGCAAACGTGACGCCGTCATTGAAAAGCTTGGGTTTGAAGCCGCGCGAGGCGTTAACCAGAAGCTGGACGTTGTCGCCAAAGTCATGGGTAGCGGCGAGTCCCCACAGCGTGACATCCTGCGTCTGGGATCGCGCGCCGAGCGGGCCATTGGGGCCTCCGGGCGGGCCGCCGACAAGCGACCCGATGGCAAGATCGAGGCTTTCGCGCACGCTCTGGTCGAGGCGCTCCACCCGCAATCCCGGCGCAATCCGCAGGCGGCCAAAATTCAGCAGCGCTTCTGAAAACACGGCGCGCGTCACGCCATGGCGCTGCGCGCGCGTCAGGGCGCCGGCAAGGCCCTGGACGTCCTGTGGCCCATTTCCCTTGTCGACCCTGACCGGCGCATCAGACCGATACGCAAGAGCCCCGAACGTCCACACATGCTGAAATCCCCCAATGGAGACATCGCGCCGGACGCGCAGATCAACGCCCTGGCCGTCGAATTCCTGGATTTGACGCACGGCGACGTTCGCCGTGGGCGTCGCCTGCCCGAAGGCGCCGCCTGCCTGACGAAATGAGGCGCGCTCGTAATAGCTTGCAAACGACTTGGCCTCGATCCGCCAGTCGCCAGCGGTGAGGTTGAGCTGGGCGAACCCGGCCGTGCGTGAAATTTCCAGGCGATCAAACAGGGTCGTGCTCGCGCGCCGATCTGTTTCGAACAGGGCGCGGGACAGGCCGCCCGGCTCGCCGTAGCCCGCGTCGAACATGTCAAGACCCGCCTTGATGGTCAGTGCGCGCGATCCTTCCGGCGCTGGCGCCAATGTCAGTCGCAGCGATGCCGAGTCCTGGCGATGGTCTGCATTGGCGCGCCGCGGACCATCACCTCTGGCCGCGCGGGCATGCCCCCAGGCTGTCCAGGCGCCAGCGCTTCGGCCAGCCTGGGCCAGCAGCGCGCGCTGGCCGTCGGCGCCCGCGGTAAGCTTCAGGCGCGTTGGGAATGGCTCTTCACTGGACGGCGCCTGCGACACGAAGTTGATCACGCCGCCGGGCAGCGGGCCATAGATCAGACCAGCGCCGCCGCGCAGAAACTCAACCCTGGCGATCGTGTCGAGCGGCGGCGTGT
>JBILMQ010000352.1:0-3333 GCA_044375455.1 Caulobacterales bacterium | reverse complement strand
GGGCAGACTGGCGGGGGCAGACTGGCGGGGGCAGACTGGCAGGGGCAGACTGGCGGGTCATGTTCCGTCGCCAGCGTGTTCGTGAACCCAGCGCTCTTTGAGACCCAGGCTGAATTGAACGCCAACGTGCTCTGGGCCCCAGGGGACCTTGAAACGGTCTGTCGCCGGGTCATGCTGCGCTGGGTCTGACCTTGCCGCGCCGGATAGCGCCGTTGGTCCGTCTCCGACCCTGCACGTCGCGAGGCGATCCAACGCAATGTTGTGGGAACCTCATCGCGACCTGTCGCGCAGGCTTAAAGAGATGCGGGCGTTCTGCGACGCTGGCGCTTCAGGTCTTGCCGCGCGGGCAGCTGCGGTCTGTCGCCGGCGCCGGCCAGGTCCCTCCAGTCTGGCTGCGCCGGCTGCGCGCGGCATCGCCTGCGCCTGTCAGACAATTGTTTTTGTTGTGAAAGTTTTGCTCTCGCCGTCGCCCGCCTGGCCGGCGACAGCGCGTCAGGCGGCTGCTTTGCCGGCCAGCGGGCAGTGCGCGGCGGCGGTACGGCGGCGGCACATGGACAGTCTGCTGAACGTGTGACATACGAAGGCGGTCTATTCGTGCTGGCCACGTCCGGCCGGTCGTGCGCCCTGTGGCCGAACGGCTGCGGTGGCGGACGTCGCGGGCGCAGCATGGTGGGTACGCCTCGCTGACGCCGGCTAAGTTCAGTCGGTTCTGCGAAACCGGCACTTCGTGGCCGCATTTTCCAGACAGTAGATCCAAAACCTATGACGGGTTCCATGCAGATTACAGAGACCAGCGCCGACGGCTTGAGCCGCACTTTCGCCATCCGCATCCCCGCGGCCGACCTTGGCCAGCGCCTCGAACAGCGCGTGGAGGAGATGCGTCCCCAGGTCAATCTCAAGGGCTTCCGTAAGGGCAAGGTCCCGGCGAGCCACGTCAAGAAGCTGTTCGGCCGGTCAATGATGGGCGAGGTGATCGAAGCCACAATTCAGGAGACGACCCGCCAGACGCTTGAGACGAACAAGTTGCGCCTGGCTCAGTCGCCGGATGTGAAGCTTCAGTCCGACATCGAGAAGGTCGTCGTCGGCGCCGAAGACTTGGCGTTGGAATTAACGGTTCAGGTCATGCCGGACTTCACGCCGGTCGAGCCTTCGACGTTGTCGCTTACCCGTTTGACCGCTGACGTGCCGCAGGCCGATGTCGACGAGCAGGTGGCCAAGATCGCCGAAGCAA
The DNA here is from genome assembly GCA_044375455.1 of Caulobacterales bacterium. Taxonomy (GTDB): domain Bacteria; phylum Pseudomonadota; class Alphaproteobacteria; order Caulobacterales; family Aquidulcibacteraceae; genus JBEIHX01. Next base: position 2,102 of record JBILMQ010000352.1, on the reverse strand, counting down.
ACCGGGCGTATGAGCCGAAATCCGGGGCAGCCGCCGACGGCGATGCGCTGGTGATCGATTTCGTGGGCAAGATCGATGGCGAGGTTTTTGAGGGCGGATCGGGCGAGGGGGCGGAGCTGCTGCTCGGGTCGGGGCGTTTTATTCCCGGGTTCGAGGACCAGCTCGTCGGCGCCGCTGCAGGTCAATCGGTGTTGGTGAACGTCAGCTTTCCCGAGGATTACCCCGCGGCGAGCCTGGCCGGCAAAGCGGCCACGTTTGACGTCATGGTGCGGGAAGTGAAGGCGCCCGCGAAAGCGCAGGTGGATGAGGATTTCGCCGCTCGTCTCGGGATGCCGAGCCTTCAGGCGCTGAAGGATGCGGTGAGGTCGACCATGGAGCGCGAGCTGAAAGACGCTGCGCGCACCAAGCTAAAGCGCGCTTTGCTGGACCAGCTGGATGAGAAACATGATTTCCCGCTCCCGCCTGGCATGGTGGAGGCAGAATTCGCCGCCATCTGGAAGCAGGTTGAGGCTGACCAGGCCAGCGGTCAGAGCGCCCCGGAGGACGCAGGCAAGACACCTGAGGAACTGCGCGCGGAGTACCACCGCATCGCCGAGCGGCGGGTGCGCGTGGGTCTGGTGCTGGCCGAGATCGGCCTTCGGCACAACATCCAGGTGCGCGACGAGGAAGTGGCGCGTGCGGTGAACGCGCAGGCGCGTCAGTTTCCCGGTCGCGAACGCGAGGTCGTGCAGTTCTATCAGAAGAACCCGCAGGCTCTCGCGCAGGTGCGCGCGCCTCTGTTTGAGGAAAAGGTGGTGGATTTCATTCTTGAACTCGCCAAGGTTGCTGACCGCTCTGTGACGCGCGAGGATGTGCTGCGGGAGGACGACAGTGCGCCGTCGCCAGCGCAAGCCGTTGCGCAGGATGAGAAGCCCGCCAAGAAGCCCGCCAAGAGCGCGAAATCTAAAAGCGAGCCGAAACAGGACTGATTCACGCTGAGCCGCGGGGCTTGCGGCAGGGGCGCCGGCGCGCCCATATGCTCACAGGTTCTCTGACCGTTTGATGAGTCGGCGCGCGCCGTTCTCCTTGGGGATGTGAATGTTCGATCCGATGGATACCTACGCCAATCTGGTGCCGATGGTTGTGGAGCAGACCAGCCGTGGCGAGCGCGCCTATGACATCTTCTCCCGGCTGTTGAAGGATCGGATTATTTTCATCACGGGCGGCGTTGAGGACGGCATGGCGAGCCTCATCTGCGCGCAGCTGCTGTTTCTCGAATCAGAGAATCCGAAGAAAGAAATCTCCATGTATATCAACAGCCCGGGGGGCTATGTGACCGCCGGTCTGTCGATCTACGACACCATGCAGTACATTCGCTCGCCGATTTCGACGGTCGTCATGGGTCAGGCCGCATCGATGGGGTCGCTGTTGCTGGCCGCCGGCGAAAAGGGATTGCGCGTGGCGTTGCCCAATGCGCGCGTCATGGTGCATCAGCCGTCTGGCGGTTTCCGCGGTCAGGCGTCTGACATCGAACGCCATGCTGAAGACATCATCGCCACGAAGCGTCGCCTGAACCAGATCTATGTGCGCCACACGGGTCAGAGCTACGAGACGATCGAACGCACGCTGGACCGGGACTTTTTCATGTCGGCGGAGGAGGCCAAGACCTTCGGGATCGTCGACAAGGTGTATGAGAAGCGCGACGCGCCCGACGGTGCTGCGCCTTCCGTCTGACGGTGTGGCTGGCGCAGGGCTGACGCCCGGCGCAGCGGCGCCACGGGCGCTGGAGAAGACTGCAAATCCCTTTTAAGGATTTGCTGTGATAGTATGGACTCTTGTTATCGTCCGGATTGGACTCCATGGTGTCGTGGCCGGTCCAAGACTGGTCGGCCATTGAGCGCGCTGCGGCGCAGGAGCGAACATGAGCAAGTCTGCTGCCGGCGGCGACTCCAAAAACACGCTCTACTGTTCTTTCTGCGGGAAGAGCCAGCACGAGGTGCGCAAGCTGATCGCTGGCCCGACGGTGTTCATCTGCGACGAATGCGTCGAACTGTGCATGGACATCATCCGGGAGGAAAACAAGAATCAACTGGTCCGCTCCAAGGAGGGCGTTCCCAGTCCGC
>JBILMQ010000351.1:0-3342 GCA_044375455.1 Caulobacterales bacterium | reverse complement strand
CGACGCGCGCGCTAGCGTCCGACGAGACTCCCGCCAGATCCTTGGCAAGCAGCTCGACGAAGTTCGCGGGCTGTTGGGGCACAGCGACTGGCTTCAGCGCGGATTTCGCGGCGATCTCGGCGGCGTTTGCCGCTGCCTTTTGGGCGGTTTGCGCGCGGGCGATCGCAGTATCGCAATCCTCTACGAGTTCGAGAGCTAGAGCGGTTTCTACGTGATGTGAATCGGATTGGCGACTGGGGGATTCCCTTTGGGCCGCAAATCAGATTCGATTGCCCCTTCGGCAATGGCGGAGCACATCATGGCGAAGGGGTATTCCAAGGACCTGCGTGAACGCGCTGTGCTTTTGGTGGAGGATGGGGAAAGCCGACGCGAGGCTGCGCGCGTTCTCAATGTCGCTCCATCGACTGCGGTTCGCTGGCTCAACCGTTGGCGCTCCGCGGGAACCGTCGAAGCCAAGCCTGGAACCGGACACAACCGCTCTCCGCTGAAGGCGTGCGAAGACTGGCTGCTCGCTCTCGTCGCGAAAGAACCGGACCTGACCCTTGAGGAAATCCGGGACCGGCTCAGTCGTGAGAAACAGATCGCAGTCGCCGTCAGTTCGGTCTGGCGCTTTTACGATCGCCACGAGATCACATTTAAAAAAAGTTCTGCACGCGGCAGAACAGGATCGCCCTGACGTCGCCGCCGCACGAGCAAGTCTGAAGGCCGAGCAACCGAAGCTGTCGCGACGGCGTCTTGTATTTGTTGACGAGACGGCTGTGACGACGAAGATGACCCGTCTATACGGTCGTGCGACGGTCGGCGAGCGCTTGGTCTCGAAAGTGCCGCACGGCCACTGGAAGACGCTGACCCTCGTTGCTGCCCTGCGCGTCGACGGCCTTACAGCGCCCTTTGTTGTCGACGGCCCGATGGATGGTCCCGCCTTCCTTGCCTACGTCGAAAAGGTGCTCGCTCCAGTGCTGAAGACAGGTGACATCGTCTTCATGGATAACCTTCAAACCCATAAAGTCTCTGGGGTCACTGAAGCCATCGAAGCCGCTGGCGCAACCCTGCGGTACCTGCCGGCATACTCTCCCGATCTCAATCCGATCGAAAATGCCTATTCCAAACTCAAGACCTTGCTGCGCAAAGGCGGCGCGCGCACCGTCGACACCCTCACCAAACTCGTTGGTCGAAGCATCACGGCCTTTACCAAGGAGGATTGCCGAGGATACTTCAGCCACGCTGGATATCAGAATTGATCCACATCAGATGGAATCTGGTCTAGGGCCGCAAATCAGATTCGATTGCTGCGTCGGCAATGGCGGAGCGCAGCATGGCAAAGGGATAGTCAAAGGACCTGCGCGAACGCGCTGTGCTGCCGGTCGAGGATGTGAGAAGCCGAGGCGAGGCTGCGCGCGTTCTTAATGCAGCGCCGTCGACTGCGGTGCGCTGGCTCAACCGTTGTCGGTCTCCGGGAAACGGGAAAGCCAAGCCAGGAACCGGACATCCCCGCTCTCCGCTGAAGGCGTGCGCGGATTTGTTGCTCGCTCTTGTCGCGACAGAACCGGACCTGACACTTGAGGAAAGCCTGGACCGTCTCAGTCGTGAGAAGCAGATCGCAGTCGCCGTCAGCTCGGTCTGGCGCTTCTTCGATCGCTATGAGATCACGTATTTCAAAAAAGTGCTGCACGCGACAGAACAGGATCGTCCTGACGTCGCCGCCGCACGAGCACGTCTGAAGGCTCGGCAAGCCAAGCTGTCGCAACGGCGTCTCGTATCTGTTGACGAGACGGCGGTGACGACGAAGATAACCTGCCTTTGAAGATGCCCCGCATTTACGGTTGAGCGCCGGTCGGCGAGCGCTTGGCCGCCAAAGTTCCGCACGGCCACTGGAAGACGCTCACCCTGACTGCTGCTCTGCGCGTCGATGGCCTTACAGCGCCCTTGGTCGTCGACGGCCTGATGGATGGTCCCGCTTTCCGTGCCGACGGAGGAAATGTGCTCGCTCCTGTTCTGAAGACGGGCGACATCGTCTTCATGGATAACCTTCAAGCGCATTAAGTCGCCGGGGTCGCTGAAGCGACCCAAGCTGCTGGCGCATCCCTGCGATACCTTCGAGCCTCCTCGCCCGATCTCAATCCACTCGAGACCGCCTATTCGAACTTCAAGGACTTGCGGCGAAAAGGCAGCGCGCGCACCTTTGACGCACGCACCAAACTCGTTAGGCGGAGCATCACGGCATTTACGAAAGAGGATTGCCGGGGGTCCTTCAGTCATGCTGGGAAGCGAAAATGATCCACGTCAGGTGGAATCTGGTCTAAACAAAGCCGCGCCGATCCCGACCGCATCTTTTTCTTCCGCGTCCGAAAGCCGCGAGACCGCAGCGCCGCGCATCGACTCGATGCGAACAAGAGATTTCGCCTCTTAAATGCGGAACGCCTCACCGACTGGGCCCCGGCTTACATCCAACCCCTCGGCGATTGCTCGCTCGCGCAGCCGATCACCAGGCTGGTAAACCCTGAGTTCGATAAGCCGCGCCAAGCCATCAGCGACCGCATGAGCGATTGTCCGTCGACGCACGCGCTCTTTGGCGCTCGTATCAACCAACGAAGCGGCAACCCGGATTGTGCCTCGTCGATCCATGAATCCAAACATCTCGGCAACAGCGTTGGGAGGCAGGGCCACTCATCGCTTGACGACCCGAAGAGAATGCATTTTTGTCAACAATATGCTTGTCGGGCGTCCGACAATTTATGGGAGCAGCGGTGATGATGACGAACCTGTCACGGCGCGCCGCCACCCTCGGCTTGGGCTCCTTGGCATGGACTTCTGGAGCCGCCCAAGCTGCCCCGGACCTAAACAGCCTCATTCGAGCGGCGTACCTCTACGGCTTTACACCCTTCGAGATGGCGCGGCTGGGCGCGGAAGCGGCGCAACGGGGCGCATACAACAGAATAGGGTACCGCCAAACGCTTGCCGACGACACGTCGCGCAACATCACCACACCGAACAATGACACCCTTTACGCTTCGGCTTGGCTTGATCTCACGAACGGGCCCGTTGCGTTGACGATACCCCCGCGAGAGCGGCGTTATTTTAGTGTCGCGTTGATGGACGTGTTCTCAGACAACGCGCATGTCCTGAGTGTGCGTTCTTCGGCGTCCACGACAGGCCGCTATCTTGTCGCCGGTCCCAATTGGCGCGGCAGCACGCCAAGAGACTCGGCTCTTCTAAGGATGCCCTCCGCCCATGGATGGTTGCTGGGCCGCGTGTTGGTGGATGGTCAGAGTGACCTCACGTCTGCGGTCGGCGTCCTGAGGCAGATCGCGCTGTCCGATGTCGGTGCGCCGCGCCCCCTCG
>JBILMQ010000350.1:0-3365 GCA_044375455.1 Caulobacterales bacterium | reverse complement strand
CGCTCCGCCCGGACCGTTAATTCTTGTCAATGTCTTGGTGGCATGAATGGCGCTCACGCGATCGCGCCCGGCCAACAGCCAGTGGGCTACGGTATCGACGCGCGCGCGCAAAGACTTGGGCCCCGCTGTCTGGCGTCTGATGGCGTACTGGCGACCGTCGGCAGCAGAGCCTTGGCTTTCGGCAATCAGGCGTCCGGAGTTCGATAGAGCTGTGCGGAGGGAGCATGCAGTCACTTGCGGTCATTACAGGCGCTGGCGCAGGCATCGGCCGCGCCTTGGCTCTGGAAGGCGCGTCGCGCGGTTTCTCAATCCTCGGGATCGAGGCGGACCAGGTGCGTGCGGAGGCCCTCGACACCGTGCTCGGCACATCCGGGCGCTGCCTGACGGGCGATGTTCGCCGGATCGAAGATCTCGAAACCATCGCCCAGGTCTGCGGGGATGCGCCAATATCGCTGGTGTTCGCGAATGCCGGCGTTCTGCGCGCGGGCAAGCCATGGGAACAGCGCCCTGCCGACCGGGACCTTGTCCTTGATGTAAACGTTAAAGGGGTTCTCAACACGCTGCAGGCATTCGCGCCACGCTTGTTCGCGCAATCTACCGCTTCGGCTGTCGTCTTTACCGCCTCGCTCGCCAGTTTTGCCGCCCCAGCGGGACTGGATGCCTATGCCGCCAGCAAGCACGCCGTGCTTGCCATTGCGGCTGGGTTCGCAGGAGAGACACGCAGTCGTCATCCGCACGTGCGCTCAGTCCTCTTGTGCCCCGGCGCGGTGCACACGGCGATCGCCGACGACGATGTCGAGGGGCCGGGGGGGCGTCTGCAAGCCAGCATCAGGCGACGTGCGCAAGACGGCGCGTCCCCCCAAGCCACAGCCTTCGCCGCATTTGAAGCGATCGCTGACGGTCGGGATGTGGTCCTCTTGGACGACCGGGCGCTCGGCGCCATTGCCGCCCGCGCCGAGGCGCTCTGTGTCGGGCGCCTGCTGTGACAGCAGCCGTTCGGATCGGCCAGGCGATTGGCAGGCGGCAATGGCGGGCGATTGGCGGGCGCACGGTGCTCGGGCGAAGCAATGGCTGCAGACAGGGCGAGGCGCACAGCGCCCTGCCGCGTCGCCGACTGCTCCGGTGGCCCTGGTCGCCTGACCTCCGGCCCCACCCCAGCTGCGCATCCCGTTGCGTCGCCGAAGAGGCGCGCTTGAAACCGCCTCGCGCAATGGCATGGCCCCTTGCCACCCCACGCTCAGCCACCCTCCGTTCATGAGGGGGCCGAGGAGCCGTGCGCCAACGGGGCGCCCTGGGAACCTTGCGCGCCAGTACCGATCTGCGCCCCGGCCGGGGGAGCTCACCCGCTTGCAGGTCCCGTGTTTGCAGTTTAGGCCTACACATTGAGTTGCGCTAGGCGAACAATGGAGTTCAACGCTGTGAACCGGCGGACCGAATAAGTGTCGAGCTGGCGTGGGATCGAGGAATTCCTCGCGGTTGTGGAGCACGGCAGCTTCACAGCCGCCAGTGAGGAACTGGGCGTTTCCAAGTCGTTTGTCAGCAAAGCCGTCCACGATCTTGAAGAACGACTGGGCGTTCAGCTTTTGGTGCGCACGACACGACGCCTGTCGATGACCGGAGCTGGGGAAAGCTTTTACGCGGAGTGCGCGGATCTCCAACGACGATTTCAGGCGCTTGAGAGACGCGTTGGCCTGTATGGGCGCTCACCTGTCGGCAGGTTGCGGGTCGGCCTGAGCGATATCTTTGGTTCCGAGTACATGTCGGGCATGCTCGCCTCGTTTAATCTTGAGCACCCGGCCATTGAGATTGAGATCATCGCTTACCTTGATGAAGGACGTGTCTCGCAGGAGCGATATGACCTCGTCATTCGCTACGGCAAATTGTCGGATTCAAACCTTCGTGCGCGCCCATTCGGATACCTGTCCTACTGCCTGTGCGCCGCTCCTGACTACGTCGAGCGACATGGCTGGCCGTCTTCCTTGAATGATCTGGTGAACCACAATTGCCTGACAGATCGCACGGCGACAATGTCGTTTAATGACGGACATGTGATCAAGGTGTCTCCCCGTTGGATGAGCAACAGCGGCATTGCCCTGAAGGGGGCTGTGCGCAAAGGGCTCGGGGTCGCAAGCCTCCCCGTCAGCGTTATCCGACGTGAGCTGGCGGAGGGCAGCGTTGTCGCTCTGGAAGAGGAATGGGCCTATTTCGACAAGGAGTGTTGGGCCGTGTATTCGCCGGGAATTGTCTCCGCGGCGACCCGCGCTTTCATTGACTATCTCGTGCGTCGCATCCCGCGCACCAAAATCCGCCCCTCGATGGCGGCGCAACTCGCCCTGCTTGAATAAAACCCGATTGTGCGCCCTCGCGGACAAAGCTTGCACGCGCCCGCCCTTTTACTGACCCTACAGACAGATACGCTGAGATCCAACGAGCGGCGCGTCAAGCGCCCCTGCAGGGAGAGGAAGCGTGCCAAAGGTTGCTCGGTTTCCGATGCCGATTCCATTCGGCTGGTTTGGCGTCGGTTACAGTTCGGAATTGACGCCAGGCGATGTGCGGTCACTTCACTACTTCGGCCGAGATCTCGTCCTCTTCCGCAATGAGGATGGCAAGGCAGGTCTGCTCGATGCGTACTGCCCGCATCTGGGCGCGCATCTGGGCCATGGCGGCAAGGTTGTGGGCGAAAGCATTCAGTGCCCGTTTCACGCGTGGGAATTCAAGCCGGACGGCATGTGCGCCCGCATCCCCTACGCGACGACAATGCCTCCGCGCGTCGCCCGCGGGCCTGTTGCTGAAGCCTATCCCGTTGTCGAAAAAGCTGGCGTCATCTGGGCGTGGCACCATCCCCAGGGTCAGGCGCCTTCCTTTGACGTGATTGATTATCCGCAGTTTGTCGATCCGAATTGGGCCGAACCAACCAAGCGCGAGTGGAGGTTTGCAAGCAATCCGCAAGAAATCGCCGAAAACGGAGTTGACGTCGCACACTTTGCTTATGTGCACAAAATGGATGCGGTGCCCGACGGTGAGACAGAGTATGACGGCGTCCGTCGCCGGAGCATCGCGCGCGGGCTGCGCACGATCGATCTGCCATCGGGCGAGCGCAAGCAGATTCCCTATTCGGTCGAGACCGTGCAGAACGGCGCCGGTCAGAAATTTACGCAGCTTCGCGGCATCGTCGAACTTTCCCTGCTGGTCATCGCCACGCCCATCGAAGCGGACGATGTTGAGCTGCGCTTCTGCTTCACGCATCCGAAAGTCGCTCCCGGCTCACCGGAAGAAATGGCTGTCAAGGCTGCGATAGAGAACACCTGCGGGCAGACCGGGGTGGAGGGCGACATACCCATCTGGGAGAATAAGATACACCGTGC
>JBILMQ010000349.1:0-3368 GCA_044375455.1 Caulobacterales bacterium | reverse complement strand
TGTGATCCTGGATCCGGCGATGCACTCCGGGGGTCTTTGGGGGTCATCTCGCGCGTTCCTGACGGCGCTGCGTGAGGCCGCCACCGCAGCCGGCTCAGTTCTGATTTTCGACGAAGTAATCACCGGGTTTCGCCTGGCCCCCGGCGGCGCCCAGGAGGTCTTTGGCGTAACCCCGGACCTTGTGACCTATGCAAAGGCGCTCGGTGCGGGCGAGAAGATCGCTGCAGTCGCGGGGCGCGCAGACATCATGAGCGTGGTTGATCCGCTAGATCCAGACACGCAGCGGCGAGCCTTTCAATCGGGCACGGGCAATGATGGATCGCGCGCGCTCGCCGCAGCGGCCGCTGCCATGTCAGTCTATGGCGAGCTTGGACAAGCGGGGGCGTACCTGGCCCTGGAAGGTCGCGCAAGCCGACTTGCCCTTGGGCTTCGAGAGGCGTTTTTGCGCCATGGCGCATCCTGCCACGTCAATCATATCGGCTCGATGTTGCAGCTTTTCCTGTCGTCGGAAAAGCCGAGCTTCGCGCGCTATTCGGCATTGGATCAAACGCTCATCGATCTTTTTTACCTTGCGCTGATCTCGCGCGGGGTGATGCTCTCTCTACCAACATCAAACCATATTTATCTGTCTTTTTGTCATAAGGACTCAGATATTGACCGGATACTGAGCGTATCGGACGAGGTTCTCGATCATTTTGATTTTTCGGCGGCATTCGCCGCTGCGAACGCTACGGAGAATGGCTATGACTGAGGGGAAATCTATTGCGCTAGATGCTCTTTTTGCTGCGCAAAAAAAGGCATTTTCAACTGAGGCATATCCGGCGCTCGAAGTAAGACTCGACCGTCTGAGACGGTTGGAAGACGTGCTCGTGCGGAATCGGAAGTCCTTGCAAGAGTCTATGAATGCGGATTTCGGCAATCACCACCCCATTGTCACCGACATGTTCGAGACGGGCGGCGTGCTTGGGCGCGCGCGGCATGTTCAGGCAAATCTCGCCGAGTGGATGAAGCCGTCGGCGCGCCCATTGGTTGCGGCGGTTCATGGATCCTCGCAGGCTCGCGTCATTCGCCAGCCCAAAGGCGTGATGGGAAATATCGCCCCCTGGAACTTTCCTGTCGAGTCGGCTCTCGTCATGGTGTGCGATATGCTGGGTGCGGGAAACCGGGTGATCGTGAAGGCCTCTGAATCTGCGCCAGCGACTGGCGCACTGCTTGAGGACATTATCGCATCGACCTTTGACGGCGCTGAACTGGCGATCGTCAACGGAGGCGTAGGATTATCACAATACTTCGCCCGCCTGCCCTGGGATCACCTGACCTATACGGGAGGAGGGCAGGCGGCGCGCCAGATCATGGCGGCTGCGGCAGAGCATCTTACCCCGTTGACCCTCGAACTCGGCGGCAAGAACCCCACGCTGTTTTGTGATTCTGGCGTCGAGCATCAGCTTGTCGAGAGGTTTTTGTATTTTCGGATCTTTAAGGGCGGTCAGGTGTGCACCTCGCCGGATTATGCCCTGGTGGGGCGGCGCCAGGTCGCGGCGTGGCTCGAATTGGCGCAGAGTGCCTGGTCGGGCATGTATCCCCGCTATGTCGGACATCCGGATGCAACCGGCACGATCAATGACCGGCACTATGCCCGCATCATGGGCTACATCGAGCAAGCCGAGCGCGCCGGCGCACAGGTCATTTCGTTGAACGGCGATAGGCCGGATCCCGTGTCGCGGCAAATTCCGATGTACGTGATTGTCGATCCGCCGGAACATCTGGCCGTCATGTCTGATGAGATTTTTGGTCCGGTCACTGTCCTCAAACCCTACGACAGTTTCGCCGAGGCGATCGCCTACATCAATAACCGCGACCGACCGCTCGCCGCCTATGTCGTCACCCGCAACAAAGATGAGGCCGATTCTTTCGCGCAAACGGTGCTTTCGGGCGGGGTGGGCATCAACGTCTTCGGCTTCCAGGGCGCCGATCCGAGCCTGCCCTTTGGCGGCGTCGGCCCCAGCGGCATGGGGTGTCACTCTGGCTTTGAGGGGTTTTTAAACTACACCCACCAGAAATCGGTCTTCGATTGCTCGGACGACAATCCCCTCATGCTTTCGCTGAAAGGGCCGTACGCAGACATGGCCCACGCATTCGCAGATGCGATTTTTCCGGCTTAAGGAGGGGCGGGATTGGACATTGCACGCTCAACCATTGTCATCACCGGAGCCTCGAGAGGCATCGGCGCTGCAATTGCGCTGCGGCTCGCGCGCGCTGGAGCGCGGCTGGCTCTGTGCGGCCGGGATACGTCCGCGCTGCGAAGTGTCGTCGATGTCTGTCAGCAGGCAGGAAGCCGTGTCCTGGCTATTGAGGGCGACGTGACGGATCCAAGCTTTGGGGCCAGCGTGTGTGCGTGCGTCAGGTCCAAGTTCGGTGGCGTCGACGCGCTCGTGAACAACGCCGGCATTCTTGATTATGCGGCGGCGGATCTCGCGGATATGCACATCTGGGATCGCGTGATTGATGTCAATCTTCGCGCCTGGATTCACCTGACCCGAGCACTCTTGCCGGACATGCTTACCCACTCGGAAAGTGCAGTGATCAACATCTGCTCCATTGCAGGTCGTGAGACATACGCAACCGGCGGCGTCTATACGGCGACGAAGCACGCCATCCACGCATGGGCCCAATGCATGTTTCATGATCTGGCGCAGCGCGGCTTGAAGGTATCAACAATTTACCCAGGCTACGTGGACACTGACATGGCCGATGTCGCCGATGGCGATCGCGCGGCGATGATCCGCCCGGATGACGTCGCACGGGCAGTGGAGTTCGCACTTTCCTTCCCGACGTCGTCATGCCCGACGGAAATCGTCCTGCGGCGGCAATGGGCCATGTAGGGGCTCTCGGGGGCGCGAGCGGGCGCCGGGTGTGGGGAAAGTACCCTGCACGGCTGGCTCAGCGGAACGGCTACCGCGAGCGCGACTGGCGCACGCGAACTGGGACCGGAGAGCTGAAGATCCCAAGACTGCGCACCGGAAGCTACTTTCCTGGCTCCCTGGAGCCGCGCCGCATGGCGGAGAAGGCGCTCACGGCGGTGATCCAGGAGGCCATGTCGAGGCCATCTCGACCCGTTCAGTGGACGATCAAGTCAATGCGATGGGCGGCGACGGCATCTCCACGAGCCAGGTGTCGCGCGTGTGCCAGGAACTGGCCGTCACGGTGAAGGCCTTCCTCGACCAGGGGAAACGCCTCAGGTTAACGCGCCTGTCTGTCGGATGAGGGTTTCGAGATAGTCGTCGTTGAGGCAGGCGAGCTTTCGCCGGTTCTTGAGGCTGTGCTTATCCTTTGGATGTCGCAGCAGGTTCATCGCCATGTGCTTGACG
>JBILMQ010000348.1:0-3379 GCA_044375455.1 Caulobacterales bacterium | reverse complement strand
GCACCTTCGGCCCCACCGCGTCATGAACGTCCCGGCCGGCTGATTTGCCGCGCCCAGGTTTCCTGCACCGAACCATCCAGCCAGACACTGCGACGTTATGGCGCGCCGAGGGCTGCGGCGGGCGGCGCACCGGCTGGCGATCGGCCTTGAGGGTGGGTGCGGCGGCCTCGCTGGAAGGCAAGCTGCGCAGGCTTTGGGCGCGGCTACGAAGCGTTAAGCCGTGGTGCACGATGGTGATCTTTTGGCGGGCCAGAAGAGGCTGCGATGGTTCAAACTTTCCTGACCAGCCTCGCGTGGTTCGGGTTTCTCGGGATTGTCTGGTCCGCTCTCGCCAAGCTGCGTCCATGTACGCCTGGTCAACCATTGTGGCGCTCCGGCTGGCGCGCCGATGTGATTTATTGGTTTGCTGGCGGCTTCGTGTTCGCCTGGCTGCACACCGCGTTCGTATCGCTGGCGGCAGGGCTTGTCTTCCGCGACCCGGCCGCCTTTGAGGGCTATCTGAACCAGGGACTGCTCGGTCTTCGCCAGGCGCCGCTGTGGCTTCAAACGATCCTTGCCCTGGTGATCACAGACTTCATCCAGTACTGGACCCATCGACTGTTTCATACCGGATCGCTGTGGCGCTATCACGCCATCCACCATGGGCCTGAGCACGTGGATTGGCTCACCAGCGCGCGGTTTCACCCGGTCAATACGGTGGTTCACTCGACAGGCGTGGCGGCGTTCGTGACATTGTTGGGATTTGATCCTCTGGTGATCGTCATCCTGGCGCCGTTTCACATGGTTCACGCCACCATGGTGCACGCCAATGTGGATTGGGACTTCGGTCCGTTCAGGACCGTTCTGGCGAGCCCGGTGTTTCACCGGTGGCATCATTCGAGCGATCCGGACGTACGCGACAAGAATTTCGCGCCGACCTTTCCAATCTTCGACATCCTGTTTGGAACATACCATATGCCGAAGGGCCGTCGCCCGCAGAGTTTCGGGGCGCCGGACGATCCGCCGCCGGAAACATTTCTGGGACAGCTCATCTATCCGTTCCGCCGCCGCCCCGATGCGGGCGCACAGGATGACGCTCCGCCGGTCGCCGCCGGCTGAACGGGCCGCGCGCTGTGCCTGGCGCCGGCCGCAGTGGCGGAGCGCGCAGGCCACCGCAGAGAGGCCACCGCCGAGAGGCCAGAGCAGAAAGGCCAGGGCAGAAAGGCCAGGGCAGAAAGGCCAGGGCAGAAAGGCCGAGCAGTTGGACCGGGGATTTTGGGCCAAACCGCGCCTTGCGAATGCCCTGCCCCACAGGGCTTGGCCGCAAGATACTCGCCGGAAAGCCTGGAAAGGCGCCTCAGCAATGGTCACACTGCGCCAGCGCCAAGGCGGCGGAACTTCAGGAGGTCTCAAGCATGCTGCGCCTGTTGATCACGGCGGCTGTTCTCTGGAGCACCATGTGTGCGCACGCGGGCGCCCGCGCGCCGGCCGGACGCGACCCGGCTGACTGGGTCGAAAAGCTTGCCGCCACTGCGAAAGTTCAAACTGCCTTCCAGGCCATTGAGGCGGGCGCGGCGCGCGACATCCAGGCGATGATCGCGTTGAACGAAATTCCGGCCCCAACATTTGCCGAAGGGCCGCGCGCAGCGCGCTTTGCGCAGATGCTGCGCGAGGCAGGTCTGCAGGATGTCATGACGGATGAGGCCGGCAATGTGATCGCGCGCCGCCCTGGCATGGGGGGCGGGCCGACAGTCGCCTTTATCGCCCACCTCGACACGGTTTTTCCCGCCGGGACCGACGTGACGGTGCGGGTTGAGGGCGACACCTATCGGGCCCCTGGCGTCGGCGACAATGCACGCGGCCTTGCCTACCTCCTCGCACTGGCGCGCGCCCTGGACGCGGGCGGGCTGCGCACGCGCGGCGACATCCTGTTTGTCGGCAGCGTCGCTGAGGAGGGGCTGGGCGACCTTCGCGGCGTGCGTCATCTGTTTCGCGCGGGCGGGCCGAAGATCGACATCGCGCTTGCGGTGGACAGCGCAGAGCAGGACCGTCTGGTCAATGTGGCGGTCGGCTCCATCCGTTACCGGCTGACGATCAGCGGCCCCGGCGGGCATTCTTACACGGCGTTCGGCCGAGCCAATCCGCATCACGCGCTGGCGGCGGTGATTGCCCGGTTCGACGCCGCCGCAGGGGCGATTGCCGCGTCGCCTGGCGCAAAGGCGACCTACAATATTGGCAGGATTGGCGGCGGAACCTCAATCAACTCGATCCCCTCCGAAGCCTGGGCGGAGGTCGACATGCGATCTTCCGACCCGGACCGGTTGCAGGCGCTGGATGCTGCGTTCCTGGCCAGCGTGGAGGCGGGCGTGGCCGAAGAAAACGCCGGGCGCGCGTCCGGAGAGGCGCTGGCAGCAGCGCCGGAGCGGGTCGGCCTGCGTCCGGCGGGTTCAATGGCGGAGGATGCGCTTCTGGCCCGGGTCGGCGTCGCGGCATTTCGCAAGGTAGGCATCGAGCCACAGTTCAGCGCGTCCTCCACCGACGCCAACATTCCCTTGTCGCTCGGCATTCCGGCGCTCACCATCAGTCGCGGCGGCGTCGGCGGCAACGCGCATGCGCCAGACGAGTGGTGGCGCGCGGAGAACCCTCATCTGGCCGTGCAGGCTGGACTTCTGATCGCGTTGGCGATGGCGGGTGCGCGCTGAACTCCGGGTTGGGGCGGGCGGCTCCGGCCTGCGGCGCCTCCGGCGCCTGCCCAGATCCCGAAACTCGCCGGAGTTTTGGAGAGCCGCCACTGGAGCACTGCACACAGGGCCCGCCAAGCGCTTCCCCAAAGGCGCCTCCCAGACGGACGCCGCCCCAAAAGACGCCTCGCAACGCGTGCGGCGGTGAAGGGCGGCGCCGATTACAACGCCGCTCGACCCGCGAAGCGCCACGCCAGGGCCGCACCTGCGTGGAACGGGACGATCTGGGCGGCTGCGGCGTCAATGCGGGACGGCACGGATTGCTGCCTGCACTCCAGGACAATCTTCTCGTTGTTGGGCTCAAGGCCATAGAATCGCGGACCGTTCAGCGACGCGAAGCCCTCCAGGCGATCAAGCGCGCCCTCCTCCTCAAAGACCTTGGCGTAACTCTCAAGCGCATGCGGCGCATTGAAGACGCCAGCGCACCCACAGGCCGACTCCTTGTCGCCGACGGCGTGCGGGGCTGAATCGGTGCCGAGGAAAAATTTGGGCGATCCCGACGTGGCGGCGCGGCGCAGGGCGAGGCGGTGGTGCTCACGTTTGGCGACCGGCAGGCAATAGAAGTGCGGCCTGAGGCCGCCGTCGAACATCGCGTTGCGATTGAAGTCAAGGTGATGCGGGGTGATGGTGGCCGCGAGCGTGTCGGGGCCCTGCGCGAC
>JBILMQ010000347.1:0-3412 GCA_044375455.1 Caulobacterales bacterium | reverse complement strand
GTGCGTGTCTCACCGTTCGGACCCCTCCGACGACAGCGGGACGCAGATCAACATCGCCGCAACCATCGTGACGCGTGGCAGCAACTCTCTTTTTGCACGCAATGGCAACTCGCCAGAGCGGCATGGTGAGCTGCATGGTGAGCCGCGTGCCGAGGTGGAGACCTTCGTCGCTGATCGCGTCACGCAAGGGCAGTGCGGGCGCTTCGAGACCTCCGATCGCGATCATGGGCGCGTCGAACGGCGCATCTGCAGAACCGCCCATGACACGGTGTGGCTGAGGTCCGATCGCCGCCTGCCGGGGAAACGTGCCTTTCCGCAGCTGGCGGCTATTACGGCGACCTCGCCCGACTCAGCACCGGCTTCGGCGCGCAGAACCTCGCCATCGTCAAGCACATGGCGAGGAACCTCCTGCGTCATCCAACGGACAGGCGCAGCCTCAAGAACAGGCGAAAACTCAGATGCCTCAACGCAGACGACCGCAAAAGCCTCATAAGCCAGCAGCCCGCGTTAACCTGAGGCGATGTCCTGGCCAGACATGATCTGACCAATTCACGAATCCGAACAACGCTTGCCAGCGACCGCCAGCACCGCGCGCGAGCCGGGCTTCAGTTAATCGGTACGCATGGGCGTCGCTTTCTTGACATGCATGTATGCCTTCATCTGCATGGGGTGGGGCTTCAAACGTCATTACTCAAATGGCTCAACGAATTGAGAACCAGGCTTTGAAGACTTTGGGGACACGGTTGCACATGCGTCAGATCTACCGACTCCTCGCTCTCAGCGTCCTGGCTCTCGGGGGGGCAGGCGCTGCCCTAAGTCAGGAGTCGGTCCGAGTGATCCGCCAGGATCAGAGGGTCGTGTCGATGTCCGCCTACGCCCCAAGGGGTGGCGACTGCCGCGGAGTTGCAATCATTTCACCGGGGGCGGGGGGGGCCGAGCAGGGCTATCGGTATCTCGGCGAAGCCATGTCAACTCTCGGATACTTGGCAGTGGTCATCGGTCACCCTGAGAGCGGTCGAAGGGCCGTGCGCGAGTCCGCTCGCGGCAATGGTCTACGCGAAGGCTTAGCCGAACTGATCACGGAGCCAGAGGCCTATCAGGGACGTTTCATGGACATCGCAGCGTCGCGCCAGTGGGCCAAGCGCCGATGTATCGCGAGGGAGTCCCTCCTCATTGGCCACTCGATGGGTGCAGCGACGGTGATGATGGAGGCGGGTGCGCGCAACAAGCTCGGCATCCAAGGCGCCGATGCCTTCAGCGCCTATATCGCGCTGTCGCCGCAAGGTGCGGGGATCATCTTTCCCGACAACGCGTGGTCGGGCATCGGCAAGCCTGTCTTACTCCTGACGGGAACGCGCGACAGCGAACTGGGCGGCGCCTCCTGGGAAACGCGCACCGAGCAATTTAAAAACATGCCGACAGGCTGCAAGTGGCTCGGAGTCATTGACGGGGCCAGTCACCTGAATTTTGCGGGCAATGGCATGTCGCGCAGGACCGAAGCGCTGACCTCCCAAACCATCAGCACGTTCCTCAACGGCCTTCACCGGGGCGACTGCCGCGCCACTGCGCAACTGAAGGGCATGGAACTCACAACGAAATGAGCATCGCCACGCGAGCCGTCATCATCCGCTTTGGCCGGTATCTGCGCCCCCTTCAACTGCTGCGCAGCAGGCGTGCTCATCGCACGCCGCGCGTTGAGGAACGCGATCACGTCGCCGTCGCGATCGCGAACGGCTTTGCCAATCTTGAACACCACCGCATGCGGCCGGCTGCCGTCTTCACCCCACGCCGCAAGCGTGCGGGGCTGAAGGCCCATGGGTCTGGGGCCGTCCTCGGGGTCAGCAGACATGCCAATGACCGCTCCAGACGCCACCTGGAGTGTCGCAGCGTCGGCCGGTTGCCGGGTCTCTTGCTGGCGCCGGAACTCCGGCGCCAAGGCGAGGGCGACCAGATGGATCGGGAGGCCCGTATGCCTATCCAATCTTCAACAGGACGGGCTGTTTGCAAGTCCGGGGTCGCACGCCTGCTCGGGGCTCACAGAGGGCGCTGCGCCCCGACACTCGGAGCAGATGGCGCGCAGCCTACGCCCACCCACGGACGCCACGGCTCGCCGACGCGGCTGGGTTTGCGCGACAGGGGCGAAGGCCTGGCTGGCGGCATCTGCCGACTGGCGGGACCGGCGGCGTCGCACAGCGTTTATGCTCAATCCGGACAATGCAGGAGGATTGGAAATGGCTCTATCCGTGTCAGCCCGCATGGCTGCCCTCCTGATCATGATCCTGAGCCTCAGCTCTTTGGCGTCCGCGCGCCCACACTGCCGCGCCGATGCATCAACGCGCATTCATGTCGGACGGTTCATTGACGAGGACCAAGGCGCGGACGGAGCGGTGATCGGGTTCTCCGCCGGCGATTTTCTCGCGGGCGACGTCAACACGCCGGTTCCGCCATGGTGCGCCGATCAGCTCATTCATCTGGGGCGTAATGGCGCTGTCGTCAGCACCGAGGTCCTCGGCGTATCGGTCGAGGGCGTGATGCCGTCCGCGACATGGCGGGTGATGCTCAGGACTGCTGATCCGCCGCCCGAGGGCCCACATGCGCGCGACAACGCGTCGAGCGCCGTGGTCGTTTCCAGCCGTCCTTTGCCGGAACAGACTTGGCGTATGCGCCTCATCGGGGATGGCGCTCCGGAATCGGGCTTCGAAGTCACGACTGTGCGGGGCCTTATCCTGCGGGTAAGCTGTCGTTTCGATCCATCGACTGGGACAATCGTCGTTGCCGGAGCCGCCGCAGACGCCGGCGGGAGCAGGCCCATAAAGGCCTTTTCAGAGCGCACGCGCTTCGCCACCTGCCCGCGCCCTGTGATTGACGTCGACGGCGATGGCGCGCCAGAGGTCCTGATCGTCGATCCGTATGAGGAGTATATGCTCTATGCAATCTGGCCGGGTCGATTGCGGCTCGTAGCGGTCGGCGCCTCCGGCGTGTAAGGCGCGGCCCAGTGTCGGGTCAGGTAGACAGCGAGGTCGTGCTCGTCAGCCTGCCGGTCTCCTTTACCTGTTGGCCTCATTTGCTGCCAGAGACGCTGCAGCGCGTCTCGCCGGCGTTCATCCAAGCAACCCTGGCTTCGCTTCTGCGCTTGCCACTGCACTTGCGCCCTTGCGCGGTCTCGGGGGCGCCGCGTTCATGAGGCGTGCGACGCATACCCGCACAGGAGTAGCTTGATGAGGCTGAATGACCGCTTGGCGCGCCGGGCGGGGCAGGCGCCTGCGGGTGAGCCGGTTCGCATGACCTAGCTCGTTGTCTATCCGGATCAGCACATCCGTTCCGCCCTGACCTGCTCGCCCAATCACACCGTGGAGGTGGAACGCATGCCCGGGGAGACGGTGGAAGCCTTCACGGACCGGCTGGCGTGACG
>JBILMQ010000346.1:0-3413 GCA_044375455.1 Caulobacterales bacterium | reverse complement strand
GCCAGGCGTCCAGCACCGGGCAGTGGAACAGCCCGGTCTGGCGGTCGATGATCGCGGCGTCGGGTTTTGCGATGCTGGTCATGGTGTTGACCGGAATGACGATCGGCCATTCGAGGCCCTTGGCCGCTCGATTTTCTTGTCTCGTTTTCGGGCGTGTGCTGCTGCTGTCCGGGGTCGATGTTTAACGGCCGGACCCACCAGAGTGATAGCCGGCGCTGACAGAAACGCGGAGGCGTGGTACGCTTTCGGTATGGAAAGTCGGATTGAAATCGATCCCGCCATCATGCGCGGCAAACCTGTGGTGCGCGGAACGCGCGTCACGGTGGAGCAGATCGTCCGCGAGTGCGCGCGAGGGCTGGCCCCCGCTGAGGTCGCCGCCCAGTATCCACGCTTGACGCCGGAGGACGTGCTTGCTGCCTTGACGTTCGCCGCCGACTATCTCAGCCATGAAACGATCATCGCGGCGGAATGATCCGTTTTCTCGCCGATGAGTGCTGCCCGAAGGCGGTTGTCGATCGCCTGCGGGCGGCCGGCCACGATGTGCGCTACGCCGCCGAAACCGACCACCGCGCCGCCGACGGTCAATTGCTGGCCATTGCCAATGCCGAAGACCGGATCATCGTAACTGAGGATTTCGATTTCGGGGACCTTTTGGTTCGCGATCTCCTGCCTGCGAGCGGGGTAATCATTCTGTTTCTGCCGAAACTTGATCCGCAAGCGCGCGCTGATCGCCTTCTTGCGATTATAGCCGATCCGGGGTTCGATGGTTGCGCCCGGTTGACGATCATCGAAACCCGAAGGGTGCGCCAACGCGTATTGTCTTAGCCTCAATGGCTTCGGGCAGGCTTCCGCCGCCGCTTCCGTTGCCCCCGCGGGCGTTGGCGCGCGTCTTCCGGTAGGCCCCTCAACAGAGCGCGTTGCAGATGTTCGGCATGGGCGAAGTCAGCCTGGGCTTTCCAGGCCTGCACCTGGGCGCGGGCCCGCTCCCTGGTGACTGTGCCGGCCTTGAGCTGATCCTTGATC
The DNA here is from genome assembly GCA_044375455.1 of Caulobacterales bacterium. Classification (GTDB taxonomy): domain Bacteria; phylum Pseudomonadota; class Alphaproteobacteria; order Caulobacterales; family Aquidulcibacteraceae; genus JBEIHX01. The sequence continues at coordinate 2,390 of JBILMQ010000346.1, read as the reverse complement.
CCGCGCAGGCGGTTGCGGGCGCGATCGACATTCGCTTCCGGCGTCCGGCGCTGGCCATTGGGATGAAGCTCACAGCCCGGAAACGTGGCCGGCTCTGACGTGGGCGCGATGAAGGTCCTGCGCGAATGCAGCTTCAGCCTTCGCCGGGCCAGGAAGGCCTCAATCCGGCTGCGGCATTCGTCCAGTTGTTGTTCGCTGTCCAGGAACAGTGCGAAGTCATCGACATAGCGCAGATACGGCGCACCGTGTTTCTCGGCGCAGAAGTGATCCGTCGGATCGAGAAAGATGTTGGCGAACCATTGGCTGGTGAGGTTGCCGATCGGCAGGCCGCGGCAGCGCTCAAAGGGCGTGAACCGATCATCTCCGGGAAAGTGCCGGTTGACCGGCTCCTGCGGGTTGGAGCCGTCGACGATCTTGTCCGTCAACGCCAGTGCTGGCGCGCAAGCGATGCAGCGGCGCAAGTCGGCTTTCAGGATCGCAAGACGGCGAAGCTTCAGTGGCAGGCCCTGTCCTCGCGCTGGAGCCAGGAGACGTCGGCGCAGCAGTTTGACGACGTGCTGGCGCTGCTGAACCGGCTGCGCCTGGAGCATGAACGCATCACCGCTGAGGCGAGGGCCAAAGCGCAAGACCGCACGCGCGCCTATCAGGCGGGGCTCCAGAAGTGGACAATCGACCAGGCCCGGCAGGCACAGGCGATCCGGACCCGGTTCAAACTGACCGGGCCCCTGGCGCTCTCGGATAACGAACTCGTCGCAGCCTTCGACGCCCAGTTGGAAGAGCATCCTGATCGCCACGGCATAGAGAGGGCGCGCATTGCCGACATCGGCGCAGGCCGCAAAGCCAAGCTCGCCTCCTTCGGCATCGAGACGGCGGCCGACATCACGCCGGCCAAGGTGAAGGACGTGCCGGGTTTCGGGACAAACCTCGCGCGCCGTCTGGTCGCCCGGCGCCGGGAGATCGGGCAGACCTTCTGTTTTGATGCGGCGCGCGCGCATGCAGACATCAGGGCAGGCTGCATCGGCGTGAAGCGCGGTCCGTCCGCACCGCGACCGGTGCGGCTCACGCAGGAGGCGGAGCGCCGCTGCCGCAAGATCGAGTCTGAACTGCGCGACGGCGCGCCCGTTCTGCAGGAGATCGCCCGCCGCATCGCCCAGCGTCAGGCCAGCCTGCTGGCGGAGGCGCGCATCTGCGCCAGCGATTATGTTCAGGCCGAGGCCGACGCCCGCGCGGCGCGGCTCATCACATGATCCGGCGGCCCGCACGGGTGGCGGCAACCGGCGTGCGCCGCGGCGGGGCGGCGCTCAGTGAGGCCGGTCGCCCCGTCGCGGGGGCCCGGCCTGATACATGACCTCGATCAACGCCTCGATCAGCTCCCAGTCCCCCGGCGACAGCTCTTCGATGGGCGGGGCACTTCCGGGCGGATAGCGCCCGAAAGCCGATGACGGGCATATCCAATGGCCCCTCCGGGACGGCCTGTCCTTGCGACGTCTCACCATGGCCTCCTCCTCAAGCCAGATCCCCCCGGGGGTCAGCCAATCTGGCTGCGCACCGCACGCACATGCTTGCACTGGCCACGAAACTCAAACCCCTTGCAGGTGCATTCGAGATGACCGGCGCGGCCATAGGTGACGCGATAGGCCTTGGCCGGGTCGCGGTCGCTGCTGAACTCCCACAGGCCCGTCGCCTCGATCGGGCTTGCCGGCGACGAACGGCTCACCCGCATCGCCGACAGGCGCTCAATGGCGCCCTGGGGCGCGGCCGCCTGCGCCTGCATCAGCCGCACCTCCTCGACCATCGCCGCACCCAGGCTGCGAAACTGCGCCTCAAGGTCGCCCAGGATCGAGGCGCTCGGCGCATCCTGCGCCTCCACCGCCGTGATCAGCTTGATCTTGGCCTCCAGCAAGCGCGCGATGTAGAGGTCCAGAGACCCATCCGCATAGAAATACTCAACCGTGACCTGCCTGGTCTGGCCGAGCCTGTAGCAGCGGTCCTCCGCCTGGGCGTGGCTGGCCGGCGTCCAGTCGAGATCCTGGAAGATCACATGCGTGCCGGCGGTCAGCGTGATGCCCACCCCGCCGGCAATGATGTTGCAGACCGCAACGCGCACGCCCGGGTCGGTCTGGAACCGGTCCACCGCCTCCATCCGCTGGTCGCTCGACTGCGCCCCCGTGATCGTGACGGCGGCCGACCCGAGGGTCCTGGCGTGCCGCGCCACCCCCTCAGAGAACGACGTAAACACCACCACCTTGTCGCCGGTTGCGAGCACGTCCCGGATGCGCTCAGCCACCGCCTTGTGCTTGGCCTTGTGAAGCGCCATCCGAACCCTGCTCAGCCGCGCAAGAAACTGCGTGTCGTTCGGCGCTTGCGGATCCGTCGTCTGATACCAGGAC
>JBILMQ010000345.1:0-3422 GCA_044375455.1 Caulobacterales bacterium | reverse complement strand
GAACACCGATGCGTGATTCGCGTTGCCGGCCCCCTGCGCAGGGGGCCGGCAACGCACCCATAGCCACGCGCCTTAACGGCAATTTCCAGACGTCACGTTACACTGCCGCGCCGGACGCACCAGCTGCAAGGCCTGCGAATGTTGAAGCTGAGAGATGTTTTGAGCCGTTGGGATGCTGGACATTTGAGCCAGCTCGAGGCGGCCGAGGTTCTGGGTATGAGCGAGCGGAGTTTACGCCGCTGGAGCCGTCGCTTTGAGGAGGATGGCGAGGAGGGGCTGATCGACCGGCGGCTCGGCCGGGCCTCTGGGCGAGCGGTGTCGGCGGGGGAGCGTGCCCGGATCGAGGGGCTTTATCGCGAGCGTTATCAGGGCTTTACGGCCAAGCATTTCCATGAGGCCCTGGTCCGGGAGCACAAGTTCGCCTGGGGCTATACCTGGACCAAGACGTTCCTGCAGAGCCGCGGGCTGATCGTGAAAGCCAAGACCCGCGGCGCGCACCGGCGCAAGCGTCCGCGGCGGGCGATGGCAGGCATGATGCTGCATCAGGACGCGAGCAAGCATGTCTGGCTCGCCGGCCGGCCGTCGCTTGATCTGGTGGCGACCATGGATGACGCCACGAGCGAAATCACCTCGCTGTTTTTGGTTGAGGAAGAAGGTACGGCTTCAAGCTTTCAAGGTTTAGCCGAGACCTTCGCTACGAAAGGGCTGCCGATGGCGCTCTATACCGATCGCGGCGGGCATTACTTTTTCACGCCCGAAGCCGGCGGCAAGGTGGACCGGGACAAGCCGACGCAAGTCGGCCGGGCCCTGGCGCAGTTGGGAATTGAGCACATCGCGGCCTATTCGCCTGAAGCGCGCGGGCGCAGCGAACGCATGTTCCGCACGCTGCAGGATCGGTTGGTGAAAGAATTGGCCTTGGAAGGGGCTGAGGATGTCGCAAGCGCCAATGCCTGGATCAAAACCGTCTTCCTGACACGCCATAATCAGCGCTTTGCCGTTCCCGCCGCAGAGCCAGGATCGGCTTATGTGCCTGTGCCAGAGCGCGCTTGGCGTGATGTGCTGTGCGTGCAGGAGACGCGCCAAGCCGGCCCCGACAACACTGTGCGCTGGAAGGGCCGCGTGCTGCAGATCCCGCCCTCGCCGTTGCGCGCGCACTTCGTGCGGGCAAGCGTGCGGGTCAGCGAATATCCCGACGGCCGCATCGCCCTGCACTACGGCCCACGCCGCATCGCCGCCTTCGCACCAGACGGCGCACCCGAAACATTGGAGGACACCATGGCCGCTTGAACAAACCACGAAAACCGGACACTTCGGGTGCTACATGCACCGGACAACTTCAGGTGCTCTCAACAGCTGTTGAGGTCGAGCATGGGGCGTGTGGTGGCGTGGGATCTTCGGCAACGAAGGCAGCAGCCACGGATTGCGAGATAAAAGCACCGACGGCGCTTGGTCGTATCTCATTGAGGATAAGCGCTTTTTTCGCCGCCTCCGCACAGGCCACTGCGGCTCTTTTCGGAGAAACTCCAACAAAATCAATGGGAAAAGCGCCATCAGCGTTCGCTGCACGCCCAAGCCAGCACGTCGATGGCGTCCTTTGCCGGGCGGCGAGTTCGAGGCGCGCTACGGGCACGGCCGGTCAGGCAGAGTTTGCTTGATATGTGCGTCTGTTCGACGTACATTCCCGCCAACGATGGAGATCGCCATGACCAGCAAGGCCAGCTCTGCCAAGGACCGCATCACCCGGGACGACCGTCTCGGTTTCCGGCTCGACGAGCAGACCAAAGGGCTGATAGAGCGCGCCGCGCTGCTCGAACGGCGCAAGATCAGCGACTATTGCCTGACCGCCATCACCGACGCCGCGCGCCGGACCATTGCCGAGCACGAGACGCTGAGCCTGTCGGAGCGGGATCGGGCGGCGTTCTTCGAGGCGCTCATCAACCCGCCCGCGCCGAACGAGCGGCTGGCGCGCGCCTTTGCGGAGCATGGCCGCCGCATCGGCGCATGACCGGTGGCGCTCGGACCTGACCTTGTCATCGACCCGCTGGCCGACGGGCACGACCGCGCCGGGTTCACCTGCGGCGTCGAAAGTCTTGACCGCTATCTCCAGACCCAGGCCGGACAGGATGTGCGCCGCCGCGCCAACGGCGTGTTCGTGCTGGCGGGCAAGGCCGATCCAGCCCGCGTGCTGGGCTACTACACACTCTGCGCCACAGCGCTTGCGCCGGGCGATGTGCCGGAGGCGGCACGCAAGCACATCCCGCGCTATCCGCTGGTCAGCGCCACGCTGATCGGGCGGCTCGCGGTCGCGAAAGACCGGCAGGGACAGCGGCTAGGCGCGATCCTTCTGGCGGACGCGCTGCGCCGCGCGCTGGCGAGCGCCGAGACCGTAGGATCGTCGATGATCGTGGTCGATGCGCTGGATGAAGGCGCTGCTGCCTTCTACATCGCGCACGGCTTTCTCCGGCTGCCGGACTCGATGCGGCTCGTCCTGCCGATGCGGACGGTGGAGCAGCTCATGGCGAAGCGATGACCATGGGAAAGTGAAGCGTGCCCCAGCGTGGAGATCGGCTGTTCGGCCCCGCGCGGCGATGGGCGATCCTGTGGCCATGCCCCGCGCTTCCAGACCTCGCCCGCCGACCGCATCCGAGCAGCTGGAAGCATTGCTTGGCCATCCCTGGCCGTTTCCCGGTCGACCGCCGAAACACGACCTTTCGACGTGGACCGTCACCGACAACTGGCCCGAGCATATTCCCGTCACGGAGGCCGAATTGGATGTGTTCGAGGCGTGGTTCGGCGATCTGTTCGACGAGCTGTTCGGGCCGTGCCGATGAAGTGAGAAGGAGACGGACACCATGACCCAGCCGTTGCGCGCCGCCCTCTATCTGCGCGTCTCGACGGCGCGGCAGGCCGAGCATGATGTCTCCATCCCCGATCAGAAGCGGCAGGGCGAAGCCCATTGCGCCGCACGGGGCTACGCACTGGTCGAGACCTTTATCGAAGCGGGCGCTTCGGCCACCAGCGACCGCCGGCCGGAGTTCCAGCGCATGATCGAGGCCGGCACGTCCAAGCCCGCGCCGTTCGATGTCGTCGTGGTTCACAGCTTCTCGCGCTACTTCCGCGACCACTTCGAGCTGGAGTTCTACGTCCGCAAGCTCGCCAGGAACGGCGTCAAGCTCGTCTCCATCACCCAGGAGATGGGCGACGATCCCATGCACGTCATGATGCGGCAGATCATGGCGCTGTTCGACGAATACCAGTCGAAGGAGAACGCCAAGCACGTCCTGCGCGCGATGAGCGAGAACGCCCGGCAGGGCTTCTGGAAGGGACTGTCAGAAATTCTGTGTGCGGGCGGCGGGTTGCGCATTAGGCCTGCATGGCCCGTACGAAGCGTTCGCCAAACATGACGGCGAACTGGGCTTTGG
>JBILMQ010000096.1:0-11486 GCA_044375455.1 Caulobacterales bacterium | reverse complement strand
GCGGGCCAGGTCGGCCGGCCCGGCGGAAGCCCCAGACGCCCCGGACGCGAGCCGGTGGGCGAGGGAGCGGGCGAGATAGAACAGATCGCCTGGCCGGCGGGGCGCGCGCCAGCGCGGCTGGCCCGGTCTGAGGGTTTCGATGGCGATTATGCGCCGGCCGGCGGCGCGGTGAGTTTCGAGCGCGTATTGTTCGGCGAGCGCCATGCCGCGGTGCGCCGGGGCCATCACCCAGGTCAGCTCCGGCTTGTCGAGCGCGCGGATCGCCTCAGCCCCGCGCGCGGCTGCTCCCAGGTGCCGGAAGAGCCCCTCCTTGCGCCAGTCGGTCAGCACGGCGAACAGATCTGGCGTCAGGTGTTCGGGTCCGGGCCCGTGGAGCAGCAGCAGATCCAGACGATCCGTGCGAAGACGGGAAAGGCTCTCCTCCAGCGAGCGCCGCATGCCGTCAGGCGAAAAATCCTTCGTGTACCGCTGAAATCCGGTCGCGACCGTGCCAACCTTGCTCGACAGGAAATAATCGCCGCGCGGCGCCCCGCGCAATGCCGCGCCGAGGCGTCGCTCGGCTTCGCCAGCGCCATAGGATGGCGCCGTGTCAAACGCATTGATCCCGCCTGCGAGCGCGTCGGCGACCAGCCGGGTCACCTCGCGCCGCGATGTGAGGGGCAGGCCCAGCGGGCCTGACAGTCCGAACATCAGGGGAAACAACCGGGCGCCTGAAGCGGTGACGGCGGTCATTGGGTTGGCCCAGGATCATGCGGTGTGGCGGGGATGGGATCAGGTCTTGGATTGGGCGTCGGGTCAGGCATTGGAGCAGTTTGGAGATCCGCCGCCCCGCTGTCCGGCGCGGAGAGCGCTGATGGCGCTGGCTGGGCCGGGGCTGGCGCTGGCGGCGCGCCAGCGGGTCTGGGACTTGGCGCTGCCTGTCGCGTCTGCAGCTGCGGCACGGCGTTGGTCGGTGCGCCGGCCGTTGGCGCCTGCACAGTGGCCAGGTTGGGCTTGGCTGAGACGGCTTTCAGCGCGGGCGCCGCGCTGCCGGCCGTGCCGCTGTGGGCCGTGACGCTGTGAGCCGGGGGCGGATCCGGCGGCTTGCCCGGTGCGATGTGATCCTGGCGCGGGCCGTCGGGCGAAAAAGGGAGGTTGGCTGGGGCGTTGCGCAGCGTTTCCAGGATGTCTGCCGACATCGTTTCCAAGCCGGTCCCGACGTAGAACACCCGTTCGCCGCCGATGGCGACAGAGCCGTCGCCGCGCGTCACCTGGATGGCGAGCCGATGGGCGCCCGGGGCCAGGTTCTCATTCTTGAGGTAGAAGTCCCAGAAAACCTTAGGATATCGGGGGTCAAATGCGAGCGCCCGGCTCACCCGCCCGTTTGTCGGGTCAAGACCAAGGCGCGCCTCGCCCAGACTGGCGCCATCAAGCAACACCTCAACCCGTGTCACGCCGCTCGGGTGGACGGCGATGCCGGCGAGGTTCTGGCCTTCCGGCGGCAGGGTCGCGCCGCGCTCGACCTTGAACATGTATTCGGTTGGCAGAAACCCGCAGAAGGCAGGAGGCTGGGTTTCCCGAGGGCGCACCCGCGCCGCATAGACGTCGATGCTGCGACGACCCGGCGCCAGTTCGACGCGCTGAACTTTCCTGGGCGCGGCGAAGCGGCGGCACAGTGCGAGCCGCAGGTCGATATCCGGCCCCTGGTCCAGCACATAGCCGGCGTCCGGAATGGCGATTAACGCCAGCTCTCCTGGATAATCCTGCGCCAGCGCGTCCAGGTCATCGCCCCAGCGGCTGCGCAGAGCATCGAACCCCTTCATGGGATCGTCTGTATCGGGCGCGACAAACAGCGGGTTGAGCCTCTCGCCGGGAAACTGCAGGCGCACGGCCGGGATATGGCCCACCATCACGATTGGCGCAGCCGGCGCGCCCAACCGGCGTCGCGCGGCGTCGAGCGGCGGGATCAGTGCAGACCAGCGTTCATAATCGCCGGTCAGGAACCGCTGGTAGGTCGGCTTCAGGCCATTCGGATGCGCCCAGGCCAGGAGAAGACCGGCCCCGGCCATGGCGAACATCAGCGCCAAGGCCGGTGCACTCGCCACCACGGCGCCCCGCACGACGCGCGCGGCCCCGCTGCGCGCCCCGCTGACAAAACCAATCAGCGCCTGTGGCATAAAGGCGATCAGCGGTGCGTAGGCCATGAACGGCCAGTGGTAGAGATAGGCTTTGTTGAAGGGCGCCATCAGCGTGTAGGGCAGCACGATTGACGCTGCGACTATGAGGACAAGACCTGCCGTTGCTTCGCTCTCGCGCCAGCGCAGTGCGGCCACTCGCACGGCCCCGATCAGGCCGGCGAAGAAAATCGGCGTCACGATGAGCGCCTGCTCCAGCGTGTGCAGGAGCCCCGGCGGCCAGAACGCCCAGCGGTGGCGCGCCGCCGCCTGGAACTCGATGGCGGCGAAGTTCTCCCGGATGTTGTACCAGATCGCGGGCGCCAGCCCGGCAAGGGCAATGACGCCTGCCAGATAGAGGCCTGGGCGCAGGAACAGCTGACGGCCGCCGGCCGTCGTCAGCAAGAATATGATGACGCCGGCGCCGGCAAGGGCGAAGCGATAGTGCATGAAGAGGCCGAACGCGCCGATGACGCCGGTCAACAGCCAATCTGACCAGCGATCGTCATTGATCGCGCGAACCAGGAAAGCCAGCATCGCCACCAGCGCGAGCTGCAGGAAGGCCTCCGGGTAGTAGAATGCGCCGAGCAGGCCGGTGGTGGGCAGAAACACTGTGATGATCGCCGCCCACACAGCCTCTCGGCGGGCGCAGAACTGGCGGGTGAGAAAATAGACGGCGAGGGGCAGAAGCTGGGCCGCCGCCAGACAGATCACCCGTAGCCCGATCACCGTGTCGCCGAACAGTGCGGTGGCGCTCGCGGCAAGCAGGGCCGGGCCGGCGGGGATATCTGGATAGCCCCAATCGGGGTGGCGGCCGGCGACCACGAAGTGGGCTTCATCCCACAGCAGATTGACGCTCAGCGCCAGGTAAAGCTTCGCTGCCGTCTGGGCGATCAGGAGGACGAGCAGGAGCGCGACAAGCGCCTGATCAGACATCACCGGGTGCAGGGCGCGCTGGAGCTCGCCGCCGGCCTCATAGCCCCGATCGCGCTGCTTGAACAAATTAACCATCTACGCTCGCTGGACCGGACGCCGGCATCACTACACCAGAAGCGATGGGACAAGAACAGGGCCGCGCCGCGGCGGCCGGCGGGGCAATTCGGGCGGGCGTGATTTGACTGGACGATGCCTGGGGCGTTCGCGCACTCTGAGGTCATGCTTCTTGCGTTGACGCCTGCAGACATCGCCTTCCGTGACCAGGCGCGGGCCTTTGTGCGGTCTCATTTCCCGCCCGAACAGCCCTATGACGACAGCCCGCAGTCCCGCGCCCGCTGGGCCGAAGCGCTCGAGGCCAGGGGCTGGTCGGCGTACAGGTGGCCTGTCGAATTCGGCGGCGCGGGCTGGACGGCGACCCAGAAGTTTCTATGGGAGCGTGAGACCGCCTCCATTGGCGTGCCTGCGCAGCTTGGCGGCATGGGCATGGGAATGCTCGCGCCTATTCTCTACACCTACGGCTCGCCGGAGCAGTGCGCGCGCCATCTGCCGGGCATTCGCAGCGATAAGGTCGTCTGGTGCCAGGGCTATTCTGAGCCGGGCGCCGGCTCAGATCTTGCCAGTCTGCGCACCCGGGCTGAAAGCGATGGCGACGACTATATCGTGAATGGGGAAAAGATCTGGACCAGCTGGGCGCATATTGCGGACTGGATGTTTTGCCTGGTTCGCACCTCGCATGAGGCGCGCCGTCAGGACGGCATCACCTTTCTGCTGATCGACATGCGCACGCCGGGCGTCAGCGTGCACCCGATAGTCACGATCGACGGGCGCCACCACCTCAACCGCGTAACGTTTGAAAATGTGCGCGTGGCTAAGGCGAACCGGATTGGCGTCGAGGGCAAGGGGTGGATCTACGCCAAGGGCCTGCTGACCCATGAGCGCACTGGTCTTGCCTATGTTTCAGAATCGTTGCGTCTCGTCACCGTTCTGCGGCGCGCCGCTGGCGCCATCGCAGTGGACGGCGCGCGCCTGACCGACACCCCCGACTTTGCCAGCAAGCTCGCCGCGGTGGAGATCGAGCTTTGTGCGCTTGAGCATACGGAACTGCGCACCTTGTCTGAGACAGCGGCCGGCGGCGCGCCTGGCGCGCAATCCTCGTTTCTCAAGTTGAAGGGCACTGCCGTGATCCAGGCGATCACTGAGCTCTTCGTTGAATGCGCCGCTGCGTACGCTGCGCCATTTCCTCATTGGCCTGAAGCTCCTGGAGGGCATTTCGAGCCCATCGGCCCAGATTGGGCGCAGATCGAGGTGACGCGCTATCTGACGGGACGTGCAGCGAGCATTGCGGGGGGATCGGACGAGATCCAGCGCGACATTGTCGCCAAGCATGTGTTGGGGTTGCGATGAGCACACTGCAGCATGCGAGCGCTTGGCGGCGCCCGGTCAACATCGCCCGGGCGGCGCAAGGCACCATCCACCATGATGAAACCGCCCAATCTGTCGGACTGCGGGGCGGCGCCGTGGCGGGCTCCGTTCATATGGAGCAGTTTGCCCCTTTGCTGATCGAGCTGTTCGGGCCGGAGTGGCGCGCGACGGGCGGGCTGTCGCTGTTTTTCCTGCAGCCGACCATGGATGGCGAGCCGGTGCGCTGCTGCGCCGGGCCGGTGCAGGCGGCAGGCGCTTTACGGCGCTGCGAGGTATGGATGGAAAGCGATGCTGGCGCGCGTGTGATGGAGGGCAGCGCCCATGTCGGCGGCTGCGACCCGGAGAGCGCCTTGAAGCAGCGCCTGAGGCAGGTCAGGCCAGCGCGCGAGGTGCGCATCCTGGCCGCCGCCAGGGTTGGCGCAAAGGTGCGCGATGTCGCCACACGAATCGATGCGGCGCGGTTGGCGGAGTACGTCGCCGGGCGCGACGATCCGGCCTACACGTCGCTGGGCCGGTCGACGGACGGGCGCGCGGTGGCGCCGGCCAATCTGGTGGTGGATGCATTCAGGGCCGTGGAAAAGACTCTTGTGCCGATCAATGACGAATTCGTCGGTCTTTATGGCGCGATAGAGATCGAGCATCTGGCCGGACCGGTCCTGGCAGATACGGACTACCGCGTGTCAGGCTGCATCCTGGCGCTTGGCGAAAGCCCGAAAACCGAAATGATATGGTATGAGGCAGAATTGCGCGAAGAGAGCCGCCCGGTCGCGCGCCTTCTGCATATGTCGCGTCTCCTGAAGGCGTCTTCGCCGCTTTGGGCACACGGCTCGGCAGCGTTGCCCTGACTGCGTGGCGACGCTCACAAGATGAAAACCGCTCCCCTCCACGAGGCCAGGACCCGTCTTTGATGTTGCGCGGGCTGTCAGGCGGGCGGGGTGAGCCAGGTCCCTTGCAATGGCAAGGCTGAGTTCAACATGCGGTCGATCGCGCAGACTGTCGGGCGCAATTTCGTGGCGCTTTCAGCTTTCAAAGCTGGGCAGGGCGTCGATCGTTTCGTTGCGTGGCCGCAATTTGAGTTCCATGCACCGTTGCCTGACGAGATTGCGTCAAAGACGATCCGCGGCAGGATACGCCGCCCTGCGCTCCGCGATGGCCCTCGTCTTCGCGCCGCTTCTGAAGGAGGCGAACGAACGTATCGAAGCGTCCGTGCAGCGCTTTGTGTCGGATGCGCGGATGGTGCGGTTGCGCAGCGCCGTGCACAACCCAGATTCAGTCTGGGCCGCAAACTTGGCCTCGGCAAACCGCCGACTGACGCCGTTCGGATGGCGGCGAGCTTGCACACAATCTGACGATCACCGCCGGTTTGCTCGGTTGCCGCGGGCGCAGGCCCCGAAGAAGGCGCTGCATCCCGCCACGCGCGCACGCGCCTTTTCTTATGCCCTGGTTATGGTGGTGACATGCGCGGACGAGGCCTGCTCTTGGTCAGGCGAAATCGCGGGCGAGTTCGGCGCGGGTCGCCGGGCTCAAGATCGCCAGATGGGCGTAGAGCTCGTGGTCGCAGCCAACCATGATGGTGGTGCGTGGATCGCGGAACACCGCCTTGTGGGCATCGCTGACCCGGAAGTGCAGGAAGTGGACGGATGATGTCTTGCCGTCCTCGCGCGTCCGTTCCACGTCGCCTTCCCGCTCGGCATAGACCCGGTCTGAGCCAATCTGCAGGAAGAAGCGCTCTTCGACCCCGCCCAGCCGGCCGAGCACGGCGGCGCGCCGCCGCTCGTCGTCGATCTCGAACATGACCGTGGCGACCAGATCCGAGCCCTGGGGGATCAGCGGATTGTAGGCTGCGATCTCCTCGGCGAGTTGTTCTGCCCCGCCCTTCTCGATCAGCAGCATTTCCTGGATCTGGAAGAGCATCGTGTCGAAGCACTCGAAGTAGAATGTGCAGTAGGGCCCAAGTTCAATGCGGCGCAGACGTTTCATGGGCAGCAGGGCCTGGCGGCGCTCGCGGCGCTGGCGCGAAAATTCCGGGGTCGGCACGATGTCTGCCGTGGTGACGCGACGTTCATGGGCTGGCATGGGCGGACTTGCTCCTCGGCTGCTTCAGGTTGTGCTCAGACAAGGCCATAGGCTTCGGCGAACACCTGGATCGGGTGGGCGGTCTTGGGCGCGGCGGCGCCAGAGATTTCCGTGGTCATCAGAAGGCCAAGGTGATTGCACGCAAGCGGACAGTCTGAACACACAGTGTCATTGCCCTTCTGAGCCAACTGCCGCGCTGCAGGCTTGCCGACTTTCTTGGCGAGAGGGCGGGTCGACTTCATCACGCCGAAGGTGCCGCCATGGCCGGAGCAGCGCTCCACAAGATCAACCTTGGTGTCCGGGATGAGCTTCAGCATCTCTGCGGATTTGGCGCCCATGTTCTGCGCCCGCGCATGACAGGCGTGATGCACGCTGACGCCGCCTTTGACGGGGGAGAGGCCCGGCGCGAGGCCATCCGCCTTGGCGAGTTCGACCACATATTCGGAAATGTCGCGCGTTGCGCGCGACAGCTGTTTTACGTCCTTGTTTTCCGGCAGGATCAGCGGCCATTCGAACTTCATCATGAGCGAGCAGCTCGCGGTCAGGGACACGACGTCGTAGCCCTCGCCGATCCAGCGCGCGAATTCCCGAGATACCGTCTCTGCACGGCGCGCCACTTCCGCGATGTCGCCGTGCTCCAACTGCGGCATGCCACAGCAGGTTGGATAAACGACCCGCGCTTCTACGCCTTGGTTGGCGAGCACCTTGAGGGCTGCGTAACCCGTATCGGGCGTATTGTAGTCGACGAAGCAGGTAGCATAAACGACGGCCTTGCGCTTCGCATAGGAAGGCCCCTGCGGGTTTGGCGGAAACGGCGCTGCGGCGAGGTCTTCGAGCGTCAGTGTGTGGTATTTTGGCAGGACGGCGTCGCGGGCCACCCCGGCGACTTTCTCCAGGATAGGCCGGGTGAAATCGTTGCCCACATCGCTTGCCCAGTTTGCGAGTCCGGCGAGGGGTTTGGCGATCCGTCCGTTGCGATCCGTCTCGGCGAGCGCGCGGCTCATGCCTTCGCCGGTTTTGCCGTCGCGTTTCAGTTCGGCGGCCCTGTAGCGAAGGATCAGATGCGGAAAATCGAGATTGAATGCGTGAGGCGGCACGTAGGGGCATTTGGTCAGGAAGCACATGTCGCAGAGCGTGCAGGCGTCGACGACCTGTTTGTAATCGGCCTTCTTCACGCCATCAAGTTCGCTGGTCGGGCTGTCGTCCACCAGATCGAACAGCCGTGGGAAAGAGTCGCACAGATTGAAGCAGCGGCGACACCCGTGACAGATGTCAAAGACCCGCTCCATCTCCTCTTCGATCTTGGCGAAATCATAAAACGCGTCGGACCGCCACTCCAGTGGATGGCGCGTCGGCGCCTCAAGGCTGCCTTCGCGCACGCCGCCAGTTTGGCCAGGCGCTGACCCTGCGGTTGACCCCAGTGACAATGCCTCCGGTGATGACGCTGTGTCCGACATCGCAATACCGTCCCCGTGTGTAAACCGTCCCCGCGTGTGTAACCCGTCCCTGTATGAACACCGCCCGGCTCGCGTGTTCGCGCTGGCGCCCGTCAACGGGCAATTGGTGCACGGCCTGTCGCTGTCGGATCGGCGTTTGCCCGGACGAAGTCCGCCCGATCAAACTCCCCGCCAAAGTTTGGCCCGCTGGCCTGGCTGGGCCTCGGGCCGATTCCAAACGGCAGGATGGGCGCGGCACACACCGCACAGGCCCAAACTTGGCTCCCCGCCTCGCTCCCAGCCCGGATGTCCTGAATTCGGGCCCAGGATTCGGGTCCAGGATACGGGTCCAGGATACGGGTCCAGGGTTCGGGGCCTGGATCCGGGCCAAAGATTCCGGCCCAAAATTCCGGCCAACGGCTCAGGTCCACACCTGCCTCACGGCTGGCAGCCGGCGGGGCGTCAGTGGCGCGCAGGGTCTGCGCCAGCCGCACCGTCGCCGGGCCGGTCCGGCGCGCGAGGCCTGAGACAAACTCGAGCTTCGCTCGCCGACCTTGCAGGCCCAGTCTGACGAGACTGCGCCTCCAGGGGTTATTGGCCGAGGCTGTCCAGCGCCTTCTGGAACCGGCCAGCATGCGACTTTTCCGCCTTGGCCAGGGTTTCAAACCAGTCGGCGATCTCCTCGAAGCCTTCTTCGCGCGCCGTGCGGGCCATGCCTGGATACATGTCGGTGTATTCGTGGGTCTCGCCCGCAATCGAGGCCTTCAGATTGTCAGCGGTGTTGCCGATCGGCAGGCCTGTGGCCGGATCGCCCACGGCTTCCAGGAATTCCAGGTGCCCATGCGCATGTCCGGTCTCGCCCTCCGCGGTCGAGCGGAACACAGCGGCCACATCGTTGAAGCCTTCCACGTCCGCTTTCTGGGCGAAATACAGGTAGCGACGGTTGGCTTGGCTTTCGCCAGCAAACGCAGCCTTGAGGTTTTCAACGGTCTTTGAGTCGGCAAGTTTCATAACGGCGTCTCCACAACACGACGTCGGCCGCGCGCGCCGGTGTCCGGTCGGCGCGCCGCTGATCGCTGTGACCGGAAACCTAGTTCTGCGGGAGCCAAAGGCCAATCGTTTCTGTCTATGCGAGCCATAGAGGGGCTTTATGGGGTGGCGTCCGCTCAGGACTTGCGCGCCTGGCGCAGCTGGTTGCGCGCGCGCGCCGGGGCGGCAGGACTTTCGGGCTTGGGGCCGAGGACCTGTCTTGCCCGGTGCGCGATGGGTCTGCGGGCGGGATGTCGTCACGCAGTCGCTGCGCGCCTGCGCCGCAGCGCGCGAAATTCCCCAGATAGCCGCAATCCCGTCACGCGCACGGCCAATCCGCCTGAAATCGTGACAAGCCGCTGGCGCAGCGCGGCGGGTTAAGGTTTAGTAAAAGCGTTGATCGAGGGGAGTGCACTCCGTGAGGAAAACCCGCTCAAGGCTTACAGGCATGGCCGCGGCGGCGGCGCTGTGCATGGCGCTGTCTGGTTGTAACGACCTGCGAGCGGTCACCGCCGCCTTCGGTCAGCATGTGCGCAGCGGCGTCGAGGCGCGACTGGCGCAGGGTCCGAAACCGCTGGCCTCTGTGGACACGGCGGCGCGCACCGTCTCTGAGGAACTTCTGGATTATGCGCGTGTGCGCCCGGCGATGTTCGTGCCGGGCGAGATCATCGCCAAGCCGAAGGACGCCGTGATCGAAGCCCAGGCCATGGGGGCTGATGGCGGTGGTGCGCCGCTGCGGGCGATGTCGATTGCTCCGTCTGCCGACCCCGAGCGCGTGGCGGAGCGGGCGCTGGAAGCGCTCAAGCTTGACGGCCATGTGCGTGACCAGGTTGGCAAGGACATCGACGGGATTGCGGACGCCGCCTCCGAACCCGTGATCGTCATCAATCTGGATGGGATGGCCGCCCCGATCGCCTTTGACGAGACCGCGCGCGCGTCTGTGTCGGGCGCGGGGGCCGGGCCGCAGCGCGTGCTTGAGTCAGAGACCGGCGGCCTGTCCGCGGCGGCGCCGGCCAGCGCCGCTCAGAACGCCATCCCGGGCGCTGTCCAGACTGCAATCCCTGGCGCTCAGCCCAAGCGCGCCCTTGCGCCTGAGCCCCTCCCGCCGCCGCCGGATGCGGTGGCTCTGCGCCCCGACGGCTGCCCGCAGGGCATTTCAACGGCGGAGCTGCACAAGGACATTGGTCTGGCCACGGAATGCGCGGTGAAGCAGATCGCGGCGACCGGTGCGTTTGAGTATGTCGAGCCGAACTTCGTGGTGCACACCGAGATGGAGCCCAATGTGGTCGGCGCCCCGGTGACCGATCCGAGCGATCCTTTGTGGATCCTGCAGTGGCACATGCGCGACCAGGGCGCCGCGACCGGCCAGTCGCCTGGCGGCGCGAGTTTCCGGTCTTATTGGTCGCGGCACCGCAACACCGGCTCGCGCCGGGTTGTCGTCGCGGTGATCGACACCGGCCTCGACCTGTCGCACCCTGACTTCGCCGGCTCGCCGAACATTGCGCAAGGTTTTGACATGGTGCGCGACATCGATCGCGCGGCGGACGGCAACGGCCGGGACGCAGACCCGAACGATCCGGGCGATAAGTGCGATCCGAATGATCCAAATACGGAGTCGAGCTTCCATGGCACCCATGTCGCCGGCACGATCGGGGCGAACTCCAACAATGGCGTCGGCGTGGCTGGCGGTGCGTGGAACGTCACGCTGGTGCCGGTGCGCGCCATCGGGCGGTGCGGCGGCAGCCTGACCGATATCAATGATGCAATCCGCTGGGCGGCGGGCACGGCGGCTGCCGTCGACTCCAGAGGGGCGACGGTGGTGAACCGCAATCCCGCCAAGATCATCAATATGAGCCTCGGCCTCTTCACCGCCTGTCCGCGCTCGATGCAGGACGCGATTGACCAGGCCACTGCGGCCGGCGCGGTGATCGTGGTCGCGGCGGGCAATGCCCGCACCGACACCCGCAGCTATGCGCCGGCAAGCTGCAAGAACGTGATTGTGGTGGCCGCGGGCGACGCGCGCGGGGTCCTCGCGCCATACTCGAACTATGGGGCCGAGGTGGACATCCTCGCTCCTGGCGGCGACCTGAAGCGCGACGACGACAAAGACAGACGCCCCGACGGCGTGCTGTCGACAAAGCGTAAGACGAAGGGCTGCAAGGATCCAATGTCGGGCGCCGCCATACCGGCTGGGTGTTTGTATTCCTATGAGATGGGGACATCGATGGCGGCGCCGCACGTCACGGCGGCGCTTGCGCTCATTCGATCGGAGAATCCCGAGGCCACGCCGGCGCAGCTCTCCTCGATCCTGCTGTCGCGCGCCGTGTCCCCGATCGGGGGCGAACTCATGTGCTCCGGCGATTGCGCTGCCTATCCCAACTCACGTCCCATCGCCGGTCAGCCGGGCGTGTGTTACCGCCCCTGCGGCGTCGGA
>JBILMQ010000344.1:0-3426 GCA_044375455.1 Caulobacterales bacterium | reverse complement strand
CAAGGGTGCGCGCGTTGCCGCGCCGGTCGCGTCCGCGACCGCCCTTGATCGCCGCAGCTATGCGGCGGACGAGAGGGACGCGCGAGGCGCTGGCTGCGAAAACCATCTGTGCCGGTCACTTTGCGACGCCTTAAGTCAAGAAACCCGCCATTGCCCCGGCCTTTGGAAAAACTTTATTTCAAGTAAAATGTCGCGGCGACTTTTGTTATTGTTCGGCAATGAAGCGAGACTTTGAGCTATCATATAACTCCTCGATCATTGTTCTCGCGCGCATCGTGGCCTTTATTCTTTTTTCGTACGCGCCCCTCGGGCCAAACAAAGGTCAGGCCGCGCGCTCGAGGAGTTCGGTGCGGTGGCCCTATGGAACAAGGCGCGGCTCTCAGGACCGTCGCCAGAGCACGCGCTGGTGATCGCGCGCGCTGCGGATTGCGGGGAGCCGTGCAGCGCGCGCCTTGGCCGAAGAGATTGACAGGGTCGTGCGCGCAGCGTTCCGGATTTCAGCGCCGAGCCGTAGCTCGGTCGAAGCTCGGTCGAATCTTGACATCCACCGCCAAATTGGCTATTCAATAGCCATAAAGGAGCCCGTTTCGGAATGGCCGAATACAGCGTCGCAGACGCCAAAAACCGTCTGCCCACGTTGATCGACAAGGCTGAAGCCGGTGAACACGTCGTCATCACGCGCCATGGTCACCCGGTGGTGGAATTGCGGCCGGTGGCGGCGGCAAAGCCCCGCAGTGCGTCCAGCTATGCGTGGCTGAAACAAAAGCGGGCGGGCCGCAAGCCTATAGGCGTCACATCCGTCGAGCTCTTGAACATGGTTTACGAGGATGAGCGTTGAGCCATTATTTCGACGCCAGCGTCCTCGTGCCGATGTTGATCCAAGAGGCCGCCAGCGGAGCCGTTGACCGGTTCGTTGATGGCCTTCCTGCAAGGCCTGTCGTGAGCGATCTTGCTGCGGGGGAAGTGGCCAGCGCACTCTCCCGCCTGGTTAGGATGGCCATGCTGACGGCGCAGGACGCCCAAGAACGACTTGCGGACTTCGACGCATGGCGCGCCGGGGATGCGCAACCCGTTGAGGTCATCAATTCAGATATCGAGCAGGCTGCGATCTTTGTTCGCAGTTTCGATCTTGGTCTGCGGATGCCAGACGCGCTTCATCTCGCGATTTCGCAGCGCCAGGGTTTCTCGCTCGTGACGCTGGACGCAAGAATGGTGAACGCAGGTCAGGCGTTGAGCGTCAACGTCTTGAAGCCCTGACGTCGCCGGCAGTTACCGATCTTTGCCGCCACCTTTGCCCAACCCAAGCATCTGCGTCAGCGATTGCGCCTGCCGCGCCTGCGCCATCCGTTTGGCGCGGTCGAGGTGGAGTTCCATCGCCTCGAGCCGGTCCTGCCAGTTCGCGGAGAAGGCGAGAACAGTGCGGCGGATAGGTTTGGCGATACCGAGGCGTTCCAGCTCCTTGGCGCGCGCCTTCAGGGCCTGGGTCAGCGCCGGGTCGCCGTTCGGCGCGGTGAGATCGGCGATCCGAATAGTCCCTGTGTTTGGCCCTGTGTTTGGCCCTGTGTTTGGCCCTGTGTTTGGCCCTGTCTTCGGCCCTGTCTTCGGCCCTGTCTTCGGCCCCGTCTTTGGCCCTGTCTTGGGAAGGCGCTCGACGATGCGCCGGCCCAGCCGCGTCGGCGCATGGCGGCAGGTTTCGCGGTCCAGGGCGGCGCAGGCCTGAGCAGGCGTGCGCGCGCCGCAAGAAGCGGCCGCGCTCGCCCTGTCGCAACCGCCCTGCCGGAACACCTGTGCGCGGCCCATCATGCCGGCGCCGCATTTGCGCGCTTTTGTTGTGCTGGAGGCAGCCTATGCGCATCCTGCAGATCGTGGCTCTCGTGAGCGTGGCGCTGTCCGCCTGCACCGCGCCGGGCGGCCCCAGGCTGGCGCCCTCGTCCCTGGCCGATCCGGCGGCCGTTGATCAGGCCTTCGCCGCAGCCGTGGCGCAGCGCTACGCGCCGCAGCAATCCCTCGCAGACGTGCGCGCCGACCTGAGGAGGCGCGGCTTTGTCTGCAAAACGGTCGCCCCGGTTGAGGCGCGCCTGCCCTACCTCACAGCCATATGCCGGAAGACCGTCGCCAAGTCCCCGGGTGAGGGCGTCTTCACCATACGTCTTGAAACGGCCGACGGCGCGACGCTCGCGCGCGCCATTGGCGGTTTCCGCGCGCCGAGCGCCGATGATGATGCATGGGACGCGTCCGACCAGATGCGTCGCCCGAGCGCGCGATGGCCGGATCAGGCGTGACTGGACCCAGGGTGCATGTGGCCGCTTCCACGCCCAGCCAGAGGCACAGGTCGTCAGGATGACAGTTCGTGAGAATGACAGATAATGAGAACGACAGGGCGGCCGCATGATTGGGATCAGCATGCGCTGGGATGACGTGAGCAGCGGCCGCGTGGGGAAAATCGGGCGCGCAGGGGGTGCGGGCGGCCGCACTTGGCGGTACACGTCAGGCCCCGGGCGCCCGGAAATAGGTGTGGCGCCATTTCAGGTGCGGTGGCGCAGGGCGCGGGGGTCACAGCAATGATGGCGAAGGCAGGCGACATGACCCTGAAATTGACCGCATGGCCCAACCCGCTTTCGGTCGGGACCAGCCAGCCGGGGAAGTTGCGGACGCTCATTGCGGCAGGCGTTCTGGCGGCCATCGCCGGTCCCGCGCCCGCCGCCACGCCCGTGGCGTCGCAGGCTGGCTTCGGGGCAGACCCGCTCGACCTTCCGACCGACGCACCGCAGCCGGACAATCCCTGGCTGCGCGAACCTGCAGGGCGTCTGTCCGGCGCCTTCGCCAAGGGCGTGGCGCAGCGCTACAGCGACGCCCGCGCAGTCTCGGCCATCGCCGATCTCAAACGGGAAGGCGTTGTGTGCAGCGTCAATACCGACACCACGCAAACAGGCGGCGATGTCGCCAGTCAGGGATTCACCTGCAACCGCACTCTCGCCGCCCATGGCTGCACGCTGACCTGGACGGTGCGTCTGCAAACCTTCCGTGGCGAGATGCGCCAAACGGCCGCGCGCTTCGGGAGGACGTGCAAGCGCCGCTAAGAGATCCCGGCATGGCTGATGAACGAAGCCTGATCCTCGGAAAGGCTGATCGTGCGTTTCGCCATGGTCACGCGCTTGTGTCCCCTCGTCGAAAGCTCTCGCAAAGTATGATTTCATCATGCCGCATTTCAGGAAGCAGAGGCAAATGCCCGCGACACCCGATTTGGCGGTGCAGTCTCATGCCGCTTGCTGACACAGCGCCCTGACGCCGGGACGGCCACCTACAACCCTGTTCGCTCTTCACCCCGACCATGCCTGGCAACGCCTGACCATGCCCCACTCTCAACCGGGGCGCTGGCGGGGCACGGGACTGTTTCGGGATGATGCCGCCTTCGGATACTCCCTG
>JBILMQ010000095.1:0-11515 GCA_044375455.1 Caulobacterales bacterium | reverse complement strand
GTAGGGATCGAGGCCTGCGAGGCTGCGGGCGGGCGCGTCTCGCGCGACCAGTTCGACGACGAGGTCGCGTTCATTGAGGATCCAGATCTCCTGCAGAGGCTCGCCATCGAGCGCGCTGACGCGCTGCGTCAGCCGCTCGCAGCGGAAGGCTGGGGATGGACCGAGGTGCAGTTCGGGCACAGCCAGATCGAAGTCTGCGCGCCCGAGCGTCTGCGCCCCGTTCTGCGCGATCTCCCGCCCGAAGAGGCCGAAGAGGTCGCCGACCTCGAATGCCAGCTACTCAATCTCGAGGAGCGGCTCGACACCGAATACGAGACTGATGAACTCTGGAAAGAAAGGCCCGCACACGCGCGCTTCGCGACTGGATTGCGATGCATCCCCACATCGCGCTGGCGCTCGTCGTCCACGTCCTAGCGCAGCAGAGCCTGCGCAACGTCCCCCTGCCGGGTGTGCGCGTCTCGACGCTTGCCGCCGGCTTCGACGACGCGGACACGGCCGAGCGCGCACGAGCAGCCCTGATCGCGGAACTCAATGAGACCGAGGCGCGGCTCGACGCGTTCGTCGATCTGCCGGCGGCGCGACTGATGGACATGCTCGCCATCTTCGGCGCCGAAACGCTCAACTTCACGCACCAGGTGGCCACGAACGAGGACGATCGCATCGAGGCCGTCGCCGACACACTCGCCTCCAGGGTCGATTCCACATGTCCCAGTATTGGGAGGCGAGCCGCGAGTTTCTCGAGCGGGCGCCCAAAGCGTTGGTGCTTGACGCGGCCTCGACGACACCAGCGCTGCAGCGCTTGTCCGACGAGGACAGCGCGGCCCGCCTGACCGCACTCGGTAAGCTCAAGAAGTCAGACCTCGCGCAGACCGCGTTGCCACTGCTGCGATACGCGCTGTGGCTTCCGGAGCATTTCGAAACGCCCAAATGGCGCGGACGGCTTGCCCTCACCGAAGACGCTGCGCGCCTGATCGAGGCGACGAACGCCGCCTGACGTCCGCCCTTCGCTCTTCTCGTCGCGCCGCCGGCCCCACCGGCGGCGCCTTCGTTTGGAGTCACGCAATGACCACCACATTCTCCCGCCGCGACATTGCCGGCGAAATCACCGCCAAGATCCTCGCTCAGCTCGAAGCCGGCGTGAAGCCTTGGCGCAAGCCGTGGGACAGCGCACGTACTGGGCTTGTCCTGCCGCTGCGCTCGACCGGCGTGCCCTATAGGGGCGTCAATACCATCATGCTCTGGTGCGCCTCGATCGATAAGGGCTTTCGCTCGCCCTATTGGCTGACGCTGAAGCAAGCCAATGCGCTCGGCGCGCAGATCCGGAAAGGCGAGCTCGGCGAGTTCGTCGTCTACCGCGGCCAGGCGGCGAAGACCCGCGTCGACGAGCGCGGCGCCGCTGTCGAGGATCGCTTCCGGTTTCTCAAGCACGACGTCGCGTTCAACACCGACCAGATTGCCGGGCTTCCAGACGAGTTCCACCCCGTCGTCACCACGGGCGCGCAGATCCCGATGCACGAGCACGAACAATGGTACGCCAAGCTCGAGATCACGCGCATCCGCACCGCCGACATGGCCTGTTACATCCCGAGCAAGGACGCGATTGGCATGCCGCCGATCGCCGCTTTCGAGACGGCAGAAGACTACGCCGCCACCCTCAACCACGAGTGCGTGCACGCGACGATGGCCGCGCACCGCGTCGGGCGCGACACCGGCAAGCGGTTCGACAAGCACGCGCTCGCGGCCGAGGAACTCGTCGCCGAGATCGGCGCCTCGATCCTCGGCGCACACCTCAATCTGCCCATAGCCCGCCTCAACGATCACTCGGCTTACATCGGCCACTGGATGAAGCTGCTCGCCGACGACAAGCGGGCCTCCCTCTCGGCGGCGACGCAGGCCCAGGCCGCTGAGGACTGGCTCCTCGCCAAGAGCCCGCCGCGGGCGCACACTCCAGAAATGGAGATCGAGGCGCCGATCGATGTCGCAGCTTGAGCGCATCGTCCGAGCCTGCGGCGGCGAGCTCTATGCGGGCGGCCGCCGCGCGCTCATTCCCGGTCCTGGCCACTTGCGCCAGGACCGCAGCGTCTCGCTCTACGAGACGGATGACGGGCGCGAGCTCGTGCACTGCTTTTCGCCGCGGGATGATTGGCGCACCGTCTCGGCGTGGCTTCAGACCCGCGGCCTGAAGCCATCGCCCGCGAACTCCGCCCCACCGATCCCGGCGCCCCGCACCGATCACACGGGTTTGGAGCGCGCGCGCGTCCTCTGGGACGAAGCCCGCCCCATCGAGGGCACATTCGCCGCTCGCTATCTCGTCGGCCGCGCAATCCCGCGGACATCGTGCGCAAGTGTAGCGCTGCGCTTTCACCCGGGCGTGACAAGCCTCGACGATCAGCGTCGGCGTCCCGCCCTCGTCGCGGCGATCGCCGACGCTGCGGGCGCACTCCAGGGCGTACAGGTCACGCTCCTGTCGCCCACCGGCGCGGGCAAAGCCGCCGTCTCCACGCCCCGTCGCGTGATCGGCGCCATGCGGCGGCGCCGTCCGGCTCTTGCCTGCGGAGCCAGACCTCGTCATCGCCGAGGGCGTCGAAACGGCGCTCTCTGCCGCGGCCTTCTTCAGTGTTCCGGCCTGGGCTGCGCTCTCGGCGTCGAACCTTGCGGAGTTCACGCCGCCAGCCGTCGTGAAGCGCCTGATCATCGCGGCGGATCGCGACCAGCCCGGCCTGGACGCCGCCGACAGGCTCGCCGCGCGCCTGGCCGACCGCCTCGACATCGCGATCCGGCCGCCTGAAGACGGCGACGACTGGAACGCCGCCGCGAAGATGGAAATCACGGCAGCGCACAGAGATATTGGATCGACGCCGATATCATGATATCAATTTGCGATCGGGAGACCAAATGGCCGACATTCTGATCCGCAAGGTCGATGAAGCGACCAAAGAGCTGCTCCGTCGCCGCGCCGAGCGCCGCGGCAAAAGCCTCGAGGCTGACCTGCGCGACACGCTCGAAAAGCTGGCCCGCGAAGAGGCGGAATCGCCAGATGACACGCAGCCGTTCGGCGATTGGTTGGTGGCGAACTCCAGGCCGGGCGTGGACCTCGACGACGCTCTGGCGGTGTTGCGTTCGGCCGAAATCCGGTCGGCCCCGCTGGAATGATCCTGCTCGATACGAACGTGATTTCCGAGGCGCTGCGGCCTTCGCCGTCGCCGCGGGTCGTCGCATGGCTGAACACGCACTTCGCTGACGCCGCAATTTCCAGCGTAACGATCTTCGAACTGGAGGCTGGCGTCGGCCTGCTGGTTCCGGGACGCCGAAGAGATGTGCTGGAAAGCGCCATCGCGCGCAGCATCCGCCGATTTGCCGGTCGCGTTTATGCGTTCGACGTCGCGGCGGCCCGAGCTGCCGCACGGCTGCTCGGTGAGGCTCGGAGCCGAGGCTTAGGGCTCCACCAGATCCCCAACAAGCTCGCCGA
The DNA here is from genome assembly GCA_044375455.1 of Caulobacterales bacterium. Taxonomy (GTDB): domain Bacteria; phylum Pseudomonadota; class Alphaproteobacteria; order Caulobacterales; family Aquidulcibacteraceae; genus JBEIHX01. The sequence continues at coordinate 8,046 of JBILMQ010000095.1, read as the reverse complement.
CCTGCAGATTGCCGGCATCGCCGCCGCCTATGGCCTTGGTCTCGCAACCCGTAATGTCGGCGACTTTGCCGGTCTTGGGCTTGTCCTGGTCGATCCCTGGCGTCCCGACGTCTGAAGACGCATACGCTGGATCGCAGCACCGTTTGCTCTGCCGGACGCATAAACCCGCCGGGTGAAGCGCCCCGTCAAAGCGACACCCTCCTCAGCCCTGCGTCCACTCCCCGCTTGCGGTCCATACCCACGCCGTCGCCATCACCGCCCGGCCGTCGGTCCGCACAAGGAGAAAATCGTTTCTCCGCCCCGCTGACGCGGGCTTCGCGGTCGCGCTGACGCGCGCCCATCGGGCCCCACCATTTTCACCTTGCCCGTCCCGCCTCGAGGCCGGGCGCTCGAAGCGCCGTCGCGGGCGTGGCCCGCGGCCCCGGGATCAGCCGGGAGCACGAACGGATTTCCCCATGACCAACCGCTTCACCCTCCAGGGCAAGCTGCTCGACGTCGCCAAGGTCCGCATCTGCGAGGCCCGCGGCGAAACCTTTGAAGTCGTCCAGCTCTGGATCGAGGTCACCGACGGTCAACGCCGCGACCGCTTCAACGTCGATGTCCATGACGGCAAGGCTGCGACCGCCGCCAAGGCGCTCCCCAAGTACGCCCTCGTCGAGATCACCGGCAAGCTCCGCCACGATCGCTGGCAGGACCAGGCCACCAAGGCCTGGCGCGGCAAGATCTGCATCGCAGTCGAGCCCGGAGCGGGCACGGTCCGGTCCAAGGGGCTCGCAACGGCGGAGTCGGCATGACGCCTCGCGACCGCTGGCCCGGTTCGGCGCCAGCGGTCGCCGCGTCTCTCACGGTGGGCCACCGAAGGACCGCATGCACCATTGCTTTCAGCCGCCTCAATGTATGTAAAATCATCGACTGTCTTTATACGAGTCTTCAGGTGGCCCTCAGCCTCAAAGACCCTCAAGTGGACCGCCTCGCCCGCGAGGTCGCGGACCTCACGGGCGAAACCCTGACTGAGGCGATCCGCGTCGCCCTGGCCGAGCGCCTCGCGCGGGAACAGCTGCGCCGGGCGCGAAGCAGCGGATTGGCCGAGCGCCTCCTCGAGCTCGGCCGGCAGACCAGCGCGCTCCCTGATCTCGATCCGCGCTTGCCGGAGGAAATCCTCAGCTGTGACGATCATGGATTGCCGCGCTAAGGCCCGACCATGAGGATCGTCGTCGACAGCTCGGCCATCATCGCCATTCTGCTCAACGAACCAGACGCCGAGCGCCTGGCGCGGATCTTTGATAATGGGCCTGCCGCCTGCATCGCGGCGCCGGTCTTCATCGAGGCCGCAATCGTCATGCTCGCCCGCAAAGGCGAGCCGGGCCTCCTCGCCCTCAACGAGTTCGTGCGGGAAACGGGGCTGGCTGTCTCCGACATGAACGCGGCTCAGGTCAGACACGCGATTGACGCCCATCGGCGATTTGGCAAAGGGCGTCATCCCGCGGGCCTCAATCTGGGCGACTGCTATTCCTATGCGCTCGCGTCCACTCTCAATGCGCCGCTGCTCTTTAATGGCGAGGACTTCGCGCGTACGGACCTCATGGCCGCCGCGTAACGCCGCCCGCTCTTCCCCGCGGGCTTGCGAAGACAGGATGCGGCGGCGTTGAGCCCTACCCTCGACGCTCCTGGCGCACCTCCGCTTCGATCTCCCTCAGGCGCGTGAGAACACCTTCAATGCCACTGGCGTTGAGCGCATCTGCGATGTCGTCGGCAAGCACGGCCAAGTCATACGGCGCGGTACCGCCCCCGTTGATCAACTGGGCAGACACCGCCCCCTCGGGGGTTATTGTCAGTCGGAGCGTGGCGCAGTCCAAAGCGGGGCGTCGGCTCCGCACAACGCCTGAACCCGTTGAGTCGCACAACTCCGGACCGTGCCGGAGTGTCGCGCGACGATCTGGATGAGAGCAAGCCGTCAATCAGGATGAGAGAAGACGGCCGGACGGGTTGATGATTGTCGCTAAGGGTCTCCCTGGCAAGAGGTGATTGTCGCGGCGCTGCTTATCGCCGTCCTGCGCGCTGGCGATGTCGCCCTGTAAAACGGCACACCCTCGATGCCGGTCGGGGTTTCTCTGCGTCCGGACGGTCCCGTCTGTCTTGGCGCCATCGTCACAGTGCGCGCGACCGATGTGGCCCCGGGCTACGCGGCGGCCCGGTCGTTCACCAAACCCGGAATCCGTTTCCTGAAGCGCATCGCAGCGGCGACCGGAGACGTCGTGTGCGCGTATGGGCCGAACGTCTGCATTGACGGCGACGCCCTTCCCGAGCGGCAGAGCAACGACCCCGCCGGGCGCACCCTCCCGACATGGTCCGGGTGTCTCAAGCTGCCTCTAGGCGAGGTCCGGCTCCTTCGGGAAACACCGAACAGCTTCGACGGGCGCTATTGGGGACCGACACCTGTGTCCTGGATCGAAGGCGTCTGGCGACGGCTCGGCGCTTGACGGCGTGACTCCTCACGGGAGAAGATTCCGACGGACTCTCCCCTGTGCTGATCTTCGCCGCTCTCGCCTTCCTGCTTTTCGTGCTCTTCGTTCGACGCGCGATCCCCTTCCTGTTGGCGGGCGTGGCGGCAGGAGCGATCTGGTCCGCGACGAAGAGCCTGAGCCTCATGGGAACGGCGAGCCTGGCGACGCTGCTGGCTTCAAGTTGGGTTCTTGACGCCGCTGTTGGTCATGCCCAGCTACGGACGATCGCTTTGACGGCTGAGGTTGCGACGGCTGCACTGGTGGCGGGCGGAACGGCATTCCAGGTCGCCACCGGATCGAGCTCGTATACCCTCTGGATCGGCTTGGCGACAGCGACAACAGCCGCAGCAACAGATAGCCAAGCTCGTTGAGCACGATGAGGTCCAGCCGCGCCAATTGTTATGCGGTGCGCCCGGCGCGGCCTTTGCGCACGACATTGGCTGCGTTCGCGTGCTCGTTTGGGAAGATGCCGACGACGTCGCTCCTGCGTTTGATCTCTTTATTGACGCGCTCGATCGGATGCGTGCTCGCCTGCCCGGCCTCGAGCTTGCGCCGCCAGCTCCAGGCCCTCGCGCCGGTTCGCAGCACATGGGCCTCCACCGCGGCATAGTTCGATACGGCAGGATCTGTCGGCGGCAGGATCTTTGCCCGCCCGTTACGCTTGCGGATGGCCAGCGGATGCAGACAGAGGATCACCCCGAAGGCGTGGCCAATTTCCTGGGAAAGCGGGCGCCGGTCTTCACCGGCAGTTAGCGCCGCCTCAGGTCTTGATCAGATAGCCGCCCGGCGCCGAGGCCCAGCCGAACTTGCGGATGCGCGGCGGCCTGCCCTCGAAGAAGGTCTCGACGGCCTCGGTCTCGCCCGGCCATTCGCGGATGGCGAACTCGTCGAACAGCACCACGCCCCCGGTCAGCAGCCGGGGCCAGAAGGCCTTCAGGGCCGCCAGCGTCGGCTCGTAAAGGTCCATGTCCAGGTGCAGCAGCGACAGGCGAAGACCCGGGTTTTCGGCCACATATTGCGCAGCTGTCTGGCAGACATCGCCATCGACCAGCTCGATCCGAGGGCGGACCTGGACAAAGGCGTCGCGGTTGAAGGCCTCGACCAGGGCGAACAGGGTGTCGCGGAAGGCGCCGGGGTTCCAGCCCTCGGCCGTGTTGCCGACCCGGTCGTCAAGGCCGTCCTTCTCGGTGCGGTCTGCAAGCCCCCGAAAATGGTCGAAGCCCAGCACCTTGCGGGTGCGGTCGCCGGGACAGAAGGTTTCCAGGAACCGGGCAAAACTGAGCAACGACGCGCCCTTGTAGACTCCGCATTCGACGATATCGCCGGGCAGGTCCTCGACCAGCTTGAAGACCTCGTAATGGGCGAAGGCCTTCATGAAATGCATGCGTCGCCCGAAACTGCCCAGATTGGCGATCAGGTCATGATCATCGATATGGGTCCGGAGCAACTCGCGCAGGGTCTCGTCGGCGGGGATCATGGCTGTTCCTCGGAATGGATCAGGTCGGGGTAAAGGGATTTGAAGGTTTCGAAGCCATCGGCCCGACGATTGCGCCATCCGCGCGCCAGCATCTCCGGCGCCAGGAGGTCGCCAAACCGGACCTGAACCGAGAAACGATGGCGAGGGCCGGGGTTGAAGCCGGAGCGATGGACCAGACGGTTGTGAAACAGGGCGACATCGCCGGGATCGAGGATCAGGGTCTGGGCCCTCGCGTCAAAGCCGGTCTGCAGATGTTCGGCGATGAAGGCGTCGCGGGTGGCGAGGCGTCGTCCCTGGCCATTGCGCTTGAACCGGATATCCACCGGATAGATGCGATCCGACAGGTTCGGCGCCGCCTGGATGGAGCCGTTGTGCGGCCCGGCTGGTGTCAGAGGTAGCCAGGCCGTGACGGACCGGTTGCAAAGGACGTTGTAGGGAAAGTCCTGATGCCAGCCGAACCCGCGCCAGGCCTCGCCGGCCAGGTCCATGCGGAACACGGCATGCTGAAGCGGCGCATGAACCCGCGTGGCGCCGACCATCTGCCTTGCGGCCGCGACCAGCGACGCGGCGGTGACCAGTCTCTGGAAAACCAGGGTCTCGCGGAAGGCGTCATAGACGTCGCCCAGTCGCGCCCGGTCGCGAAGTCGAAGCCCGTCGACGACCCGGTCAAGATCGGCGCCAGGGGCGGAACCGGGCGCCATCATGTCGATCAGCGTGGCGACCACCTCTTCGATGAGGGCCCCAGGGATCAGACCCTTCTCGATGCGCAGAAGGTCTTCCCCGGCCGTGGGAGCCGATTGCAGGTCCGCCTCGATTGCTGGGCCGGGAGGGTTCATGACCGAAAGGCTAGTCATATCCGGTTAACATACCTGTAGGTCCTCAGGCCAGATTGACGCTGTTGGCCTTTATCCGGGCGGCGCCTTCGGCATCCAGATCGATGCGGTTGTCATCCAGCTTGAGCGGCCCCAGTAGGCTGGCATTGATCCGATCCAGTCCGCTTTCCCCGCCAGTAGCCCGCTCGAACAAATAGCGCAGGGATATTCGTTCATGATCGGTGGCATCCGGCTGGGTCCCGTGCAGGGTGCAGGCATGCCACATGGAGACCGACCCTGCCTCGCCCAGAAGCAGAACCTGGCGACAGTCGATAGCCTGATCGCCGCTGCCATAGCGCCAGTGCTCGGGGTCCGTGCGGGACAGGTCATGCGGGAAGACGGCGGCCCCCAGTCGGTGACTGCCCTCCAGCAGATAGAGGGGCGCATCATCGAGCCCGACCCTGGACAGATAGACATAGAGAGTCAGAAAGTCGGCCTCCCGCCCCTTGAAGTCGATCAGGTCCTGATGGAAGTCGATGCCGTAGAAATAGGTCACATCGCGGTACTGGGGCTGCACATAGGGGCCCAGGTTATTGACCGGGTTGCCGGCGATCCGGGCCTTCAGCCAGCCGGGCATGGCACTGTCCGGAACACCGCAGACGACCTTGCGATCAAGGATGCGATAGCCCGGACCCAGCACCGCCGTCAGCCCGGCGACAATCTGCGGCGCCTGTTCGACAAAGCCCAGGCGATCCGAAAACCGGTCCAGAAGGTTTCGCCCGGGGCGGGGATTGACGCCGCGATAATGGGGGTCGGCGTCGAATGCGGCCTCCTCCAGAAACAGCTCGGAGCCCCAGGCGCGGCAAGCCTTCAGATCGTCTAGAAGGGCCGCGCAAGCCTGAGGATCCACGGTCTCGGAAAACCGATGAAAACCCCGCTCGACGAAATCATCGACGACAGACGAGCCCTCCGTCCTTGATAGGTCGGCCGAAATCATGGTCCGCCCCCCGCGTCTTTTCACTTGCAGACTGGTGCATAGAGAGCGACCGACGGAGTTAATGGTGCGTAAACCGCAGGAGCCACCCGTGGCCCCGGACCCCTGGCCGCAGATCAGATCGACAGCGCTGTCGGCTCCAGGGTCGCCCGGGCCTAAGCCGTCATGCCGCCCCGCAGCAGCCGGCCCGGACGGGCGCCTTTGTCAACGCCATCCCGCCGGGTGACCTGACCGTTGATCAGAATGGCGATATGGCCGCTGGCCGACTGCAGCCGCCGGTTTCCGCCGACCGGGCCCTTGACGGCGTCAGGATCGCTTCGGCAGACTCTGGACGCTGCATTTTGAGCAGGTGAGCTAAAGCAGCGCCCTCGCCGCAGCCCTGAACGCCTCGGCTGCGGCGCTCGTCCCGTCGCCCGCGGTCAGCGGCGCGCCCTCGTGGCCGGCCTGGCGTAGGGCGATCTCGATCGGGATTTCGGCCAGCAGGGGCACGCCGAGCGTCTCTGCCGCGGCCCGCCGGTCCCGAAGATCGGGATCGGCGCGCCGGCGCTGTCAGGCAAACGCTAACCCGTCTCCAATTGGGGCTTGGTGGTGAGAGCGGAGGCTGCGTTGAAGCCCATTTCCTACAAGCGTCACCGGTTTTCGCCAGGGGCCATCCGGTACGCTGTCTGACTGTACTTCCGGTTCACACTGACGGACGGGCGGGCTTCTTAGTGACTCTGGCTTCAAGGTCCGTCCGGACCAGTAGCCGGTGTCCTCTAACCACCCGTAGCGGACTCCGGGAGTGTCTGCTTTCGGGCGTTCATCCGGGGGCAAGTGTCAGGCACTATCCACCTGAGAAGCCGAAGGCGGCGGCAACCTGCTCCGCCCACGGCATGTCGGCGATGGCCATGAGGTCCTTGAGCGTCACCGTCAGTGGGCATCTCTGCAGCAGCAGTTTCTCGGGAACAGCCGGGGCCAGATAGGCCAGCTTGATCATCCGGCCGATGTAGCGGTCGGAGACGTCCTCGGTGCGGGCCGGGTCGAGAGTGGTGCGGCCGCCCGCCAGTCAGCTTGTTTTCGAGAAACCGCGGCGCCAGACAAGAGCTTAAAGCCCTTGACCGCATGTCAGGCTGAGAAAACATAGTGTCAGCTTGGATCCCCGTGATCCACGGGAGGAAGGCGGTGGCGCTCTTTTGCTTCTCAATAACCTTAGACGAAGACGATCCACTGGAGCGGCCTTCGAGCGGCAATAACAACGAAGACGCCGTTCAAGAGGGCTGTGACGTCCTCATGGGACTGGTCTACGTGTTCAGGCCGTCGATGGCCCGCTGCGTGGTTCATCGGGGTGACGACACGACCGCACCTCCGGTCGGGACCTGGACTTATAGGGCGCCTGGCCCAGCGCCGCACTGGAGTACGAGCCATGATTGATCCGTCGGTCCTTCCATGTGCAGCCGGAGGATGGCGAACCTGATCATTCAGCCCCTAAGCGTGCCGGAGATGTACGTCGTCGCAGTGATGCTGGAACGCAGCGACGCTGATCTTGATGACCTGTCAATCGCCCACGAAGCGCTTGCCTGTTGCGCCCAACTTATCAGCGTAAGCGCGGTCTATCGGACACTTGATCGCCTGGAACGGCGGGGCGTGGTGACATGGGAATCAGCCAGCGAGGGGCCAGCACGAGCTGTCCGCAGCAATCGTCGCTACAAGGTTACGCGCGACGGTCACAAGGCCTTTGAACGATCGCTTGGTTTTCTGTCTGTCGAAGACCGGGGCAAGATCGCCCGCAAGGCGACAAGGTTTCAGGTCGAACGTCGCAATCCCTTTGGTCTGAACGATGATGAAGACGATTAGGTTCTGCTGACGAAACGCATTTCCATCATCATCTGCGCACTTAGTCAGGGATGCTCTGTGGGAAAGCAGCCCTGATCAGCTGCTTGCTGGCAGATCAGAAGTCGGCCTTGGTCGCGCCGTTCGTGCTCTGGACGAGGCCCCGGCGGCGCCGGGCGATATCACCCTCGCCGCATCGTCAGCGAATGGCTCGGCGAACGGACGTGTTTCGCCGGACTGCGGCACGGACGGCCCGTCGGGCGGGCAGAAACCGATGTTCCGCTGACCGGACCTTGACCTCGGGCACGACGTCACGCCAGCCGGTCCGTGAAGGCTTCCACCGTCTCCCCGGGCATGCGTTCCACCTCCACGGTGTGATTGGGCGAGCAGGTCAGGGCGGAACGGATGTGCTGATCCGGATAGACAACGAGCTAGTGTACTGTTTCGCAA
>JBILMQ010000094.1:0-11526 GCA_044375455.1 Caulobacterales bacterium | reverse complement strand
TCTCGATAAAGTCATCGACATTGATCAGTCCCCGATCGGACGCACGCCGCGCTCGAATCCTGCGACATATACTGGAGCATTCACCCCGATCCGGGATTGGTTCGCGGGTCTTCCCGAGGCCCAGGCGCGCGGCTATGGCCCTGGACGGTTTTCCTTCAACGTTAAGGGTGGGCGGTGCGAAGCCTGCCAGGGCGACGGGGTCATCAAGATCGAAATGCACTTTCTTCCGGACGTCTATGTGACCTGCGACGCCTGCAAGGGAAAGCGCTACAACCGTGAAACGCTTGAGATCCTGTTCCGCGGAAAATCCATCGCAGACGTCCTCGACATGACGGTCGAAGAGGGCGCGCGTTTCTTCTCTGCAGTGCCCTCGATCCGCGAAAAGCTCGTCACGCTCGAGCGTGTGGGACTCGGCTACGTCAAGATCGGCCAGCAGGCGACGACTCTGTCGGGCGGAGAAGCCCAGAGGGTAAAATTGTCCAAGGAACTCTCACGCAGAGCGACCGGCCGTACACTGTATATCTTGGATGAGCCGACAACCGGGCTCCATTTTGAGGACGTGCGAAAGCTGCTCGAAGTGCTGCACGAGCTTGTCGACAGCGGAAACTCGGTGGTTGTCATCGAGCACAATCTCGATGTGATCAAGACGGCAGACTGGCTGGTGGATCTCGGGCCGGAAGGCGGCGACGGCGGCGGCGAGGTGGTCGCGGAGGGAACGCCGGAGGACGTGGCCAAGGTTTCGCGAAGCTGGACCGGTCGCTACCTGAAGAATGTCCTCGACAAGCAGCAGATCAGGCGCGCCAAACCCAGGACACGCAAGCGCGCGTGACGGCGATGATCACCGGCCACCCTCACCGAGGTCAGCGAGCGCCCACTCGGCGAAGGTTTCAAGATCGCCGCGGCGATAGAGAAACCCCGCAATCCCGGCAGCGCGCGCGGCGAGCAAATCAGTCTCTTTGTCGCCGATCAGAAAGGAACGTTCCTTGACAAGCGGGAAATCGGCGAACGCGTTGAGGATCATGCCCGGGCGCGGCTTTCGATCGAAGGAGTCCCTGCGATAGGTCGCAATCGTCGCATCGGGATGGTAAGGGCAGTGATAAATCCGATCGATGCGGGCCCCGGCCGCCGCCAGATCGCTCTCCAATCGGTGATGCACGCGCGCCATGTCGTCCAGCGTGTAGTGACCGAAAGCCACACCTGTCTGGTTGGTCACGACAAATACCCGCCAGCCCCGCATGTTGAACGCACGCACCATTGCAATGGCGCCGGGCTGCCAGGCAAAGTCTTCGGCTCGCGCAACAAAGCCGCAGTCGACATTGAGGACGCCGTCACGGTCCAGAAAAAGGGCCGGACGCCGCGCCGTCACCTGTGCGATCCTTTTGCCGCGCCATTCGCCGCCGCAAGCCTCGCGCGAGGACCTGCGTCATCCGCCGGTCGCCGTGGGCGCCGCCACGGGCGGCGGAGCCGCATGACCAGCGCCAGGCGCCGACCACGCCAAACCGGCCGCTGACTTCCCATGAACAGAGCGAAGGCTGGATCTGTCGATGACGCCATGGTCCCGGATTTAGCGTCAAAGGCCGCGCGCCGCCATCTGCGGCTGGACGTTGAGTTCAGAACGCCGGGGACCGTGCCCGCCAAGCGCGGGAGCGCTGCCTTGCGGCCTTGCAGCGAAGCAAGCCCTTAAGCCAGCACCGGCGGGGGGCCGAGGTGGCCGGCGTCGCCGCCAGCCGACCAGCCGAGGGTCGCTGCGGTCTGCAGTCGCCGTGTTGCGGTCGCTCGCCCGCAGGCAAGGGCCCAGGGCAAGACGGACCCAGGGACACAAATTTAGGGGGGGCGCGCTCTGACGGCCACCAGCCCCCGGGATTTCAGCTCCTTGGATTTCAGCGCCTTGGATTTCTGGGCTCTTGGATTTCAACCTCTGCTGTTGGCCAGCCGGGCCTGGCGACCGTGAGATCTGGACGCCCCGAAACAGGCGCCAGAGAGAGCCCAAACGTGACATGTCTGCGATGACATGGGTTGCGAAGGAGAGGCCCCGCGCCGAAGCGAGTCTGGCTTAAGCCAGCGGCTCTGCCTCCCGGGTGGGCGCGCCAGAGGGCCGATCGCCCTGGACCGTCCCCGAGGCCAGGCGCCCATCCAAGGCTTACCGGTACCCGGCCAGTCGCAGAAAGCGGTCACGCAGTTCCGGTTGGGACTTGAATACCCCCGTGAACGTTGTGGTGACAGTCGAGACATTGGGGTGATGCACGCCACGTGTGGTCATGCATTGGTGTTTGGCGTCAACGAGAATCGCCACCCCTTGGGGCTGCATAGCATCGCTGATCGCTTCGGCTATTTGCGCCGTCATGGTTTCCTGAGTCTGCAGCCTCTTGCAGAAGATCTCCACCACACGCGCGATCTTCGAGATCCCCACGACCTTGTCGGTCGGCAGGTAAGCGACATGGGCCTTGCCAAGGATCGGAACCATGTGATGCTCACAGTGGCTCTCCACATCGATATCGCGAAGCATAACCATGTCGTCGTAGCCCTGAACATCCTCAAAGGTTCGGGACAACTCCGCGACCGGGTCCATCTCATACCCGGCGAAAAACTCCCGATAGGCCTCGACCACGCGTTTGGGAGTGTCGATCAGGCCCTCTCGGTTGGGATTGTCGCCCGCCCAAGCGATGAGCGTGCGCACGGCTTCAATGGCTTCTTCACGAGTTGGGCGACGAATATCGGCCTCCCTCAGCAGGGCCCGGTCGGTGATGGCGTCCATAATTTCTGACTTCCCGTCTTGAGGAGCGGGGGTCGAGCCCAAGATCCGCGACGCAACGCCGCAAGGATCGGGGACTTAACGCCAGCCCGGACTACGTCCCTCAGGACAACGGCCGATTACATGGCGATAATTCGCGCAAGCGCAAGTGCGACGTTAGGTCGACCCACTGCTTGCTCGTTCGCCAGGAACCCGGCATGACAGCACGGCCGCTCGCATGAGCGCTGGCGTCACAAGCGTGTATACGTCGTCGGCAGGATTTGGATCAGGATGCACCGTCTCTTCCTCACCAACAGCGTCACGCGCGCGAAGGAGGCCTTCGCACCACAGGACCCGAACCGGGTGACGATGTATGTGTGCGGGCCAACCGTTTATAATTACGCACATATCGGCAATGCACGCCCGGTCGTGGTGTTTGACGTGCTCTTTCGCCTCCTGCGTCATCTCTTCGGCCCGGACCACGTCGTCTACGCGCGCAACATCACAGACATCGACGACCGGATCATAGAAACCCATCGCGCCACAGGCGAACCGATCACCGAGATCACGCGGCGCTATGCCGCAATTTATCAGGCAGACATGCGCGCCCTCGGGGCTCTTGATCCGACACATCAACCGTATGCGACCGACCATGTCGCTGGCATGATCGACATGATTGAACGGCTGGTCGCCCGAGGCCATGCCTACCCTTGCTCTTCTGGCGTCAACTTCCACGTCCCCTCGATGGCGGACTACGGCAAGCTCGCCCGCCGGAACCGTGAGGAGCAGATCGTCGGGGCGCGTGGCGATCCGGCCACTGACAAACGCGACCCGGCGGACTTCGCCCTTTGGAAGGCAGCAAAGCCTGGCGAGCCGTTTTGGGAAAGCCCATGGGGGCGGGGGCGTCCGGGCTGGCACATCGAATGTTCAGCCATGGCCGCGGCCACGCTCGGGGAAACGCTCGATATTCACGGCGGCGGAATTGACCTGCTGTTTCCTCATCACGAAAACGAAATCGCGCAATCGGAATGTGCGAACGCCAAGCCCCTTGCCCGCTATTGGCTGCACAACGGCTTTCTCGACATGAGCGGGGAGAAGATGTCGAAGTCGCTCGGCAACGTGCAGCTGGTGCACGACCTCGCCGCCGACTGGCCCGGGGAAGTGCTGCGTTTTGCGCTGATGAGCGCTCATTACCGCGCCCCGCTGGACTGGACGCCGTCGCAGCTTGAGCAAAGCAAGATCACACTGGATGGCTGGTATAGGGCGCTCGCGCGCTTGAGCGTGGTGGACACGACGCCAAGCGCGCCCGAAACCGTGGTGGAGGCGCTGTGTGACGACCTTAATACGCCGCGCGCCATTGCCGCCGTGGCTGGCCTGATCACGGAAGCCAACAAGGCAGGGACCGACACTGGCAAGCGCGCCGCCAAGGCTGCGCTGCTCGGCGCCGGCGCGCTGCTCGGCTTGCTTCAGCAGGACCCCGTCGCATGGCTGCGAGGCGGGCGTGAGGATGCGGATACCGCCCATATTGATGCTCTCGTCGAGGCCAGGGTCGGCGCGCGCAAAGCAAAAGACTGGGCCAAAGCTGACCGCTTGCGCAACGAACTCACCGAACTGAATGTGGTGGTGGAGGACGGCCCGCAGGGGTCTACTTGGAGATTCGGCAGCCAGACGCCGAGATAATTTGCCGAACGGCGGATCGATCAGCAGGCCAACAGGAAACGCGAGGGCATACTCCATGCGCGACATTCAGCACTTCATCGCAGGCGCTCCCACAACCGGCGTCGGCACGCGCGTCGCGGACGTCTTCAACCCCAACACCGGCGAGGTTCAGGCCAAAGTGCGCCTGGCGGCAGTCCAGGATCTTGCGAGCGCGGTCGAGGCGGCGGAACAGGCGTTTCCCGGCTGGGCCGCCACCAACCCGCAGCGCCGCGCTCGGGTGATGTTCGCGTTCAAGGCGCTCGTGGAAAAGCATATGGACGAGCTCGCCCATCTCTTGTCGTGCGAGCATGGCAAAGTGGTCGCCGATGCACGCGGCGACATACAGCGCGGACTTGAGGTGATCGAATTCGCCTGCGGCGCGCCTCACCTGCTGAAAGGCGAATACACCGAAGGGGCCGGCCCTGGGATCGACGTCTACTCAATGCGCCAGCCGCTCGGCGTGGTCGCCGGGATCACCCCGTTCAATTTTCCCGCGATGATCCCAATGTGGATGTTCGGCGTGGCGATAGCCTGCGGCAACACATTTGTGCTGAAGCCGTCAGAACGCGACCCCTCAGTCCCGGTTCGGTTGGCGGAATTGATGCTGGAAGCAGGCGCCCCGGAAGGCGTCTTGAATGTGGTGCACGGCGATAAAGTGGCCGTCGACGCGATCCTGCACCACCCGTCGATCCGGGCTGTGAGTTTCGTCGGCTCATCAGATATCGCGCACTACGTCTACTCAACGGGAACCGCGAACGGCAAACGCGTCCAGGCGATGGGGGGCGCCAAGAACCATGGCGTGATCATGCCGGACGCCGACATGGATCAGGTCGTCAAGGACCTCGTGGGCGCTGCGTTCGGATCGGCTGGCGAACGCTGCATGGCGCTGCCCGTTGCTGTGCCGATCGGAAAGAATACAGCCGAGGAACTCGTTGCGCGCCTGATCCCGGAGATCGAGCGACTGAAAATCGGCATATCGACAGACCCAGAGGCTCACTACGGCCCGGTCGTCACGGCTGCACACCGTGAGCGGATTAAGTCCTACATTCAAATGGGCGTGGACGAGGGCGCAATACTGCGGCTCGATGGGCGCGACTTTTCGCTCCAGGGTTTTGAGAAAGGCTTCTTTATCGGACCAAGCGTGTTCGATGACGTAAAACCGACGATGACCAGCTATCAAGAAGAAATCTTCGGGCCAGTCCTTCAAATCGTCCGTGCCGATACATTTGAAGATGCATTGGCGCTGCCGAGCCAGCACCAATACGGCAACGGCGTCGCCATCTTCACCCGCAATGGACTGGCCGCGCGTGAATTCGCCGCGCGGGTGAATGTGGGGATGGTCGGAATAAACGTCCCGATCCCCGTGCCTGTCGCCTACCATACGTTCGGCGGGTGGAAGCGATCTGCGTTTGGCGATGTGAACCAGCACGGCATGGAAGGCGTGCGGTTCTTTACCAAGGTCAAGACGGTGACGGCACGTTGGCCAAAGGGACTGACCGAGGACTCAGCTTTCATCATCCCGACGATGCAGTAGCGCAGAGCACAGCGGCGGAAGGTCGGCCCGCCCAGAGGCTCTCTATCGACCTTGCGCACGCCAGCGCCAGCGGGCGGCGCAGACGCGGATTGCAACCTCGCCGAATACGGCGAGTGTGCGCCGCCGCGGACGGCTCAGGCGGCGGCGGGCCGCCGCTGAACCGGCATATCCGGCGCGAACTCCATCATCACGGTATCGACTTTGTGCGCCCGTCCAAGCGAGAAGCGGCGTTCCACCGCGCCAGTCGGGCGGAACCCGGCCTTCTCAAGGACGCGACGCGATGCGGGATTGTCGGCGAAGTGACCGGCGCTGAAACTCACGCCAGTGCAGCGCCGCCGGATATGGGCGATGAGCGCCTGAAGGGCTTCACTGGCATAGCCCAGGCCCCAATACGGGCGGCCGATCCAATACCCCACCTCGTACCGGCCATCAGATCGGGCGTGCGCACCAACAGATCCAATCAGCATGTGAGATGCGCGATCGAAGATGGCAAGGGCGGCGTCGCGTCCCCGCGCGCGGTTGGCCGCCTGGATCAGGATCCAGCCCTCAGCGAGCAGCGGTACATGCGGATGCGGCATCGAGCAGACCATTCGGGCAATCGCATCATCATTGGAAAGCGCCGCCAGGGTCGCGGCGTCGGCCTCCACGAACGGGCGCAAAATCAGGCGGGGAGTTTCGATGCTCAGGTCCATCTCTGCCTCCAAGATCCATGATGCGTATCGGCCGCCATCGGGCGGGCCAGAACGCGAAACGGGGGAAACCGGATGGTCCGGTTTCCCCCGATGGTCTTGGAGACCGGACCAGCTTTTCGCGTGGCCCGGTTCATGTGCGGTGGGCCGCTATTCCGCCGCCAGAGCCGGAACGACCGTGGCGAATACCTTCGCGTCTCTTTTGCGGGCAAACGCCACTTTCCCGTCGCACAGCGCGTACAGAGTATGATCCTTGCCGACGCCGACGTTGGGGCCGGCCGCGATCTTGGTCCCGCGCTGACGAACGATGATGGTTCCAGCCAAAACGTCCTGGCCACCGAAGCGCTTAACGCCAAGCCGCTTCGCATTTGAGTCACGCCCGTTGCGCGACGAACCGCCAGCCTTTTTGTGCGCCATGACAGAATTTCCTTACGATTCGCCGGTCTTCGACTTCTGAGCCGCCTTCGCGGCCTCCTGGTCCGCCTTGGCCCTTGGCGGCTTGCCAGCCATCAGGTCCCTGGCCTGACCCACCCAGTCTTCCCGGACAGCGCGGCCTTTGAAACCGATGTCCTCATCCAACTTGGCCAGTTCAGCATCCGACATCGCCGCAATCTGGGCGAAAGTCGTAACGCCAAGTGCGGAGAGCTTCTTCTCGATCGCAGGACCGACCCCGCCGATCAGCTTCAGATCATCGCCGCCCGACGCTGCTTTGGCCGATTTCTTCGCAGGTTTCGCAGCCGCGGCGGCTGCAGCCTTGGCGCCATCCGCGGTCACGGACGTAATGCGCACGACAGTCTCGTGTTGGCGATGTCCTCTGCGGCGGCGGTACGTGGACCGGCGGGTTTTCTTGACGACAAGCTTCTTGTCGCCGCGGCGCTGCTCGACGACTTCACCGGTAACGGCGGCGCCTGCCACAATAGGAGAGCCCACGGTGACCGCAGCGCCGTCAGACATAAGAAGGACCTGGTCAAACGCAATCGCATCACCGGCTTCGCCGGCCAGCTTCTCGACCACGATCACGTCATTGGCGGACACGCGATACTGCTTGCCGCCCGTCTTGATCACCGCGAACATCGCGTGTGTTCCTTGCGTCTGATGGGCCGGAGAACCCTGCCCAGGCATCTGGTGTCTTCGCGCTCCGTGCTGAGCGACGCGGCTTGGCGCACCAAGCCGCCTCGCGGCGCAAGACTCCAAGGACCGCCCGGAGGGCGTTCTTCAGCTGTCGCGAAAGAGCGGCGGACAATACGCAAGGCGATTACGAAGTCAACCGCCGCAGGCGCACAAGCCGCACACTCATCAGCTGGACGCCCCGCCGACCCAGCGACGCGCGGACGTGACCGCCCAGCACCATGTAAACTCAGTCAGACCGCCGCCGGCGGCCGGGGCGACAGCGCGCCAATGTGATCCGCGAAGGCAGGCTCCGTAGCTAACGCCAGCAGTCGCAGCCGTGTTGCACGCCAGTCCTGCTTGGGCTAATCACCCCGCTCTTTCGACCATCCTGGACTCAACTTCGGGATCCTGCGGACAGGTGGCAGAGTGGTCGATCGCGCCGCACTCGAAATGCGGAGACCGTGCAAGCGGTCCGGGGGTTCGAATCCCTCCCTGTCCGCCATCTTCCCGTCGCAAACCCCGACAGCGACCCCAGCGACGCCGAATTTGCGCGTTGGTTCAAAGGGGTTGGCCGACCCATCCAAACCGCAGTGACTGGCCAATGGCAAGACTGGCCAATGGCAAGACTGCGGTCCCTGAACGCCCTTCTCTCTGGGAGCGCCCAGCGCCATTTTCAATTGGGCCCATGAAATCCTTTCTTTCTCAATCGCTTGATTGATGATGACGCCCGACCTTTTTCCGTCGGTCTCGCCGGCAGGATGGGGAAAAGCGACAGCCCGGAGTGGCATGATGCTGCGCACCTTGCGCGATCGCCTGGGTCTGCCGCGCCGTCAATGGCGCCTTGGCATGGCGGCGCCGCCGGAGCCCATCAGCTGGCGACGAGCACGGGTCCAATCGCAGACGCCCAGGCGGAACAAACCGCCAAGGTTCACAATCCTCGACCACACGACCGGACACGATCCGCTTTCAGACCGCAACATCCGGCGAACGCGACCCTGCACCGTGTGTCCCTCCTGCACGACAACCGATCCGGGGCCTCTGGGCTGCGGTTTGAGAGATCGAACATCGCTGACGTCGAGATCAGTGGCTTGTGCGGGCCGATCACCGTCGTCAGGTTCCTCGCTCTGCCACAAGCCCAGGAGCGCGGACCCGGAAAAACCCCTCAATGACGATCCATTTCTTGGGGGCAACGCCGATCAATCATCCCCAAACGCGCGTTCAAACCTTCCCAGCCTCAGGCTGTGCTGCGATGCAAAGAAGGCCCAATCGCCCACCGGTCTGTCGAGCGACCGGGCTCTTGCCGCGCCCCGGGGAGCGGCTCATCATGCGCCCAGCGACATACATGCAGGACGTCAAGCGCCCCAGCGCGACCCGCCAGAGGTCACCCCGGAGGCCGGACATGACAGGGATGCAGCGTGGCGTTGGTTTCTGAAGAGCGCGAACGCCGGCCCAGCGCGGCGCAGGGCATCGATCTGATGGACGTCCTGGTATCGGCGCCCGGGCAGGCGACCGAGCTTGCCGCCACAGCGCCTGACGTCGCCGAGCGCTTGCTGACCGAAGCGGCAGACCACGCGCCTGCAGCGGCGGCGCCTTTGCTGGATAGCGCCAACTTGGCCGCGGCTGCCGTGAGCTTCGACGGCAGGATTCTGGCGGCCACGCCTGCGTTCCTCGCCGAAGCAGAGCCAACCATCCTCGAGCCCGACGCCATCGCGCAGGCTGCGCGCGCCTGCGTCGCGCTCGTTCGCGCCGTCAGCATCAAGCATGATGGCGTCCTGCGACCGGGCCTGGTGGCCTATGGTTCATCGCAGGCGGCACGCGTTTGGCAATTGCCCGAGCCGCTGCGCGCCGCTCTCGCCGAACCCGGCGCCGTCGCAATTATCGTGAGCATGGCGCCGCGCGGGGCGCCGCTGGCGCGCGCTGCATATTCGTTCGGGCTCACCGGTCTGCAGGCGCGCGTGTGCTCGGCCATCGTGGCGACCGGCGACGTCCGATCCGCCGCCGAGCGGTGTGGCGTCAGCTATGCGACGGCGCGGGAGGCCGTCGCCGGCGCCATGGTGCGCATGGGCGTGCGCAAACTGCCGCACCTGGTCACCGAACTCGCGCGGCTGGCTTATGGCGTCCTGCCAGCGGGATAAGGCGAGGCGCTGCTCATCGACGTTTGGGGCCTGACGCCGCGACAGGCGGCGCTGGCTTCACTTATCGCCGGCGGCCTCACACGCGAGGTAGCGGGCGCCGCCCTGGGCCTGTCCGCAGCAGTCGCCAAAAAGGAACTCGCGGCCGTTTACCAGGCGCTCTCTGTCACCACAGCAGCCGAACTGGCCGCTGGTCTCGCCGGCATGGTGGCGGTCGGCTCCATGCTTACGGTCAGCAGCGGCACGCTTGGCGCACTCGATACGCAGGCAGAGCCGCTGCGCTTCGGCCTGCGTGACGACGGCGCGCGCATCGCCTACAGCGATCATGGCCCCGTAAGCGGACAGCCTGTCCTGTTGGTCCACTCCAGCGTCACCACCCGTATCGCAGCACGCGTGCTCGTGGTCGCGCTGCAGGAAGCAGGGTTCAGGCCGATCAGCATCGACCGCCCGGGCTTCGGCCTGAGCGACATGGTTCGAGGCCGAGATCCCTTTGCGGCCGCAGCCGCCGACATGGTGCGCCTGGCCGATGAGCTCAAGATTGAGCGCTGGTCGGTTGTCGCGCGCGGCGGCGCGCAGGCTTTGGTGGCGATGCAGCGGGTCGCGCCGGCCCGTCTCGGCAGGGTTGTTCTGATCAATCCCGACCCGCACACGGTCGCCGAAGGGCGCCGCCAGGGACCCGTCGGCCTGTTCAAGGAGCTCTACTGGCGCAATCCGCGCTTCATCGAGACGGGTGCAAAACTGCTGGCCAGCCAACTTACGCTGCCGCGTTTCCACCGCATGGTGGCGGCGGCGATGGCCGGCAGCCCGCCGGACGAGGCCGCGCTGAATCTGCCTGGGCTCGTGCAGGACTGGTATCGCGCCGTGCGCCTGTTCGCCACAGGGCGCATTGCCGGCTATGTGGCCGAGCAGCGATGGCTTGCCCAACCGCCCCCCGAGGCCCTCATGCCGGTCCTGGGCACAGACGACTGGCGCATCGTGGTCGGCGGTCACGACACATTGCATGACCCGGCCCACGTCGTGGACTACTGGCGCATGCTCCTGCCCGAAGCGTCCGTGAGCCTGGCGCCGGCCTATGGCCGCCTGTTGGCGCTTGCGGCCCCCCACCTCGTCATCGAGGCATTGACAACACGCTGAGCCCGGGCAGCCCAGCTCCCGACCGGCACACACACCCAGACACACCATCGACCAGGCCAGACCCTGCAAAAAGGAGCCGGCAGGGCGCACGGTGATGGCCGATCCGCCGAACCGGATCTGCGGCAACCTCAATCCGATGTAGAAGTCTTGACGTGATCTGACATATGATGCTTTGGCGGGCCATTGATGCCGGGGCCCGGACCGGAGCCATGCGGAGCTCGGCGCAGCGCCCCGGCCGTCGTTCAGGATATGACGCCATGACGACGAACGCTGAACGCAAAGTGATCAAGGCCAAGGTCGGCCTGCTGGAGTTGGCCAAGCAGCTCGGCAACGTCACGCAGGCCTGCAAGGTGATGGGGTGAGGCGCGACAGCGAAGCCGGCTGATCATGCCGGTGGCATGATCAGAGCTCCGAACGCCCGCAGCGCAAGCGAAGGGCCGGGGCGCGACAGTTTTTACCGTTTCCAGGAATTGTATGAGAAGGGCGGCGACCTGGCGC
>JBILMQ010000343.1:0-3438 GCA_044375455.1 Caulobacterales bacterium | reverse complement strand
GGCGGGCTTCCTCGCGCTTCTCACGGGCCTCCAGGAGCGTGACCTCTGGGTATGGGCCGAAGCTCATGGTCAGGCGCTTGCCGTTGAAACGGTAGTCCATCCGCCAGTGGCGAGCGCCCGTCGCCGTCACGAACAGGTAAAGGCCTTGGCCGTCGGCGAACTTCTGGGGAACACCCGTTGCCTTGGCGTTCCTGCATTTGAGGTCTGAGAGCTTCATTTTGACGGTATCGCTCTGCGGCGTGACGGTATTGATGCTCAAAAATACCGACAGATACCGTCCGTGGGCAATCCCAAGGCCTTCCCGGCGAGGGCACTCGAGATAGCGCCAGACCAGTCAAAAACCCTTGGCGCGCAAAGAAAAACCCGGATCACTCCGGGTCACTTTGGATAGCTGCAGATCATGGAAAAAAGAACAAATGGTGCCCAGGAGAGGACTCGAACCTCCACGATGTTACTCGCCAGTACCTGAAACTGGTGCGTCTACCAATTCCGCCACCTGGGCTGATGGGGAGCGACGTGTAGCGGCGAAGTCGCGGTCAAGTCAACGCTTCGCAGCGGTCCCAGCCGCCGCTCAGCGCCGCTTCGCCGACTGCCGGAACCGATCCCGGTCAGCGGCGAGGTCACCGGGCGCGGCGGTCCGATCCGCGAGGTCATACATGGCGGCGCGGTTGGCGACCTGACCAGACCCGTCGCGTGGGGGCTTTCCATGCCGACCGGGCGCCTGTAGCAACGCCTCGAGCAGCGAGCGCGCCCGAACCGGGCGTCGGTGTAGGGAGCAGCGGGTGTCCAACGGGCGCTTGATTGTGGTGTTCGGCGGGTCAGGGTTCATTGGCCGCCAGATCGTACGGGTGCTGTGCCGGCAGGGCTACCGTGTGCGTGTGCCGATGCGACGGCCTCATCTTGGTCATGAATTGCGGGTGATGGGAGACGTTGGCCAGGTGCAACTCGTGCAGGCCAATATCCGCAATGAGGGCTCAATCGCCGCGGCTCTCGAAGGCGCCCATGGCGTCGTCTATTCTGTCGGCCTGCTCTACCAGAAAGGCCGGCAATCCTTCGCCGCAGCGCATATCGAGGGCCCGCGCGTGGCGGCGCGGGCGGCCAAGGCGGCGGGCGTCGAGCGTTTCGTCCTGATTTCCGCGATCGGCGCCCGGGCGGACTCGAAGGCGGCCTATGCGCGCACCAAAGCGTATGGGGAACAGGCGGTGCGCCGTGAGTTTCCCGCCGCGGTGATCTTGCGCCCGTCGATCGTGTTCGGGCCGGAAGACGACTTTTTCAACCGCTTTGCGGATATGGCGAAGTTTGCGCCGGCTCTTCCGCTGATCGGGTTCGGAAAGACGCGGTTGCAGCCGGTCTATGTTGGTGATGTCGCAGATGCAGCGTTGGCTGCGCTCATGCGAAGCGACGCGCCCGGGCGCGTCTTCGAACTGGGCGGCCCGAACGTCTACACGTTCAAGCAATTGCTGCAGTTCACGCTGGCCACCATAGAGCGCAAGCGGTTTCTTGCCCCTCTGCCTTTCGTGGTCGCGCAAACCCTCGGCGCTGTGCTCGAGATGCTGTCTGTGCTGAATCCTTTCGCCGGACCGCCCCTGACCGGGGGGCAGGTCGAACTCCTGAAGTCAGACAACGTGGTCGGCATCTCCGGTGAGCGGGGCGTTGGCCTGATTGGCGACCTCGGTGTGGGTGAACTTGAGTCGATTGAGGCGATCGCGCCGCGCTATCTCTGGCGGTTTCGTCCCGCTGGTCAGTTCCACCCGCAGCGTCCGGCGGCTTGACGCTGCTCCTTTCTGTGGAGGACCGAGCCCGGGGACTTGCGCTGCCGGCGCAAGATGTAGATTGTAACGGGCTGTTAACCACCACCTGTTGACAGTCGGGGAGCTTCGCCGTCACCCCGGCAACCAGGAGACGACCGCCCCATGGCCGCCATTCTCGCCGCTCAGCCAGGCCTTCTGACGCCTTCCCACTCGTACAAGCCCTTTCGCTATCCCTGGGCGTATGAATTCTGGAAGCGCCAGCAGCAGATCCACTGGTTGCCGGAGGAGGTGCCGCTTGGCGAGGATTGCAAGGACTGGTCGAACAAGCTGTCCGACGAAGAGCGCAATCTCCTCACGCAGATCTTTCGGTTTTTCACCCAGGCCGACGTCGAGGTGAATGACAATTACATGGAGCGGTATGGGCGCGTGTTTCGTCCGACTGAGGTCAAAATGATGTTGGCGGCGTTCTCCAACATGGAGACCATTCACATCGCGGCCTACGCCCTGCTGCTGGAAACGATTGGCATGCCGGAGAGCGAATTCTCCGCGTTTCTCGAATACGATGCGCTGAAGGACAAGCACGACTACATGGGGCGGTTCGGGGTCGGCACGCATGCTGACATCGCGCGCACCCTTGCCATGTTCGGCGCATTTACTGAAGGCCTTCAGCTGTTTGCGTCTTTTGCGATGCTGATGAATTTCCCGCGCTTCAACAAGATGAAGGGCATGGGGCAGATCGTCAGCTGGTCGGTGCGTGACGAGAGCCTGCACTGCGACGGCATCATCAAGCTGTTTCACACGTTTACAGCTGAGACGGACTGCCTCACCCGCGCGGTCAAGGACGACATCATCGACTGCTGCAAGACCGTTGTCGGCCTGGAAGACAAATTCATCGACCTGGCTTTCGAACTCGGGTCTGTGAAGGGGATGAAGCCGGACGATATCAAGGCCTACATCCGCCATGTTGCTGATTGGCGCCTTTCCCAGCTTGGTCTGCCGGCGGTTTATGGCGTGCGCGAGCACCCGCTGCCTTGGCTGCAGCCACTTCTGTCCGGCGTCGAGCACGCCAATTTCTTTGAGGCCCGGGCAACGGAGTATTCCAAGGCCGCCACGCGGGGCGAGTGGCAGGGGGAGGAGGGCGTATGGGCGACCTTCGACCGGATGATGGTGCGTCGCCGCGAGGCTTCCGGCGAGCACTGACTCTGAGGTCGTCCAGTCTGCTGCGGGCCGCCTTGACGGCATTCGTAAAGCTGGCTCTGGTCTGCGTTGCGCGGCCCGTGCCCGCTGGTGCGGCCTGCATTGACATCGGTGATGCTAAACGCCGAGACGCAGAAAGTTCTAATATAGTACGCTCTGACATAGAACGCTTTGATATAGATTGGTGTGATGCGGCGTTATGCGAATGCGTCTGCCCGCGCATGGCGCTGGCGCTGAGTGCCTGTCGCAGCTAGATATCACCGATGACTTCCGGATTGACGCCGGCGCAAGCCGTCGAGGCTCTTGAAAGCCTGTATGCCGAGGCCGTCGCACGCCTGCGCGAAGGTCTTGCACGTTTTGCTGCGAGCCGAACGCCGCCCACGGCCGGTGAGCGGGCTGCCTATCGCTACCCCGAGTTGACGTTGAGCTACAGGCCTGCCGGGCCTGTGCCTTTGATCAGTCGGGCCTTTGCAAAGCTCTCCGAGCCAGT
>JBILMQ010000093.1:0-11625 GCA_044375455.1 Caulobacterales bacterium | reverse complement strand
TGGACTATTATCCAGTTGTCGAGCGTGGCAGCTGGGAACGTCCAGAGTTCTATGAATTGCTTCGTCGCGGCATCCGGTGGGCGAAGACAGGCGGCGTCTGAGCGAGGCAGCACCCCGCCCTTGCCCGCCGCCTGCGCCCGCGCTGGGCGGCGGGGCGCCGGCGCCAAGTCAGGCTAGCGAAAGGTGAACCGCGGCGGGCGCTTCGCCAGGAACGCGCTATAGCCCTCCTGGAAGTCCTCGCCGCGGAACCCGTCCAGATATCGCGCCATGTCCGCCTCGCCGGGCGAAGTCTGCCCCGCCTGGATCGCGCTGATTGTCGCTTTCATTGCCCGGATTGAGAACTGGGAGACGGCTGCGAGCCCGTTGAGATATTCCCGCACCGTTGCGTCGAGCGCATCCGGCGCGACGACCCGGTCGACGAGGCGCAGGCGATAGGCTTCGCGGGCGTCAACGAGGCGGCCTGAAAACAGGATATCCTTCGCCGCCGCCGGACCCACCGCGTCAACCAGGCGCTTGGTGTCGGCCAGGGTATAAGCGAGGCCGAGCTTGCCCGGCGTGATGCCGAGCCGCGCCGTGTCATCGGCGAAGCGCAGATCGCAAGCGAGCGCAAGACCGCAGCCTCCGCCAACGCAGGCCCCACGGATTTGCGCCAGCGTCGGCTTGGGAAACGCCGCCAGCGCCGCGCCAGCGACCTGCACCGCATCGGAATAGGCGCGCGCGCTGTCGGCAGTGGCGTAAACCTCAGGAAACTCGCCGATGTCAGCCCCGCCGGCAAAGTGGGCGCCTGCGCCCGTCACGATCAGGCTCAGCACCTCAGGGTCGCCCGCGAGGTCCGCAAGCTGTTCCGGCAGCGCCCGCCACATCGCCGCCGTGAGTGCGTTGCGTTTGTCTGGCCGGTTCAAAGTTAAGATGGCGATCGGGCCGGCGCGGGCCAGGAGTAGGACATCGATCATCGGGCGATTTCCGGCTGGCGAAGGTGGCTGTGGATCGCTAAATCTGGCAGCGTTTCACCACAGCGCGTCGCCTTTGGCGAGACCTTGGAGGCCACGATGTCCCTGATCCGCACAGAAATGCCAGTGCTGGCGCGTCATGAAGGCGAATGGGAAGGCGTGTACATCCACGTCGACGCGGACAACCGCGAGATTGATCGTCACAAGAGCCGCCTGCAGTGCAGCTTTCCGGACGCGGGCCCTTATGCCTACTACCAGATCAATACCTATCTGTGGGCCGATGGTCGACGCGAAGAGATCCACTTTCCCGCGACCTATCGCGACAAGGCGATCTGGTGGGACACCGAGCGCATCTTTGGCCGGGCGTGGGAGATCGACGCGCGCACCGTGTGCCTGACATGGACGCGCAAGGACATGCCAAGCGCTTATCTCTATGAAATGATCCAGATTTCGCAGGACGGCTGTCACCGGGGACGCACCTGGCACTGGTTTGAGAATGATCAACTCTTCAAACGAACCTGCATCAAGGAACAGCGCGTGAGATAGCGGTCTCAGCCGGCAAGCCGGAAGTCTGCATCCATGCCGGGTGCGCCAGCGCATACGATGCGGCCTTCAGCCAGCATGTGCAGGATGTGGGCCATCACGGAATGGCAGGCGGCCGGATGAAGCCGCTTGTCGACGTCAGCGTACAAGACCGCGACGATGTCTTTCACACGGGTCTGGCCAGCCCGAAGGCGCGCAACAATCTGCGCCTCGCGCGCACGACGGTGGGCGATGTAGGCGTCCAGAAAGGCGCCAGGATCTTCTACAGGCGGGCCATGCGTCGGCCAAAGTCTTGAAAAATTCCGCGCACGAATTTTCTCGAGGCTCTTTAGATAAGCGCCCATGTCGCCGTCCGGCGGCGAAATCACCGTCGTCGACCAGCCCATGACGTGGTCGCCGCTGAACAGCGCGTTCTCCTCCTGCAATGCGTAGCAGATATGGTTTGACGTATGACCCGGCGTGGTGATGGCTTCGATCGTCCAGTCCTGGCCTTGGAACACATCGCCATCGCCAACCCGAATGTCCGGCTCAAAGCTGAGGTCGTCGCCGGCTTCCATCCGCACTTCCGACTCGGTCGCGACGGCAGGTCCGCCGCCGTACACCTGGGCGCCGGCGTGGGCGGCGAGCGGATGGGCGAGCGGACTGTGATCCATATGGGAATGGGTGACGAACACGTGCGTGATCGTCTCGCCGGCGAGGGCCTCCTTCAGGGCGGAGAAATGTTCAGGAATATCCGGCCCCGGATCTATCACGGCGACGTTACCGCGCCCGATCACGTAGACGCCGGTGCCGGTGTAGGTAAAGGGGCCTGGGTTGTTGGCGATAATGCGGCGCACGCGCGGGCTGACCTCGGCGATCTGCCCGTATTCAAACTCAATCGTGCGCACGAATGGAATGGTGACTGACATGGCCTGTGCTTAGGCAATGTCGCGCGGGTGGGCAAGGTATGCTGAAAGCGCACTGGCCAGAAGCCGGGTGGCGCGAAGTTTTTCGCTGAACGCCAGACTGGTTGGGGGGCCCATGTCGGTTTTGTTGGCGTCGACGATGTAGAGCCTGCCGTCGCTGGCGTCGCGCAGGACGTCGAGACCGCCCCAATCAAGCCCGATGAGCCGGGTGAAGCGGGCGATCGCGGCGAGCTCGTCAGGTGAGAAGACGTCTTGCGCCGCCTTCAGACTGCAGCGCGTGTTGTCATTGGAGAAGCGCACGCCAATCGGGCGCTCCTTGATAAAGACGCAGGCAGGCAGGCCGCCCACCGTCGGCGTGCGCAGATCCGCCACCGTGTCAGGGTCAATGCGGTTGTCGACAAGCCGCTGATAGACCCGCCCGCCGAGCGCCGCCGCCGGGCAATGCACCATGCGTCCGTCATGCACGCCATTAAGCTCTGATTTTTCCACCGCAGGTCCTTGATGAACCGCCGGATCGATGCGCAGGGGATAGCCAAAGGCCTCCTCAAAGGCCTCGGCGACGCGGGACTTCGACACGTCCAGACAGGCGAAGTTGACCAGGCGCACGCCTGGTCTGGTCTTCAGCGGAAGCGGGCTTGGCGATGTGGTGGCGTCGTCAAAGTGAAACACCACATCGGCGCGGGATGGATCATTCACGATCCGCGCCCCGGCGGCGTGCAACACTGGCCAGATGAGATACCAGGGCCGCGGGCGATCGGGCATGAAGGCGATGGATGGCGAGCGGTTGGCCCCCAGCAATTTGACAAGCCGCCAGAACTCGGCCGCGAAAAAGAAGGCGAACCAGCGTGCCGTTGCTGTGAGCACCTCCGCGTTGAGCGGTATGCGCACGCCGGTCTTCTTCACGTAAACGACGCCGTCGCCGAACACGAAGTCGCCGAGCCAATTCAGCCGCGTCGGCGCGCGTTTACCCAGCTGTGGTCCCATGCGCAGTTCCGGTCCCCAAAGCGTGTCGTCCTGCTCATCCATCTATAGCGGCAACTGCAAATGGGAACCAAGCAGGGGGCCAGGCATTCTTTGGCCGCGGCTGTCTCAACGACGACCGCTTTGTTCGGGCCGCCGAGGCAAGGGCGGCGTTGCGGTCAGGCTCAACCGTGGTCGGGCGACCCGCGCCATTGTCGGGCGGCTCTGGCCGTCGCTGCGCTACCGGGACCCCCGGCGCGCCGCCGCCGCGCCCCGGAAGGGCGAGGTCGCGGCCTCGGGGCGCGACCCCTTGTCCGTCTGCGCTGGCGCTCCCCATGGCGCGCGTCCGGCTTCCTGCCGCCTGTGACTAACGATCAAGCGCGTAAGTGATGATCAAGATATCCTCCAGCGCCACTTCGCCCGGGGCGATCGGCGTGTCCGCAACCGCGCGCACGCCGTCGGGCATCCCCGGATCCATGGCCATTCTCGCCGGCGGGACAGGCGACGTCTCTGCATTCGCCTCTGAGATCTGCAGGATACGCACGCGTTTGAAGCCTGCCGCATCGGCATAAAGCTGGGCGCGCATCTCGGCCGCCTCGATTGCGGTGCGACGCGCGTCGGCCATGGCGGTTTCAGGATCATCGAGCCGAAACTCAGGTCCCTGGATGGTCTGAGCCCCGGCCCCTGTCAGCGCGGTCATCAGCGCGCCCATCCTGGCGGTGTCGCGCACTGTGACCTGCACGAGCTGGCCCGCCACATAGCCGCTGATGCGCGGCTCGCCGCGCGCCGGCGTGGTGTATTGCGGGGCGACTGTGGCGGACAGCGTCTTCAAATCCTTGCCGTCCACACCCGACTTGCGGGCCGCTTCAAGCACCTTTGATGCGCGTTGCGCCGCCAGATCCGCTGCGGTCGACGCGGAGGAGGCTGACGCCTCGACGCCAGCGCTGATCACGGCGACGTCAGGAGCCGCCTTGGCCGAGACGGGCGCGCGGATGGTGACCGTTGCATCCGGCCTGTCGCCGGTCGCGATCCGCCCGCCAAACCACATGACCGCCAGCACCACCGCAACCGCCCCCGCCAACAGGGCGAGCGCGGTTCCAACCCCGCCGCCGCGGCGCATTCCAAATCCCGCCACCACCACCTCCTCAGGCACACCACCAAACCGGCGGGCGGCGAATCGCATGCGCCCGCTCCCCAGCGAAAATCGCCCCTCTCGGCGATTTGTCGAGGTTTAACACCGCGCATCAGGCGCCCGACGCCCAGGGCCCGACGCCCAGGGCCCGACGCCCAGGGCCCGACGCCCAGGGCCTCGCGCCTGCGCTGCGGCCCAAGCCGCGTTTGGGCGGGCCCGTGCGCCTACAGCACCACGTCGGCGTCCTCAGGATCGTCCTTTCGCTCGTCCTTGGCGGCGAGCGCCAGTCCGAAGGACAGGATGCCCACGCGTCCCACAAACATAAGCACGATCACCGCGGCCATGCCGACATCAGACAGCTGCGCGGTGAGCCCCATGGACATGCCCGCATTCGTGAGCGCCGACACGGCTTCAAACAGAACAACCTCGAAAGGCGCCTCTTCGCTTGTCAGCAGCACCAACAAGGAGGCGCCGAGCAAAACCAGAAAGAACGAAAGAGTGGCGCTGGCCTGGCGCACGCGCGCGGCGGGTATCTCATAGTCCAGAAGCGTCACCCGGTCGCGTCGCCGCAGCACCGCGACGATCTCCGCCCACAGCACAGCCGCAGTCGTCAGTTTCAAGCCGCCGCCGGTGCCCGCGGGCGCCGCGCCAAAAGCCATCACCAGATAAAATGCGGCCGCCGTCGCCGGGGCGATGGTCGACAGCGAGACGGTATTGAAACCGGCCGTCGTGCCTGCCATCGAGACTTGGAACAGCGCATTGAGGAGTGCAAAGTCGGGCGACATCTCCATGAACTTCGGCTCAAACAGCAACAGCAACGCCGTGCCGCCGACGCCGTGCACCGCCATGGCGATGAGCACCACCCGGCTGGTGAAGCCGAGCTTGCGGCGTGGATGGAGAAAACGATCCCAGAATTCGCTCATCACAATGAAGCCGATGGCTCCGAGATAGGCGAGAAGAATGATCGACATAAGAATGCCTGGATGCGCGGCAAAGCGTTCCATGCTGTCGCCATAGATCGAAAAACCGGCGGTGTTGAAGGCGGAAATTGAATGAAATATCGCCGACCACAAGGGCCGATCCGCACCCGCATAGAACATTTGTGGAAAGAGCAGAATAACGCCCAACATCTCGATCAGAAGGGCGAACCAGAACACGCGCTGGATGAATTGCGTGGGGTTGAACCCCTCCGGCAGCGGAAAGGAGGCGCGCGCCAGACTTTCGCGATGCGCCGACAGCCGCTGCTGCAGCGACAACGCCACAAAGGAGCCAATGGTCAGATAGCCAAGCCCGGCCGCCTTGACGGTCAGCAGGATTGCGGCCTCTCCCCAGAACGTGAACGCCGCCCCGACATCGACCGGCGACAGACCCGTCGTTGACACCGCCGATACGGCGACGAACAGGCGGTCGAGGTAAGACACCGGCGCGCTGACCGCCCAGGGCGCGGCCAGGGCCGCGAAGCAGACGAGGATGTATGCGAGATAGCCGAGCGCCACCTGGTGGATGGGATCGCGGGCGCGAAACCATGCACCGAGCCAAGCGCTGCCCCGTCCCAAGCTGCCCGCTCCCAAGCTGCCTTGGGCGGCGCCGTCTTTCGAAGGGTCATTCATCGACGATCCAAGACCTCCGTGCCCAGCGTCGCACCGCTGCGCTCTTATGCCGCTGCAAGGCGCTCGCCAAGTCCGCAGCCCAGCCTGGCCCCCAGCTGGCGCCCAGTCTCACAGAGTTGGCAAGACGCACCTCATCCAGTCCGCGAGAATGCGGTTGGTCCCTTCCGGTTTCTCCTGCCGGGTCCAGTGACCACGTCCTGGGATCAACACTCTTTCAAGATTGGCAAGACGGGGAACATAATTTTCCATGCGGGCCGCGGCTGCCGGGGTGGGCGCGAGATGAAGTTCCGCCGTCACCAGCTTTTGCGCGCCGCGGCCTATTGATTTCACGAAGCACAACTGGACGAGCTGCCTGCATCCGTGTTTTGCGAGACAGGCTTCGAGCGCGCTGAAAATCGACGCCGGCATGCCGCCTACGCGCCTGAAACGGCGGCAGTCCATGTCGCCCGCGCTGATCGTGATCGACGAACTCGGCTTCGAGCCGATGACGGGTCAGGAGGCGAGCCTGTTTTTTCGTCTGTTCAGCTACCGCTGCAATCTGGGCGCGATGCGGATCACAACCGACCAGAGCGTGCGCGAATGGACCGAACCCCTGGCCGGAGACGAGGTGCTCGCCACCGCCATCCTCGACCTGCTCCTGCATCACTCCCATGTCCTAAACATCCGGGGCCGCAGCTATCGCCTGCGCGACCTAGAAGAAACGCTCAACCCGCGGAGCTGAACCCCTCCCCAGGCCCCACCCCGCCAGACCCCACCCCGCCAGACCCCACCCCGCCAGACCCCACCCCGGACGACACCACCGGAGCGCCCGAGGTCGTTCCTGGCGCGCGCAGACCGTTGCGGCCCGCGCTGCCCGGAACGACCGGCGAAGACAGCAATTCGTAACACTGAGTGTCGCCTTATCTCGTAAATCCGGCTGCTTGACAGCTGTCCAGAAGGAGGTTCCGGCGCCGACGATCGATATCGGCGCCAGCGCAATCGCGATCAGCCGCGCCGCTCATTTCTTCGCGTCCATTGCCGCCGCGCCCTTCGCGCGGGCGGCCCAGCCGATGAGTCTGACGTCTTATGCGACCAAAGTCCCACTGTGGCGGAGCGAAAGAGCTGCGACGACGCGATTCTCCGGATCGTCGTGCAAGTCCTCCAGCGCCACCGCCTGCGCGGCCACAATCCCATCCAGGGGCGCCTCCACGAGGCCAACGGCAATCAGGTCTGCCCGCCAGGCCTCAACAGCCTGATCCTGCCAATCAAGCGCCCATGCCGGCCCGGCACATTTCGGTTGATCACATCGGCGTATGCAGGGCCCGAAGCCAGCCTCAGGGCTGCGGCTCAAACGGATTTGGCGTTTCTGGATAGGGCTTGGGCGGCTCGACATAGGGACGCGGACCCGCTGGCGGCGTCGGATTGGGCGTGCGCGGGCTGCAGCGCTGGGCGAGATCTGCGATCATCACGCGGTGCTGGGTGATTGAGTTCGTGCACTCCTGCGTCTCAAAGGTGCGCGCCGTGCGCGCGATCTGCAGATCGTAACTCAGCTGATTGACCTCAACCTGCAGAGCCGCATTCCGCGCCCTGAGGCCCGGCAGTTCCTTGGCCTGCCAGGCCAGGAAGACGGCCGCAATCACCGCCGCGCCCAGCGCCGCCGGCGCCCAGAACGGCGGCGAGCCGCGCGCCGGCGCCTCAGATGCGGCATGCGCGCTGCGCGCATCCCGGTTCGGCGGCGCGCGATATCCGCTCACCACGCCGCCCGGAGCATGCGCGTTCAGGAAGCCGCGATCTGGGTCGATCGTCACGCTTGGCCGCACGCCACTTGCGATCATTGCAAAGCGGATGGCGAGATCATGCGACAGGCGCTCGCCAAGGGCCTGGGTCTGGGTGAGCAAAATTTCGCGATTGGCCGCGCTCGGCGCGGCGTCGACCGAAAGAAACTGCACGAAGGCCTGCGTCTCGACATAGGACCGGCCGAGTTCGACCCTTGCGTCAAGCGTCGTGCCGAAGACGTCCTGGGCGATTTCCAGAATGAAGCGCCGCGTCTCCTCAGGCCGCTCGGCGATGCCGGCCGCGGCCTCCCCGTCAATCGGCAGGCGGATTTCTGCGTCCAAGGCGCGAATGCGGCCTGAAGCGGCGGAATTATTCGTCATGCCGCATCCACTCCCTCAGCATGGGCCCTTTGTCCTGGCCGGCGCCGATGCATCGGCGGGCGGCGGGGGCTGTCAGTAAGTCGCGCACTGCGCGACGCGATAGGTGTCGAAATAGGTGCGGGTATCTTTGTCGATGCGGTCGATCATCTCGCGTCCGATCGCGGCAAAGCCCACGCAATAGTTGGCGAGGCCGACGCCGAGTTCTAGACCGGCGCGCGTCACCGCAACGTCGTCGGCGCGCAGAGCCGCGCGCCCAGCGAGGAAGGCCCGATAGGCCTCTTCCCAGCGCCTCTTCTTGTCGTCGCCGCCTGCAAAATGCGCCGCGCGCAATTCCTTCATGCCGCGCAACAGGTAAGACTGCGCCGGGGTGGCGCCGCTCAAGTCGCCGCAATGGGCGTTGGCTTCTCCGCTGCGCGACATTTCCAGCGTCATGAAGCGGATGCGCGCAAGACAAGCCTGGCTGCGATAATCGGACCGAGCGCCATCCAAAGTCACGGCCGCATCGGCGTTGGCGATGGCCCCGGCCAGGGGGACGCCGCGTCCCTCGGTGTCGATCCGGCTCACGAAATACAGCGCCTCGGCGCGGGCGTTCTTGTCGCTGCTCGCCGCAGCGAGACGGGCCGCGTCCAGGAACTGCTCGCGCGCAACCGCCATGGCCGCGCCGCCATTGGCGTAAAGCAGCTTGGCGAGTTGCAGCGACAAAGCCGGCATCGACCGGTCGATCCGGATTGCCCGCTCCAACAGGGCGCGGGCCTTGTCCGGCTGACCGCGGGCGATCTCCACGTCGGCGAACTCGCCAAGCAGGGCCGCATTGTTGGGATCGAGGGCGAGCCACTGGGCGTAAGTCTGCGCTGCGTCGTCATATTGGCGCGCCTGGGCCTGGATCCGCGCGAGCTCGCCAAGCCGGTCCGCAGTCGCCGGCTCAAGGCCCGCCGCGCGCGCAAAGGCCGCGATCGCGAGCTGCGTCTGGCCCAAGGCAAGGCGCGTGCGTCCCTGTCCTGTCCAGGCTTCGGCTGCATCCGGACGCGCCTGCTCTGCCGCCTCGTAGGCCTTCAGCGCGCCCGCCAAGCGCGTCGCGCGCTCGGCCGGGGTCGGTTCGAGAGCGGCGAGGCGCAGTTGCGCGGCGCCGACGCCCAGCTGAGCCTCGGCGGCGACATCCCGCACCGCAAGCGCTGCTTCATAGGCCTCAAGCGCCATCTGCAGGTCGGCGTAAGACTGGCCGGTCAAGCGCCAGGCGCCCAGCTGCAGGCGGGCCTGGCCGGCAAAGCCGGCAGTCTGGGCCGTCTGGGTGCGGGCGAGCGCGAACAGCCTGTCGAAGACGGCGAGCGCCTGGGTCGACATCCCATCGGCGAGTTGCGCCGATCCGAGATCGAACAGGAGCCGCGGATCGGCGGGGTCCAGATCGGCCGCCGCCTTGAACGCCGCGATCGCCTGCTGACGTTCGCCGCGGGCCTGGCGCAGCCGGCCGACCGCATTCAGGATCCTGCCGCGCATGGTCGGCTCCAGACCCGCCGACAGGTCCAGCGCGCGGCTGAGCGATGCGCCTGCGGCGTCCAATTCCTGCCGGGCGAGATGGGCTTCCCCGATACGCAGGCTCACCACCGCGAACTGGCGAACCGTTGCGCGCGGATCGCGCAGCAAGGGCGTGCAGGCCTCGATCACTTGAGCCGGCGCCAGCATCAGGGGGGCATCGCCGCGACACTCCGCCTGCGCTGGCGATGGGCGCGCCCCGGCCTCGGTTTGGCCTGAGGGGATCTGGCCCCGTTCAGTCGTGATCGACGCGCAGCCGGCGCCGGCAAGAGCGCCGCACGCGACGGCGACCATCCATGCCGCGCCAGACCGGGCGGGAAGGCTGGACCGCGCCGCGCATCCGCACAGGCGCTTCTGCCTGCGTCCGAGGGCTGAGCCTGCGGGGCCGAGATCAAACTCAGTTCGGGTCATCGCGCCCACCATGTCCACCAGATCGCCAGAGCCCCGAAGCATCCCTTGCGCGCTGCGCTGCGCGGCGCGGCGCTGAGCGACACGTCAACCGGGATGACGACCCGGGTCTCTGCCATCCATCACTCATGGCATGCGACGCAACGCCGACGAATTTGGGTGTTTCACGTATGCCCGAGCCTGGCGGCCCGGCGCGCAGCCAACTCAGGCGCACGGCGGGTCGTCCGGCGGGGGCGCGCGTGGCGTCGCCGCGTCGGTGATCAGGTTTGCGTCCTCCTGGCAGAGCGGGCTTATAGAGGCGTCCGGTCGAGCAGAGCGGGCACTGTCTGCGAGGGACGACATGGCTTCGCGCCCTTGGGCGTCGCCACAATGGGTCGGTTGATGAGCAACCGATGCGCGATCGTCGCAGCAATCAGCGCACCCGCCCCAATGCCGGGGGCCAGCAGGCCCGGCGCCTTGGCGCGCGATTTGGTTTCGCGCAGCGCCGCGCGCGTGCACAGCGCGACTGCGCCGCGTCTCAGGCGCCGCCCAGGCCCCGCCTTGCCCAGACCCCGCCTTGCCCAGACCCCGCCTTGCCCTGGGCCCGCCTTGCCCTGGGCGCGCCAGCCAGAAGATGCGGTCATGTCCGGCATTTACCCCGGAGCTGCGAGGACGCATGCTCCGCGCGGTCGCCATCGCCGGGGGACCGAAAAGGGGAGTGCGCGCGCATGTCAGACTCCATGGTCAGCATCGATGTCGTCGGACGCATCGCGGTGCTGCGCTTTGACCGCGGCGACAAGGCCAACGCCTTGTCCGTAGACGCTGTGCGCGAACTCACACAGGCCGCACGCAGCTTTCACGAATGCCCTGATGTCTCGGCAGTGATCCTCACTGGTCAGGTGCGGAACTTTACGCTTGGCGCCGATCTCAAGGATCCTGTGCGCAGTCAGGATCGCCCCGAGAAACTCTCACGCCGGCGCATCTCTCTGCGCGCTGGGCCCGCCATGTGCGACGCCTTCGAAAAGATCGATGCGCTCACGATCGCGGCGATCGAGGGATGGTGCGTTGGCGGGGGCGCAGCGCTCGCCGTCGCCTGCGACCTGCGCGTCATGGCGAAATCCGCCGCCCTTTACGTGCCTGAGGTCGCACGCGGGATGAACATGAGCTGGGGCTCGATCCCGCGCATCACCGCCCTTGTCGGACCGGCGCGCGCCAAGCGCATCGCGGCGCTGTGCGAAAAGATCGATGCCGACACCGCGCTCGCCTGGGGCCTCGCCGACGCAGTGTCGCAGGACGGCGAGGCCCTGGCGCGCGCCATGCAGATTGCACAGGCCGCCGCGGCACTGCCGCCGACGGCCCTTAAAATGGTCAAGCGCGACGTCAACATCGCAGCCCTCGCGCTCAGTCAAGCCACGGCGCATCGTGACCTCGAAGCATTTGCCCTGATGGAGCGCTCGCAGGATTTCGCAGAGG